>NZ_JBWBKF010000084.1:0-79043 GCF_057657925.1 Lederbergia sp. B243.17
AGGAAAGTTATCTACCATCTTAGAGAAGTTATCTACCGCCTCAGCAATTTTACGTCGTTCCTGGAGAAAGTATCGACCATTTCGTCTATCCGCGGACAGTTCCTTGGTTTCCTTCATTTATAAATCGCGCTTAAGCTCTGCAAGTAAACAAGTACCTTCAATATCGTGTCATTCTTTGCATTGGCCGCCTCCTGGAGTGGAGAATATATCCCCGCCTCGGCAACTATATATCGCCCCGAGTAAAGATATCGACCACCTCCACGAAATTATGTCGCTCTCAGGAAAGTTATCTACCACCTTAGAGAGTTATCTACCGTCTTAGCCACTTTATGTCGTTCCTAGCGAAAGTATCGACCATTTCCCCAATCTAACGGACAATCCGTGATTTCCTTCAACAATCATAAACCGCAACTGCCACCTCTTTAACAAGCAAAATTACTTAATAGCAAGCACAAACCAATCTCCCTGCTATCCATGAAGAATTTCCCGCGAAACAAAAAATCACAACTACATCTTTATTCATGCTCCCCGCTTTACGATATAAATCGCCCTTTCTGCCCCGCGCTGGACATCGCCCTTTGAACCAAGTACCCTTAAAAGAGCTGGATTGGCCCCAACACCAATCCAGCAAAAAAGTCTACATGATAAGGTGATCACATTGAAAAAGGAATTTGAAGTAATGGAAGGCGAAACGATTGATCAGTGCCTGCAACGAATGGAGCAGGAAGGATTTCATCCGGTCCGCCGGATGGAGAAGCCGATTTTCAAGGAAGTGAAGGAGAATGGCAGGAAAGATGTAGTCCCTGTTATCCAAAAAATTGTATTTGTCGGTGAGAAAACGGAGTAAAACACGAACAATAATTAATTATGAAACAAAAATGTTCGATTTTTACCTTGACTTCAAGGAGTGGGGTTGTTAAGATGGGGGTATCAAAAGGTACCTCATATATGATGGGAATACGGCCCATTCGTTTCTACCCGATTACCGTAAATGATCGGACTATGGGGAAAGTGGAATTTGGGAAGCATTTTGTGCTTTTTTCAAATATGCTTTTTTGTCCCGGATAGGCTGCTTTCTGTATAGACAGAGGCAGTCTATCCTTTTTATTTTCAGGAGGTGTGGGGATGGTAAAGGTTGGCGTCATCATGGGAAGCACATCTGATTGGGAAACGATGAAACATGCATGTGACATATTGGAAGAGCTGCAGATACCATATGAAAAGAAAGTGGTTTCTGCACACCGGACACCGGACTTGATGTTTTCCTATGCGGAAACAGCGAAGGAACGTGGGCTGAAGGTGATTATTGCAGGGGCTGGCGGGGCGGCTCATCTGCCTGGTATGGTGGCAGCCAAGACGCTCGTTCCGGTGATCGGGGTGCCGGTGGAGTCCAAGTCGCTAAAAGGGCTCGATTCCTTGCTTTCGATCGTGCAGATGCCTGGAGGTGTTCCGGTCGCAACGGTCGCCATCGGCAAAGCCGGGGCGGCGAATGCTGGTCTGCTTGCAGCAGCGATGCTTGCGACAGACGATACTGTTTTATCGGAACGGCTGGAAGAGCGGCGGACGCGTTTGGAAAAGACTGTATTGGAAAGCAGTGATCAACTTGGCTAAAACATTCATCGAACCGGGGAAGACGATCGGCATCATCGGCGGCGGCCAGCTTGGAAGGATGATGGCCCTCTCTGCTAGAGAAGCAGGCTATCGGATTGCAATCCTAGATCCCGCGCCGGATTCACCCGCAGGACAGGTTGCAGACCTGCAGATCACTGCCCCTTATGATGATCGGGAGAGTCTTCGGAAACTGGCTGAGAAAAGCGACGTTCTTACATATGAATTTGAAAACATAGATTATGAGGCATTAAAGAAGATAACGGAGGATGCCTACGTACCACAAGGGGCCGAACTGATTCGGATTACCCAGAACCGAATTTTCGAGAAAAAGGCAATTACGGATGCAGGGGCAGCGGTCGTTCCCTACCGGGTTATACAATTGGATAAAGAGCTTGATGAAGCCCTTCAGGAACTTGGTTATCCCTCTGTTTTAAAGACAGCGACGGGAGGATATGATGGGAAAGGGCAGGCTGTCATCCGCTCGGAAAAAGCTGTAGAGGGTGCCCTGGCCCTGCTTGAAAGAGGTCCGTGCGTACTTGAGAAATGGCAGGAGTTTGAAAAAGAGATTTCTGTTATCATTACAAGGGGGATAGACGGGGAAACGGCTGTCTTTCCGATTGCGGAAAATATCCATGTCAACAATATCCTCCATACGACAGTAGCTCCGGCTCGTATTTCCCGGAAAATAAAAGAGGATGCTGTTTCCTTGGCGGAAAAGATCGTTTCGGCCCTGCAAGTTGTCGGAACGCTTGCTGTTGAACTGTTCTTGACAGCCGACGGAGAATTGTTCGTGAATGAATTGGCGCCGCGCCCGCATAATTCTGGGCATTATACGATTGAAGGGTGCAATGTTTCCCAATTCGGGCAGCATATCCGTGCAATCTGCGGCTGGCCGCTTCAGCCGATTGAATCGGAGAAGCCGGCTTTGATGGTAAACATTCTCGGCCAGCATTTGGACGGAGTCGTCAAAAGCATTCCCCACTATCCCGATTGGACGGTTCATTTATATGGGAAGGCGGAAGCCAAGCACAACCGGAAGATGGGCCATGTCACCATTTTGGCGGAAGATCCAGACTTTGCTCTGAAAAAAGCAGCAGAGAGCGGTGTTTGGAGTAGCAATTGAAAAGTGAGGGATTTCTATGATAGAACGGTATACTAGGCCGGAAATGGCCAAGATCTGGTCGGAGGAAAATCGCTTTAACGCATGGCTGGAGGTGGAAATCCTTGCCTGTGAGGCTTGGGCAGAACTTGGAGTGATCCCGAAGGAAGATGTGATATGCCTTCGGAAACATGCATCCTTCGATGTAAATCGGATTAAAGAAATAGAGGAAGAGACCCGTCATGACGTTGTCGCATTTACAAGAGCCGTGTCGGAAACACTCGGGGAAGAGCGGAAATGGGTCCATTATGGTCTAACATCCACGGATGTAGTCGATACCGCGCTCTCCTTTGTTTTAAAGCAGGCGAATGAAATCATCCGCCATGATATTGAACGGTTTATCGAGATTTTGCGCAATAAGGCGATTGAGCATAAAGATACGGTAATGATGGGGCGTACGCATGGCGTCCATGCCGAGCCGACAACATTTGGCTTGAAGCTGGCGCTTTGGCATGAGGAGATGAAGCGCAATCTAGAGCGTTTCAATGCGGCGGCAGCAGGCGTCGAATTCGGGAAACTATCGGGAGCTGTCGGAACGTATGCAAATATCGATCCGTTCGTAGAGCAATATGTGTGTGAAAAGCTCGGTCTTCAGCCGGCCCCAATTTCTACTCAGACGCTGCAGCGTGACCGCCATGCGGCATATATGAGTGTTCTGTCATTGATTGCGACATCAATTGAAAAATTTGCTGTGGAAATCCGCGGCCTGCAAAAAAGCGAGACGCGGGAGGTGGAAGAGTTTTTTGCTAAAGGACAAAAAGGCTCTTCAGCGATGCCGCATAAGCGCAATCCGATTGCATCTGAAAATATGACAGGCATGGCGCGGGTCCTCCGCGGCTACATGATGACCGCCTATGAGAACGTGCCGCTTTGGCATGAACGGGACATTTCCCATTCCTCTGCAGAACGGATCATCTTGCCGGATGCGACGACTGCGCTGAACTATATGCTGAACCGATTCGGAAACGTCGTTAAAAATCTGACGGTATTCCCTGAAAACATGAAGAGGAATATGGACCGGACGCTAGGCCTCATCTTCTCGCAGCAAGTGCTGCTTGCCTTGATCGAAAAAGGGATGACGCGGGAAAAGGCGTACGACACCGTTCAGCCGAGGGCGATGGAGGCGTGGGAAAACCAGGTGTCCTTCAAAGAGCTGATTGAACAGGATAAAACTGTCCGCAGCTTGCTCTCCCCGAATGAAATTGCTGCTTGTTTTGATTACTCGTATCACTTGAAAAATGTCGACTTGATCTTTGGGCGTTTGGGATTGCGTTAATCTTTTTATAGCCAAATAGGAGAGGGGCCACAACCGATGATAAAAGTGAAGGTATTCGTTACATTAAAAGAAAGTGTTATTGATCCGCAGGGGAAAGCAGCATTGGATGCATTGAAGGCAATGGAATACAGCAATCTGAATGATGTGCGTTTCGGCAAATATATTGAGCTTTCTTTTGAAGAGGGAGCGGGCAATGTGGAAGAACAGGTGGATGAAATGTGCCGCCGATTGCTTGTGAACGAAGAGGTTGAAGAGTACCGGTTTGAAATTGGGGAGGTTGTGGCCCTATGAAGTTTGCGATTATCGAGTTTCCGGGAACAAGCTGCGGAAAGGACACGCACCGGGCAATTGTGCAGGAGCTCGGGGAAGAAGCGAGCCTCGTTCCGCATACTGCAGAGACGATAGATGGATTTGACGCGGTGATTCTGCCCGGCGGTACCTCCTATGGGGATGCAGTCCGCCCGGGGGCCATCGCAGCACGGCAAAAGATTATGGCTGAAGTCCGCAAGGCGGCGGACGCAGGCAAGCCGGTTATTGGGATCGGAAACGGCTTCCAGATTTTACTGGAAGCCGGTCTCCTTCCAGGTACGCTGTTCATTAATGATGGATTGAAATTTATTTGCAAGCCTGTTGAGCTTACTGTTGAAAACACGGAAACGATGTTCACTTCCGGTTTTGCCGGAAAAAGGACGATCAGAATGCCGATTGCGCATGGGAAAGGGCAGTACTACTGCGATGATCAAACGCTTTCGGAATTGAAAAGAAATAACCAGATCCTTTTTACATATGCAGGGGCAAATCCTAACGGCAGTATTTTCAATATTGCAGGAATTTCTAATTGTGCCGGCAATGTTCTTGGGTTGATGCCGCATCCTGAAAGAGCGGCAGATCCACTTTTTGGCACCACCGATGGGCTGGAACTTTTAAAATCAATCGTGAATCAATGGAGGGGATTGCATGCTGCAAACGCTTGAGCCAAAACCACAGCAGATCAAGGAACAGAAGCTTTACCGGGACATGGGACTAACGGATGAAGAATTTTTGCTTGCTGAAAAAATGCTCGGGCGTACGCCGAATTATACGGAGACGGGCTTGTTCTCCGTCATGTGGTCAGAGCATTGCAGCTACAAGAGTTCCAAACCGATTTTGAAAACCTTCCCGACTGAAGGGCCGCAGGTTCTCCAAGGACCCGGGGAAGGAGCGGGCATTGTTGATATTGGCGACGGCCAGGCGGTTGTGTTTAAAATTGAAAGCCATAACTCCCCTTCCGCGATTGAGCCTTATGAAGGGGCGGCGACAGGCGTCGGAGGCATTGTCCGCGATGTATTCTCGATGGGCGCCCGTCCGATTGCATCGATGAATTCTCTCCGTTTCGGCGAACTGAAAACACCGCGGGTGAAGTATTTGCTTGAGCAGGCGGTAGCCGGTATTGCCGATTATGGCAACGGGCTCGGCATTCCGACTGTCGGCGGAGAAATCCAGTTCGACCCGGCACACGAATTCAACCCGCTCGTCAACGCCATGGTGGTCGGCCTCATCAACCATGAGGACATGCAGAAGGGTCAGGCGAAAGGACTCGGCAATACGGTCATGTATGCGGGAGCTGCAACAGGAAGGGACGGCATCCACGGGGCGACATTTTCATCCGTCGACTTATCGCAAGGAGAAAGTAGCAACAGGGCCGCCGTCCAAGCGGGAGATTCTTTTACCGAAAAAAGGCTGATGGAAGCTTGCCTGGAACTTGTGAAGACGGATATATTGATTGGTATCCAGGACATGGGAGCTGCCGGCCTGACCAGCTCTTCAGCAGAAATGGCAAGCAAAGCGGGATCAGGAATTGAAATGGATCTGGACTTGATTCCCCAGCGTGAAGCGGAAATGACACCGTATGAAATGATGCTGTCCGAATCACAGGAGCGGATGCTGCTCGTCATTCAAAAAGGGCATGAGCAGGAAGTGATCGACCTGTTCGCCAAATATGGTTTAGAAGCGGTAGCAGTCGGAAAAGTGACGGATGATAAAATGCTGCGCCTTCTCCATAAAGGGGAAGTAGCTGCTGAGGTGCCGGCGTATGCTTTGGCGGAAGATGCGCCAGTCTATTACAAGAAATCAGAGGTGCCGGCGTATTTTAACGAGTTTCAGAGTATGGAAGAAACAGTCCCGGAGGTCGCCGATCTGGAAGCAACATTGAAAAGTCTGCTTTCCCAGCCGACTATCGCCTCGAAGGAATGGGTATACAGCCAATTTGATTATCAAGTCGGCGCCAATACCGTTGTCAGCCCGGGGTCGGATGCAGCCGTTGTGCGTATTGAGGGGACAAACAAGGCGATTGCGATCACAACGGATTGCAACTCGCGCTATATATACCTTGATCCGGAAATGGGCGGGAAAATTGCGGTGGCTGAGGCGGCAAGAAACATCGTCTGCTCTGGTG
Organism: Lederbergia sp. B243.17; assembly: GCF_057657925.1. Taxonomy (NCBI): domain Bacteria; kingdom Bacillati; phylum Bacillota; class Bacilli; order Caryophanales; family Bacillaceae; genus Lederbergia; species Lederbergia sp. B243.17. Next base: position 6,481 of record NZ_JBWBKF010000084.1, read on the forward strand.
CCGAGCCGCTTGCCATTACAGACGGCTTGAATTTCGGCAGCCCTGACAAGCCGGAAATTTACTGGCAAATCGAGAAGTCGGCAAAGGGGATCAGCGACGCTTGCCGTACGCTCGGCACGCCTGTCATCAGCGGGAATGTTTCCCTCTATAACGAAAAGGGCGGAAAGCCGATCTACCCCACGCCGATCATCGGCATGGTCGGCCTTATGCAGGATGTAAAGGCTTCAGTCACACAAGTTTTCAAACAGCCAGGAGACCTTATTTATCTGCTGGGTGAGACAAAACCTGAATTCGGCGGCAGCGAGCTGCAAAAGCTTGTCTATGGAAAAATATTCGGCAAAGCTCCTTTCATCGATTTGGAGACGGAAGCGGCACGCCAACGACAGGTGCTTTCGGCTATCAGGGAAGGAATTATCGCTTCTGCGCATGATGTTGCAGAAGGCGGCACTGCGGTCGCACTTGCTGAATGCTGTTTTGGCACACCGGGGCTAGGCGCCGATATAACATTAACCGGCGATACGGTATCCGCTCTCTACTCGGAATCCCAATCAAGGTTCATCCTGTCCATAAAAAAAGAGCAGAAAGAATCCTTCGAAGCCATTGCCGGGGATGCCGTTCAAATCGGCACAGTGACGGATGATGGGAAATTGCAGATTCAAGCAGGCAGCGAAAAAGTGATTGATTGCAAGGTTGAGGAATTGGAATCGACTTGGAGAGGAGCCATTCCATGTTTGCTGACATCAAAGGGCTGAACGAGGAATGCGGCGTTTTTGGCATCTGGAATCACCCTGAGGCGGCACAAATCACCTATTACGGTCTGCATAGCCTGCAGCACCGGGGCCAGGAAGGGGCAGGCATCGTCACAACGGATGGCGAGAGGCTGCACGGTATCCGCGGGGAAGGACTGGTCAATGAGGTGTTCGACGAAAAGAAGCTTCATGGACTTACGGGCCGCGGGGCTATCGGGCATGTGAAATACGGCGGCGCGGACACGGCAGGACTTGAAAACGTCCAGCCCCTTCTTTTCCACTCCCAAAGCGGGAGCCTGGCTCTTGCCCATAACGGAAACCTCACCAATGCAAATGACTTGAAGCATATGCTTGAAACACAGGGAAGTATCTTCCAGACGAACACCGATACGGAAGTGATCGCCCATTTAATCAAGCGGAGCGGGTATGTGGCGCTTAAGGATAAGGTGAAAAATGCGCTGTCGATGATCAAAGGGGCGTACGCCTTTTTGCTGATGACCGAGCATGAACTCGTGATTGCCCTTGATCCGAACGGGATCCGGCCGTTGTCGATCGGGAAAGTCGGGGATGCATGGTGTGTTTCTTCCGAGACTTGTGCATTTGATTTGATCGGAGCTGAGTTTGTACGGGATGTGGAACCGGGAGAGCTGATCATCATCACGGACGATGGGCTTGAGGCGGATCGGTTTACATTGACGGGAAAAAGGACGATGTGCACGATGGAATACATCTACTTTTCTCGTCCGGACAGCGACATCCAAGGAATCAATATCCATACGGCAAGGAAAAATCTCGGAAAGCGGCTTGCATACGAAGCAAAAGTGGAAGGCGATGTGGTGACGGGCGTGCCCGATTCAAGTATTTCCGCTGCAATCGGCTATGCCGAAGCGGCAGGGATCCCTTATGAGCTCGGTTTGATCAAAAACCGCTATGTCGGCCGAACCTTCATCAAGCCGTCACAGGAATTGCGGGAGCAAGGGGTCAAAATGAAACTCTCGCCGGTGAGGAAGGTTGTAGAAGGCAAGCGGGTCATCATGATCGACGATTCGATTGTGAGGGGTACGACGTCGAAAAGGATTGTCTCGATGCTTAAGGAAGCCGGGGCTGCTGAAGTCCATGTCTGCATTTCCTCTCCGCCAATGATCAATCCCTGCTTTTATGGCATTGATGTTTCGACGCATGAAGAGTTGATCGCTTCTAACCATAGTGTCGAGGAGATCCGTGAAATCATCGGGGCCGATTCGCTCACATTTCTCAGCGCAGAAGGAACGCTTGAAGCGATCGGCAGGCATGGATACGGAGAGAGCTGCGGCCAATGCATGGCCTGCTTTTCAGGGGAATATCCGACCGAAATCTATCCGGACACGGTTCTTCCCTACCAGAAAGAGAAAATCTACTAAACGAGGAACAGGAGAGAGCGGAAATGGCGAATGCCTATCGGAATGCCGGAGTCGACATTGAGGCTGGCTACGAAGCGGTTGAGAAAATCAAAAAGCATGCGAAACGGACAGAGCGGCCCGGTGTATGGGGCGGGCTTGGCAGCTTTGGCGGCGTCTTCGATCTGTCGGCATTGGGCTTGCGTGAGCCTGTACTTGTCTCGGGAACAGATGGAGTGGGCACCAAGCTGAAGCTGGCGTTCATGGCCGGACGCCATGATACAATCGGAATTGACTGCGTTGCCATGTGTGTCAACGATATCGTCGTCCAGGGAGCGGAGCCGTTATATTTTCTTGACTATGTAGCCCTCGGAAAAGCGGTGCCCGACAAGATTGAGGAAATCGTTTCTGGCATTGCAGACGGCTGTGAGGCGGCCGGCTGTGCTTTGATCGGCGGAGAGACGGCGGAAATGCCGGGACTGTATGAAGAAGAAGAATACGACCTGGCCGGATTTGCTGTCGGCGCCTGTGAAAAGGGCAGCTTGATCACGGGAGGCTCTATACGGGAAGGGAATGTCCTGATTGGCCTCGCGTCGAGCGGCATTCACTCGAACGGCTACTCACTCGTGCGAAAGGTCTTTTTGGAAGACAGCGGATTGTCGCTTGATGATGAACTGCCTGAACTGGAGAAGACGCTCGGGGAGGAGCTGCTGATTCCGACGAAGATCTATGTGAAGCCTGTCCTTGCGGCACTGGACAAATTCAGTGTTAACGGGATGGCACATATAACGGGCGGCGGCTTTCATGAAAACATTCCGCGGATGCTTCCCGACGGACTCGGTGCCCAGGTGGAAGAAGGATCGTGGCCGGAATTGCCGGTATTCAACGTGCTTGAAAAATACGGAAAACTTAAAAAAGAGGAAATGTATCATGTTTTCAATATGGGAATCGGCTTCATCCTTTCCGTTGATGAACAGGATGCCGAAGCCATTCTCACCTTCTTTTCGGAACAAGGCGAGACTGCTTACCGGATTGGATCCGTTGTAAAAGGTGAAGGCGTCACAATTGTTCCGAAGGAGAGGACGCGATGAAGCGTCTGGCAATCTTCGCATCCGGAACCGGCAGCAATTTCGAGGCCCTTGCAAAAGCGGCGGAGAGCGGCAGCCTGCAAGCAGAGATCGTTGTCCTCGTCTGCGACCGCCCGGGTGCGGCGGTGATCGGAAAATCGGAAGCAAGGGGAATTGAAACGATTGTCTTCGACCCGAAATCCTATCCCGCAAAAGCGCAGTTTGAGAGAATGCTTGCCGATGAATTAAAAGCACGCCAAGTGGATTGGATCATCCTTGCGGGGTATATGCGGCTGATCGGCCCGACATTGCTTGCAGCTTACAAAAATCGAATCATCAATATCCATCCATCGCTATTGCCCGACTACCCGGGAAAGGATGCCGTCGGGCAGGCGATCCGGGCAGGGTCGGATAAGACGGGCGTAACCATCCATTTCGTCGATGCCGGTATGGACACCGGGCCGATCATCGCCCAGCAGGAGCTCTCCATCAGCCCCCATGACAGGGAGGAAGACATCTACCAGAAAATCCATGCGATTGAACATCAGTTTTACCCAGCCGTTCTGGAAAAACTGTTTGCAGGTGAAGAAATCAAGGAGGGGACAAAATGAAAAGAGCGCTCATCAGCGTATCAGATAAAACAGGTGTTGCCGAATTTGCCAAAGCGTTGGCGGAACGGGGATTTGAAATTCTGTCGACAGGCGGAACAAAAAAACTTTTGGAGGAACAGGGCCTCAGCGTGACGGCTGTTGACGAAGTGACCGGATTTCCTGAGATTTTGGAAGGACGGGTGAAAACCTTGCATCCGTTTATTCACGGGGGATTGCTGGCGAAACGCGATGAACCGGGTCATGCACAACAGCTTGCCGAGCAAGGGATTACGCCAATTGACATCGTCTGCGTTAATCTTTATCCGTTCAAAAAAACAATTTCGAAGCCCGATGTCTCTTTTGATGAAGCGATTGAGAACATCGACATTGGCGGTCCGGCCATGCTTAGGGCGTCAGCGAAAAACCACGAGTATGTAACGGTATTGATCGACAGTGAAGATTACGGCACGGTTCTTGCTGAACTGGATGAGGAGGGAGAAGTATCACGGCCGACAAAGCAAAGGCTTGCGGCAAAAGTATTCCGCCATACTGCAGCCTATGATGCACTGATTGCCGGGTATCTGACAGAGAAATCCGGAGAAGAGTTCCCGGAACAATTAACATTTACATACGATTTAAAGCAAAACTTGCGATACGGGGAAAACCCGCATCAGCATGCGGCCTTCTACGAGCGCCCGCTTTCCTCCAGCTTTTCGATTGCAAAAGCGAAGCAGCTGCATGGGAAAGAATTATCCTATAATAATATCCGCGATGCGAATACAGCGCTGCAAATTGCAGGAGAATTCAAAGACCCGGCAGCCGTGGCCGTCAAGCATATGAATCCTTGCGGTGTCGGAACGGGAAAGACGGCAGCTGCTGCTTTCCAGAAAGCATATGAAGCGGATCCCGTCTCGATTTTCGGCGGCATCATCGCGCTCAACCGGGAAGTCGACAAAGAGACGGCAGAGAAGCTGAAGGAAATATTTTTAGAGATCATCATCGCTCCTGGCTTTACAGACGATGCGCTCGGGCTGTTGACAGAGAAAAAGAACCTCCGCTTGCTGGAAATCCCATTTCAAGAGGACAAGGAAAAAGAAAGCATGCTCACCTCCGTAAAGGGCGGGCTGCTTATTCAGGATGAAGATGCTCTTCCGCTTGACGAGGCCTCATTCACAGTCCCTACCGAAAGAAAGCCTTCCAATGAGGAATGGGCTGCATTGAAATTCGCATGGAACATCGTCAAGCATGTGAAATCCAATGCAATTGTGATTGCGGACGATGAAAAGACACTCGGCGTCGGTGCAGGGCAGATGAACCGGGTTGGCGCAGCAAAAATCGCTATTGAGCAGGCAGGAACGAAAGCAGATGGTGCGGTGCTGGCATCCGATGCTTTCTTCCCGATGGGTGATACGGTTGAGGAAGCTGCGAAAGCCGGCATCAAGGCGATTATTCAGCCAGGAGGCTCGATTAAAGACGAAGATTCGATCAAGGCGGCAGACAAACACGGAATCGCGATGGTCTTCACCGGTGTCCGCCATTTTAAACATTAAATGAAAATGAGGCGGAGGGTGACGTCATGAAAGTATTGGTTGTCGGTTCAGGCGGCAGGGAGCACGCCATCTGCAAAAAATTGAAACGAAGCCCGCTTGTCACGGAGGTGTTTTGCGCACCTGGGAATGCCGGCATGGCAAAAGATGCTGCGCTTGTCCCTATCGGCGAGACAGACTTCGCCAATCTGATTGCCTTTGCTAAGGAAGAAGCGATCGCTTTAACAATCGTCGGACCTGAAGTGCCGCTTGCAGCCGGAATCTGTGATGAGTTCGAGGAGGCGGGTCTTGCGATTTTCGGGCCGAAAAGCAATGCGGCCATGATCGAAGGAAGCAAAGCGTTTGCGAAGGAACTGATGAATAAATACGATATACCGACGGCTGGCCATGCAGTCTTCACCGATTACGGGCTGGCGAGGGCGTATGTGCAAGAAAAAGGGACACCGATTGTCATCAAGGCGGACGGGCTCGCCGCCGGCAAAGGGGTCATCATTGCGGAAACCGAAGAAGAGGCGGATCTGGCGCTTGAGGAAATGCTTGTCGAGAACCGCTTCGGGGAGTCATCATCGCAGGTGGTGATCGAGGAGTTTTTAGCGGGCGAGGAATTTTCGCTTATGGCTTTCGTGAAAGAGGAGAACGTATACCCCATGGTCATTGCGCAGGATCATAAACGGGCATACGATGGAGACAAAGGACCGAATACCGGCGGAATGGGCGCCTATTCTCCGGTGCCGCAGATTCCCGTTGATGCTGTCACAAGCGGAGTCGAGAACATCCTTAAGCCGGTCGCAAAAGCAATGGTCATGGAAGGCAGGCCGTTCACAGGCATCCTCTACGCAGGCCTGATATTGACAGCAGAAGGGCCGAAGGTGATCGAATTCAATGCACGCTTCGGTGATCCGGAAACACAGGTCGTCCTCGAAAGGCTGGAGAGCGATCTGGCGGAACTCCTGCTAGATCTGCTGGCTGGAAAAGAAATCGAGCCGGTCTGGTCGAGTGATGCGGCTGTAGGAATTGTTCTCGCTTCGGAAGGTTATCCGGGTGACTACAAAAAAGGGATGCCGGTTCCGCAGGTTCCTGCTGAGGAAGAAGCTACCGTCTATTATGCAGGAGTAAGCAGCAATGAAGAAGGGGATATCATCTCGAACGGGGGGCGGGTCCTCCTCTACTCCGCAAAGGCGGAATCATTGGAAGCGGCGAGGGAGAAGGTGTACAACGCCATCCAAGTTCCTGAAAATGCTCCATTCTTTTTCCGCCGGGATATCGGCGAGAAGGCATTCCTAGGCAAAAAGTAATCGCGATAAGAGACTTGTCCATCAAGCGGGAGGTTTGATTGGGCAGTCTCTTTTTTTTGCCGTCATCCGGCATATTCGCCGGTCCGCCTGCATAACGTAACCGGACAGGCAGGGATCGCGCTGGTGAAGTGGCAAAATTCCTGGCCGGACGTTGATCTATATTGGAGCGGGAAGTAGCCGAATTTCTAGCCAGGTCGTTGATCTTTATCTAAGCTGCAGTGGCCCCTTTACGGGAAAGCCGGCATCGTGTCCTTTGCTGGGTCCTGCGGCTGTTTTCGCCATACTGCCGAGGAGTAAACGCCCTTTTCACAAAATTTATACAAATCACGTTAAAACGTTACTGCGTTAAATCATTAATTATGCTAGAATAAAGTCTATATGAAAGAAGACCCAGGAGGAATGGGAATGCTTGAACAACGTTACAGATGGAAGAACAAGCAAATACGCGAACAAGTTGCGGTCCTCAATGGTCGGACTGCGCCTACAAAAATACTGACGAACGCGCGCTACCTGCATTCTGCCCTCAAAAGGTGGATGACGGGTAATATATGGATGTATAATGACAGAATCGTTTATACCGGGGAAGAAATGCCCGAAAAGCTGGAAGGCTGCGAAATCACCGACTGCACCGGCTTGACGCTCGTGCCTGGTTATATTGAGCCGCATGTCCATCCGTTTCAGTTGTATAATCCGCAAACATTGGGACGATTTGCGGCAGGAACCGGCACAACGACGATGATCAATGACAACCTTGTCATCTTTTTGCATTTGGGAGAAAAGAAAGCGTTTTCTTTATTGAAAAAGCTCAATCAGTCCCCTGTTACAATGTACTGGTGGAGCCGCTACGATTCTCAGACGGAAATGAGGCAGGAGGAATCGGTCTTTTCAAATGGGAATGTGAAAACATGGCTCGAACATGAAGGCGTTGTACAAGGGGGAGAGCTGACCGGTTGGCCGAAGCTGCTGGCAGGGGACGATCTGATGCTCCATTGGATTCAGGAGACGAAGAGGCTCGGAAAGAAAGTCGAAGGACATTTTCCCGGTGCGTCGGAAAAAACGCTCGCCAAAATGATGCTATTCGGGGCCGACTGCGACCACGAGGCTATGACAGGGGAAGACGTGTACAAACGGCTTTTGCACGGCTACACGGTTTCGCTCCGCCATTCATCCATCCGTCCGGATCTTCCGGTATTGCTGGATGAGATGAAGAAAATGAATCTAGATCAATACGATTCTATGGTTTTTACGACAGATGGATCCACCCCAGCATTCCAAAAACAAGGAATGTGCGACATGATGATCCGAATCGCGCTTGAACATGGTGTGCCGGTGATCGATGCCTATCATATGGCCTCCTACAACGTCGCACGCCACTATAATTTGCTGCATCATCACGGCATGATCGCCACAGGAAGGATCGCCAATATTAACGTGCTGAACGATGAAAACGATCCGACGCCGAGATCTGTTCTTGCAAAGGGCATGTGGGTGAAGAAGGATGGGGAAGAGATCATCGTCGACGAAGATATTGACTGGTCGGAGGTTGACCTGTCCCCGCTTCAGCTTGACTGGGACCTGAAAAGCTCTGATATGGAGTTTTCGATGCCGTTTGGAATTGAAATGGTGAACGATGTCATTACAAAGCCCTATTCGATTGCTTCCGATATGTCTGTCGGCAAAATATCATACAATCAGGACGAAAGCTTTTTCCTGCTTCTTGATCGGCACGGGAAGTGGAGAATCAATACGATTGTCAAAGGGTTCGCTAATCGTGTAAGCGGTTTCGCTTCGTCTTTTTCAAATACGGGTGATTTCATCCTGATCGGAAAAAATAAGAGTGATATGAAGCTCGCTTTTGACAGAATGAAAGAATTGGGGGGCGGAATAGTACTCGTCGAATCAGGAAAGGTGCTTCATGAAATTCCGCTTCCGCTCGCCGGGTTGATGACAGATAAACCGATGGAGAAGCTGATCGAAGAGGAAGAGAGAATGAAGGAGCTGCTAACGGAGCGTGGTTATCGTTTCTCCGATCCTGTCTATTCTTTGTTGTTCTTCTCTTCAACGCATCTGCCGTATATTCGGGTTACCCAGCGCGGCATGTATGATGTGATGAATAAAACGGTTCTCTTTCCGACGTTAATGCGTTAAAATAATAAAGAATCATATGTTTAGGGGTTGGAAAAGTGAGATTATATAAAATAACAGTGCTCGCACTAGCGTCCGCGCTCATCCTCGGTGCCTGCGGCAAGGAGAAGGCGTCACCGCCAAGCGACAAGATATTGCCGGTGCTTCCGCCTGAGGCCGAAAAAGCCAAAGCCGAGGAGAACACGAAGGAAAATATGCCTTATTCCTACCCGCTTACAGGACTGGGCACAAAGGTGGAAAGCGATGGACGGGCAGTAGCGGTTATGATCAACAACCATATGGATGCCCGCCCGCAATCCGGCCTGTCTTCGGCGGATATCGTCTATGAAGTGATTGCCGAAGGGGAGGTCACAAGGTTTCTGGCCATTTTCCAAAGTGAAAAGCCGGAAGAAATCGGCCCGGTTCGCAGTGCAAGAGATTACTATATTGAACTTGCCCAGGGCTATGACGCCCTATATATTGCACATGGATACAGCCCGGATGCCTATTCGATGCTTATGTCCGGAAAGTATGACCAACTGAACGGCATGCAATATGACGGCAGCCTTTTTAAACGTGCCTCTTTCCGCAAAGCGCCGCATAATTCCTATATCGCCTACGATCAAATTGAAAAAGGTGCCGAGGCGGAGGGCTACGAAATGCAGGAAACCCCCGAACCGCTTACCTTCCTCAGAGAAGAAGAGATGGACGGAATAAAAGGAGAAAAAGCCGGATCTGTCACAGTCGCCTACGACGGCGGCTCCCATTTCACATCCGAATATGTGTACAATGAGGGACGGAAGCAATATGAGCGCTACAGCGACGGGGTGCAGACGGCTGATTACGAAACGGACAAACCTGTCCTGATCGACAATCTGATCATCATGGAAACCTCCCATCGGGTTATTGATGCTGAAGGCCGGAATGCAATCGACCTCAATTCGGGAGGCTCTGCCCTCCTGTTCCAGAAAGGAAAAGAGCAGGAGCTGGAATGGAAAAACAGGGACGGCCGTTTACTGCCTTTTAAAGATGGGCAGCCTGCAAAGCTCGTACCGGGAAAAACGTGGATCTGCATCGTGCCGGATCTATCCATTGTTACCAAAGTTGAATCCGGACGGGAATGATTTGCGCCGAAAAGGATAGAATGAAGTGGACTGTCCAGGATTGTCCGGACAGCATGTTGTAAGGGGGAACTGGAATATGCAAATCGATAAACTTCGCGGAAAAGAGCTTGATCAATTATTCAACGCGATTTTATCATTGGAAGATCTGGAGGAATGCTACCGGTTTTTTGATGATTTATGTACAATCAATGAGATCCAATCACTGTCACAGCGGCTTGAAGTGGCAAGGATGCTTAGAGACGGGATCACTTATCATAAGATCGAAGCGAAAACCGGGGCCAGCACGGCAACCATTTCGCGGGTCAAGCGCTGTTTGAATTATGGAAATGATGCCTATGATGTGGTGCTGAAAAGATTGGAAACTGAAGAGGATTGAGCAATGCGCAATAGATAGGAAAGGCGACTCCCATTCTGCCATGAATGAAGAGCCGCCTTTTTTTGCGGATTTTTCCGGGGCGGAACAGGAGACCGGGGAAAAGTCAGGCTGTTTTTCATCATTTCCTTCTATTTCAATTCGGACAATGGAGGCTGAAATGCTATAATGATGGAGGAATAGGAGAATGGAGGATTTATCGAATATGTATGATGTCAGTCAGTGGCGCCACGCCTTTAAATTAGATCCGGCTAAGGACATTTCGGATGAAGATCTGGAGCTTGTCTGCGAATCCGGAACGGATGCCATCATTGTAGGAGGGACCGATGGGATTACACTTGATAAAGTTTTGCATGTCATGTCCCGAGTCCGCCGCTTTACGGTTCCAATTGTGCTTGAGATCAGCAATATCGAGTCGGTAACGCCCGGCTTTGACTTATATTTTATTCCGGCAGTGCTCAACAGCCCGAAAGCGAAATGGCTGACTGGTCTGCACCATGAAGCGGTAAAAGAATATGGAGAATTAATGGATTGGGAGGAAATCCTTGTCGAAGGATATTGCATCCTCAATCCTGATTGCAAAGCAGCCTTGCTGACAGAGGCAAATGCCGATATCGATGCGGACGACGCGGCGGCTTATGCGCTGATGGCGGAAAAAATGTTCCGCATGCCGATTTTCTATCTCGAATATAGCGGTACATACGGAGACCCTGAGCTCGTTCGCAAGGTGAAAAAGAATCTGGAGGAAACAACGCTCTTTTACGGAGGGGGCATCACTAATGCTGCCCAGGCCGCTGAGATGGGTAAACATGCCGATGTGATTGTTGTCGGAAATGTGATTTATGACGATTTAAAAGAGGCCTTGAAAACGGTCAACGCTGTAAAAGGCTGACATGCTCAACCGGCCGAGGTATAATAGAACAAATGTTCCTGTGAAATAGGGAAACAATGCAAGAGGCGGTGGAAAAATGCAATTTTTAACAGAAAAGCTGCTGTCCGGTTTGAATCCTGAACAGCAAGCGGCTGTCAAGGCGACGGACGGCCCGCTTCTGATTATGGCAGGGGCAGGCAGCGGAAAGACAAGGGTACTGACGCATCGTGTCGCCTATCTGATGGTGGAAAAGGGAGTCAATCCTTATAATATTCTCGCCATCACCTTTACAAACAAGGCTGCTAGAGAGATGAAGGAAAGAATCGGCAAAATTATGGGTGGGACAGCTGAAGAGGTCTGGATTTCGACTTTCCACTCCATGTGCGTCAGGATTTTGCGCCGAGATATCGATCGTCTCGGCTACAGCCGAAACTTCACCATCCTGGACTCGACTGACCAGCTGTCCGTCGTGAAAAACATCATGAAGGATCGCAACATCGATGTGAAGAAATTTGAACCGCGAGCTGTGCTCGGTTCCATCAGCAGTGCGAAAAATGAGCTCGTTACGCCGTCTGATTATGAAAAGACCGCAGCCGGCTATTTTGCCCAAATTACAAGCGATGTGTACACGGAATACCAGCGCCGGCTCCGCCGGAACAATGCGCTTGATTTTGATGATTTAATCATGATCACCATCCAGCTCTTCCAGCGCGTGCCGGAAGTGCTTGAGTTTTACCAGCGGAAATTCCAATACATCCATGTTGATGAATACCAGGATACGAACCGGGCGCAATATTTGCTTGTCAAATTGCTGGCAGCGCGCCTTAAAAACCTATGCGTTGTCGGAGATTCTGACCAGTCGATCTACGGGTGGCGCGGAGCAGATATCGCCAACATCCTCTCCTTCGAAAAGGATTATCCGAATGCGAAGGTCATCCTCCTCGAGCAAAATTACCGCTCGACAAAGCGGATTCTGATGGCGGCCAATGAAGTAATCAAAAATAACTACAACCGCAAGGCGAAAAACCTGTGGACCGATAATGATGACGGTCAGAAAATCATTTATCATCGCGCTCAAGGCGAACAGGCGGAAGGCCAGTTTATCGCCGGGAAAATCAAAGAACTGACTGCATCCGGAAGAAAACTGTCCGATATCGCGATTTTGTACCGGACGAACGCCCAGTCACGGGTCGTCGAGGAAGTCTTGCTGAAATCGAACATCGAATACAATATGGTCGGCGGAACCAAGTTCTATGACCGGAAAGAAATCAAGGACCTGCTCGCTTATCTGCGCCTTGTTGCCAATCCAGATGACGATATATCCCTCCAGCGGGTAATCAATGTGCCGAAACGGGGCATCGGCGCAACTTCTCTCGATAAGATTGTCAGGTATGCGCAGGAGAAAGATCTGTCCCTATATGAGGCCCTCAACGATGTAGATTTCCTTGGTTTAAGCGGAAGAACGGCGAATGCCGCGTTCAATTTCTATGAAATGATCCGAAACTACACGCAAATGCAGGAGTTTCTCTCGGTCACTGAATTGGTCGAGGAAATTATCGAGAAATCCGGCTACAGGGAAATGTTGATTGCGGAAAAATCACTGGAAGCCGAAAGCAGGCTGGAGAATATCGATGAGTTTCTATCCGTAACGAAGAACTTTGAAGAACAGAATGATGATAAAAGCCTGATTGCCTTCCTGACGGATTTGGCGCTAGTCGCGGATATCGATAAGCTTGATGAAGATGGCACGCCGGGGGATGCGGTCACGCTCATGACGCTTCATGCCGCCAAAGGGCTGGAATTCCCGGTTGTCTTTTTGATCGGCCTCGAGGAAGGCGTGTTTCCGCACAGCCGCTCTCTTGTTGAAGAAGCGGAGATGGAAGAAGAGCGAAGGCTCGCTTATGTTGGCATCACGAGGGCCGAAGAAGAATTGTATTTGACGAATGCCCAAATGAGGACATTGTTCGGCCGAACCAATATGAATCCTGTATCGCGTTTTATCGCGGAGATTCCTGAAGAGCTTGTTGACAAAGCGGTGACGGAAGAAAGACGCCCGATCGCACAGCCTGCCGGTTTCGGAGATCGGGCAGCACGAAGGGCAAGGCCGGTAGTCCGGCCGGCTGCTTCAGCAGCAGGCGGCGGAACCTCATGGAAAGTGGGCGACAAAGCCTTGCACAAGAAGTGGGGCCAGGGCACGGTTGTCAGTGTGAAAGGCGAAGAGGGAAGCGCAGAGCTCGATATCGCTTTTCCAAGTCCGGTTGGCATTAAGCGCCTGCTCGCAGAATTTGCACCGATCGAAAAAGTGTAAGAAGGAGCTGTATACATGGAGCGACATGAAGCGGAAAAACAAGTGAAGAGCCTGCATAATTTGTTGAACCAATATTCCTATGAATATTACGTGCTGGATCAGCCGTCGGTCCCTGATTCGGAATATGACCGGCTTTTGCGGGAGCTGCAGAAGATCGAGGAGGAATACTCTGACTTGGTCTCGCCTGATTCCCCAACGCAGAGAGTGGGCGGCGAAGTGCTGTCCGCGTTCGAAAAGGTTCGGCATGATACACCGATGCTGAGCCTGGCCAATGCTTTTTCAGAAGAGGACTTGCGGGACTTTGACCGCAAAGTCCGCCAGGGAATCGGTGATGCCTACTCCTATATTTGCGAGCTGAAAATCGACGGTCTTGCCGTTTCACTTGCTTATGAAAACGGCCTGTTCATAAAAGGATCAACGAGAGGGGATGGGACTGTCGGCGAGGATATCACGGCGAACCTGAAGACTATCCGCTCCATTCCGCTCCGCCTTAAGGAGCCTGTAACGATGGAAGTGCGCGGAGAGGCGTACATGCCGAAAAAATCGTTTATCCGCCTGAACAAGCTCAGAGAAGAGAATGGTGAAATGCTGTTTGCCAACCCGAGGAACGCGGCAGCGGGTTCTCTCCGCCAGCTTGACCCGCGGATTGCCGCCAGCCGGAAACTCGACATCTTCCTCTATGGAATCGGTGACTACAGCACCCTGACCGTTTCCAGCCACAGCGGCGGACTTGATTTTCTTGAGGAAATGGGCCTGAAGGTAAACCCGGAAAGAAGGACATGCACGAATATCGAGGAAGTGATTGCTTTTATTGAAAGTTGGACTGAACGACGGCCGGATCTTGACTACGAGATTGATGGGATTGTCGTAAAAGTCGATTCGCTTGAGCAGCAGGAACAGCTTGGCGCCACAGCCAAAACACCGCGCTGGGCCATTGCCTATAAATTCCCTGCAGAAGAAGTCGTCACGAAATTGACCGACATCGAATTGAGCGTCGGCAGAACCGGCGTGATCACCCCAACGGCGATATTGGAGCCGGTCCGCGTAGCCGGCACAACGGTCGGGCGCGCCTCGCTCCATAATGAAGATTTGATTCGCGAGAAAGATATCAAAATCGGCGATTATGTTGTCATAAAAAAAGCGGGCGATATCATACCGGAAGTTGTCAATGTACTTCCTGAGCGCAGAACCGGGGAAGAAACCGACTTTTCCATGCCGGAACATTGCCCGGATTGCGGCAGCGACCTAGTCCGCCTGGAGGGGGAAGTGGCACTCCGCTGCATCAATCCAAAATGCCCGGCACAGCGGCGGGAAAGTCTCATCCATTTCGTTTCACGCAATGCGATGAATATCGAAGGACTCGGTGAAAAAGTAATCGGTCAATTGTTTGCACATAGGCTGGTCCAGGATGCGGCCGACATCTACGGATTGACGAAAGAGCAGCTGCTCGGATTGGAACGGATGGGAGAAAAATCCGCAACCAATTTGCTGGCTGCCATTCAGCATTCGAAGGGCAACTCTCTGGAGAAGCTGCTGTTTGGCCTTGGCATCCGCCATGTCGGGGAAAAGGCGGCAAGAACACTGTCGCAGCATTTTGAGACGATGGACCGCCTGGCTGCTGCCTCCAAGGAAGAACTGCTGGAGGTTCCGGAAGTCGGAGAGAAAATGGCGGATGCGATTGCCACTTTCTTTGACAACGAGGAATTCGAAGAGCTGATCGACGAGCTGAAACGAGCAGGAGTCAATATGGAATACCTTGGACCGAAGCTGGCCCAAATCGATCAAGAGGACACCGTTTTCTCTGGCAAGACGATCGTCTTGACCGGTAAAATGGAATCGCTGAGCCGTAATGAGGCAAAGGGAAAAATCGAAGCCCTCGGCGGAAATGTGGCAGGCAGCGTCAGCAAAAAGACAGACCTGGTCATAGCCGGAGAGGATGCTGGCTCCAAACTGGCAAAAGCAGAGGAGCTTGGCATAGAAGTGTGGGATGAGGCCAGACTTCTGTCGGAACTTGAAAAATAAAAGGTGGAAAATGAGCATGAAAAAAGTATGGCCGCTGCTTCTGGCAGCATTGCTGATCTCCGGATGCGCACCGGCTTTCGATAAAAACAATGAGGTCGTGCAAGAGAAGGATGATCAGGAAAAGACGTCCATCATCCCGAACTATCAAATTTCGGAATCTCATTACCGTTCGATCATCCCGTTTGAGGCGAGCAAATCACGGGGAATGGTCGTCGGGAATCTGAATTCGAGATATGACATGGCCGAATTTGAAGAGGGACTGATGCGAGCAGCGAAAAATCAGTTTTCAACAGACAAATTCGTCTTTCAGGAAGGCCAATATCTCGACCGTAAAACAGTCGGCCTTTGGCTGAACCGGAAATATACGGAAGAGCAGCTGAAACAGAAAGGCTTGAAAGCGGATGAAAATATCGGTTTAAATCCGTTAAACGATGGTGCTGGAACTATTGAAGAGCAGAACAAGAAGAACCCGATCTACCTTGCCCATGTGCTTGAGCATGATTATCTCGTGAAAAATGACAACACCGTCACGCTTGGCGGCATAGTGATCGGCCTTGCACTCAATTCTGTCCACTATTATCAAAAAGAGCAGTACGGCGCCACATTCCAAGAGACAATCCCTCACGAAAAGGTGGCCGCGGAAGGTAAGAAAATCGCTGAAGAAGTACTGAAAAGGCTGCGGCAGACAAAGGGACTCAGCGATGTGCCGATTACAATCGCCTTATTTGAACAAAATGGCAAAAACGCCGTTGTTCCCGGCAACTTTTTCGCCTACTCAAATGCGGCAAAAGGGAGCGCCTCGCTTGGAGACTGGAAGGACATCAAAGAAAAATACGTCCTCTTCCCGTCGTCAGATGCAGAAAAGAACCACAGGGAAGACAATGCCTACTTCCTCCGCTTCAAAGACGATATCGAAACGTATTTCCCGAATTACAACGGAGTCGTCGGAAGGGGCTTTTACAAAGAAGGACAGCTTGTTGACCTGAAGATCGATATCCCGATTCAGCTGTACGGAAAAGCGGAAGTGATCGGCTTTACCCAGTGGGCGACCTCGCTTATTCTCGATCATTTCCCTGATTACGTGAAAGTAGAAGTGAACGTTACGTCCGTGAATGGGGCTGAAGCACTGATCGTGAAAAATGCCGGCGAAAAAGAACCGTTTGTTCATATATATTGACAAGGATTCGGCGGATCCCCGATGATTCGGTTCCGCCCCTTGTGCAAATTTAGCAACTTCTGCTATTATCAATAGTATTGCAAGCGGAACAAAAATGAGTGAAGAGGTGGAGAACTTGTCAAGAATTACAAAGGACCAAGTACTGCATGTCGCCCATTTGGCGCGTCTCGAAATGAGCGGCGAAGAGGCAGACTTGTTTGCAGATCAGCTGGACCGCATCATTTCGATGGCGGAAATGCTGGATGAGCTGGATACGGCCAATATCGAGCCGACATCCCATGTGTTTGACCAGAAGAACATCTTGCGCGAAGACAAAGCGGAACCTGGATTGCCTCGCGAAGAAGTGATGAAAAATGTACCAGAGCATCAGGACGGGCAGATCAAAGTTCCGTCGATTCTGGAATAAGGAGGGGACCTCATGTCATTAGTAGATAAAAAGATCACTGAACTCCATGAGCTTTTACATAAGAAAGAAGCGTCCGTTAAAGAACTTGTATCGGAATCCTACAGCCGCATCCGCGAGAGGGACGGAAAGGTCAAGGCCTTTTTGACACTTGACGAGGAGCGCGCGCTGAAAAAAGCGGAGGAGCTGGATGGAAAAATCGGCACTGAAGCAGCAAACAGCGCATTGTTTGGAATTCCTGCAGGCATCAAGGACAATATTGTTACAAAAGGGCTCCGCACAACTTGTGCGAGCAAAATGCTCGAAAACTTCGATCCTATTTACAATGCTACCGTAATGGACAAACTTGAGCAGCGTGACATCGTTACGGTTGGAAAGTTGAACATGGATGAATTCGCCATGGGTTCGACCAATGAATATTCTGCTTTCCAAACTACACATAATCCGTGGAATTTGGATGCGACACCAGGCGGATCATCAGGCGGTTCAGCGGCTGCAGTTGCAGCTGGCATGGTTCCGTTCGCACTTGGTTCCGATACAGGCGGCTCAATTCGCCAGCCTGCGTCCTTCTGCGGCGTTGTCGGACTGAAGCCTACATATGGCCGTGTATCCCGTTTCGGACTCGTTGCGTTCGCCTCATCCCTGGATCAGATTGGACCGATCACAAGGACAGTCGAAGACAATGCACTCGTGCTTGAAGCCATTTCCGGGGTCGATCCGCATGATTCAACTTCAGTTGATAAGGAAGTCCCTGATTTCCGCTCTGCCCTTACTGGAGATATTAAAGGACTGAAAATTGCTGTGCCGAAGGAATACCTCGGTGAAGGTGTAAGCGAAGAGGCACGCGAATCTGTCCTCGCGGCATTGAAAGTGCTTGAGGGTCTCGGCGCTACTTGGGAGGAAGTATCGCTACCACACTCCAAATATGGAGTTGCAACCTACTACCTGCTCGCTTCCTCGGAAGCATCGTCCAATCTGGCACGTTTTGACGGCGTCCGCTACGGATACCGCACACCAAATCCGGAAAACCTTTTGGATCTTTATAAGAAGACTCGTTCAGAAGGATTCGGCGATGAGGTTAAAAGACGGATCATGCTCGGTACCTTCGCTTTAAGTTCAGGCTTCTATGATGCCTATTATAAAAAAGCACAGCAAGCGAGAACATTGATCAAAAAGGACTTCGATGACATTTTTGAAAAGTATGATGTTGTTATCGGCCCGTCTGCGCCAATTCCGGCTTTCAAAATCGGCGAAGTGATCAACGATCTTTTGACGATGTATGCAAGCGACTTGTTGACAATTCCAGTCAACCTTGCCGGTCTGCCTGGCATCTCCGTCCCTTGCGGTTTCTCCGGCGGCCTGCCGCTCGGTTTGCAAATCATCGGCAAGCATTTTGACGAACAGACCGTATACCGTGTCGCTCATGCCTATGAGCAGGCAACGGAATTCCATAAACAAAGACCACAATTGTAAGGGGTGAAAAACATGAACTTTGAAACGGTTATTGGACTTGAGGTACACGTTGAATTAAAAACAGATTCGAAAATATTTTCTACGTCGCCGAACCACTTCGGTGCGGAGCCGAATACAAATACAAATGTCATCGACCTTGGTTATCCGGGCGTACTGCCGGTGCTGAACAAGCGCGCGGTCGAGTTCGGAATGAAAGCGGCAATGGCGCTGAACTGCGAAATCGCGACCGAGACGAAATTTGACCGGAAAAACTACTTTTATCCGGATAACCCGAAGGCCTATCAGATTTCACAATTCGACAAGCCGATCGGCGAGCATGGCTGGATCGAAATCGAAGTAGAGGGCGTAAAGAAGAAAATCGGCATAACGCGCGTCCATCTTGAGGAAGATGCAGGGAAACTGACGCATACGAGCGAAGGCTATTCTCTTGTCGACTTGAACCGTCAGGGAACGCCGCTGATCGAAATCGTCTCCGAGCCGGACATCCGGAGCCCGCAGGAAGCGTATGCCTACTTGGAGAAGCTGAAATCAATCATTCAATATACAGGCGTTTCCGACTGTAAGATGGAAGAAGGTTCACTCCGCTGTGATGCCAATATTTCTTTGCGCCCGGTAGGCCAAGAGGAATTCGGCACGAAAGCCGAGCTGAAAAACTTGAACTCTTTCAACTATGTAAGAAGAGGGCTCGAGTTTGAAGAAAAGCGCCAGGAAAAAGTTCTTCTCTCTGGAGGAGAAATCCTGCAGGAAACTCGCCGTTACGATGAAGCTACGGGTGAAACGACGCTCATGCGTGTTAAAGAAGGTTCTGACGATTACCGTTACTTCCCAGAGCCGGATCTTGTTCAGCTCTATATTGATGAGGACTGGAAAAACCGGATTCGCTCAGAAATTCCCGAGCTGCCGGATGCCCGCCAAAAACGCTATGTAGATGAACTTGGTTTGCCTGCATACGACGCGATGGTGCTGACGCTGACGAAAGAAATGTCCGATTTCTTTGAATCGGTGCTCGCAGCAGGCGCGGATGGAAAGCAAGCTTCGAACTGGCTGATGGGAGAAGTATCGGCGTATCTCAATGCAGAACAAAAAGAACTGCATGACATCGCCCTGACACCAGAAGGTCTTGCCGGTATGATCAAGTTGATCGAAGACGGCACGATTTCTTCTAAAATCGCCAAAAAAGTCTTCCGCGAACTCGTTGAAAAAGGCGGAGATGCAAAGAAAATCGTCGAAGAAAAAGGACTCGTCCAAATCTCCGACGAAGGAGCCCTGCTCAAAATCGTTACGGAAATCCTCGATGCGAACCAACAGTCGATCGAAGACTACAAAAACGGAAAAGACCGGGCACTCGGCTTCCTTGTCGGCCAAATCATGAAAGCGACTAAAGGACAAGCCAACCCGCCAATGGTCAACAAACTGCTCGTGCAGGAAATGAACAAACGCTAATCAATCTTGAAGGGTCCCGCAAAGCGGGACCCTTTTTGCGGTCCGCTGAAAAAGTCTATACTCGAACTGGAAACCGCGAATGGGGCGATTCCTCATTCAAGTTGGTGGAAGAGGGCAGGATTTTCCTCGCTTTCATGGCCGTTGCTTGGAGTGCAGGGGCCGACTCCGGCGGGACTAGCTTGGTCTTGAGATCCCGCAAGGCGCGCAGCGACTGAGACAGGCGAGAACGCGACGGCCTGTCGCATTGCCGGCATGACCAACGTCCTGTTGGCCCGAAGCTCAAGCCTAGCCCTGCGGAAAGCGTGCCCCGAAACGGTTAGCAACCAGAACCGCACACCGATTCTACATACACAGAAGAAGGGCAGTTTATTTTTGTGTACACATATACAGAAGCGGACATTATGTTTATCGTTTCCCAAATAAGGGTATGTACTATTTGGGTCCAAAAACTAATAGATGATTATTTCGGCCGTTCTCCGGATAAGGAGGCGGCCGTCAATACGGATAGCGATTGAAGGAATAGGTGAAATAAAGTGCAGAACGGCACATTTGAGTTACATACAACATGCGCTTATTGTTTGCGGAAAGTCGGGGAGGAAATTGAATATGTTCTGCCCGTCAACGACTGGAAAAGCGGCAAACTGCTCGGCTACTTTTGCCGCGATCATTATATGACAGTCAAGGCGAAAAACATCAACTCCTGCCATTTCGGGCTCGACGATTTTGATAGGAAGGATTTGTTTGCCTAGCCTCTTGGTGTATAATATTTTCAAAAGGGTGGAAGGAGAACAAAACATGACATTAAACGAATGGTATGAAAAAGCCATCCCGGCGGCCGACTACATAGAAGCGATGGAAAAACATAAAGAAAATACACAATCCGTCTACAACTCTTTTACATTGCCACAAGGGGAAGAGGACTTTTTGGAAGAAGTAAAAAAGAAAAACTTGCGGGCGATCGTGCTGACGGAGGATTGGTGCGGGGACGCGATGGTCAACGTTCCCATTTTGCTCAGGCTGGCGGAAAAGGCAGGAATTGAAACAAAAATGCTTCTTCGTGATCAGAATCTCGAATTGATGGATCAATATTTAACGAATGGCACTTCCCGCTCGATTCCAATCTTTATTTTCTTGGATAAAGAGGGCGAGGAATTTGCAGTATGGGGCCCGAGGGCGGAAGCGGTCCAGCGTTTTGTCGATGAAGAGAGAGCCAAGCTTCCGGCGAAAGACCATCCAGGTTTTGAGGAGCAGCAGCGTTCACTTTTCGCGAAAATGACAGAGAAGTATACGGGTGACGAGCAGCTTTGGAAGGAAATATACGAGAGCATTAAATCAAGACTGCAAAAGGCATAGATGAATAGATAGATAAAGGTGAAGGAGTGGGGAAGAATGGGCATGGAACCGGTAGCGGACGATTATGTACAGTATCTGCGTCTAGAACGGGAGGAGCCGAGTCTGAATTATTTGCAGCGGCTTATTCAGCACCAACTTTCCCTCGTTCCCTATGAAACGTTCAGCAAGTTCCATTATTATCAGGACGGTCCTGAATATGTGCCGTCTTTGCCGGTCTTTGTCCGCAATTTAAAAGAAAAGGGCTGGGGAGGCACCTGTTTTACGCTAAATATGAATTTTGCCAGACTGCTGAAGGAGCTCGGGTTTGACTGCTCCCTCGTGAAAGTTGAACCCGGCCATGTGGCCATCATGGCAGCGGTCAATGGCCGAAACTATTATGTTGATGTCGGCTATGGATCACCGATCACAAAACCGATTGATCTTTCAGCAAAGCCACAGCAGGTGCTTCATGGTTTTGGCGAAGAGATCAGCTTTTCCCGGCTTGCGGAGAATGTTTATGAAATTAACCGCAAATCGAATGGGAAATCATTCGTAAAAAAACGGATCATCTGGAAGCCGCTCTCCGAAAAGGACCTGGAGGAGGAAATCCGCTTGTCTTATTTGGATGATGATGAAAACATCACGATGCGGCGGATCACCGCTGTCCGTTTTAACGGTCATCAGTGCTTTTATTTAAGGAATAGCTCGGTGAAGGTGATGACGTACCGCAACATCAGTGAAATCCAGCTCCACCGGCAGGATAAGTGGTTGGAGACAATTCGGGAAATCTATCAGATTGAAGAAGAGTCGCTTTCCTACTCGGTACGTTTCTTAGAGGAGCGCGGAGTGACCATATTTGAATAGCAGCAAAATAAGGATCAGTTGTGAAGTGTGAAGCCGAGACAATGTCCCGGCTTTTTTCCAATTAATTTGAAGTGAGGCAGGGAGAAGTGCAAACCTATCATTACAAACCTCTCATTTTGAAAGGGAGTACAAAGCGGTTAGTTATTCTCGACGAGGATGGAGAAACTGCCGGGACTTTGCAGCGATTTTATACAGGCAGGATTCAGAAAATAGTCGACCGCGTCTTCGATAATGACTATATGGTAAATATGCAGATGTTTGACAAGCATGGTCAGTCGGTTGGCCGGTGGCTGGAGGAGTTTCGCTGGGGTATGCCGAGGTGGAGACTCCAATCAGATGAGGCGATGACACGAACCCTAATAGATGTTTCCAAAAATCCGGACAAACCCTCGATTTGAAGTGACTACATCAGCGGGCAAGTATGTGATGAAAAGAGACTTAGGAGACAGAAGGACCTTCATTCTAGATGATGCTGGGCAGCAGGTGGCCATTTTCATACCGGACAACCCGATTATGCCAAGGCGCATTACAATTGAGATGCGTACACAAATACTGAGTGTAGTGGAAGCGGCAGCGCTCAACATGATGTTGAGCATCAAATATTGAAAGAAAAGGAGGGAGACGATGTTTCCGGAAATCGAGACAGAAAGATTGGTGTTACGGGAAATCCATCAACATGATGCCGAGGATCTGTTCAACTGCTTCTCCAATAAGGAAGTGTTGCGGCACTATGGAATGGATCCGCTGACAACGCTGGAGCAGGCTGAACAGCTTGCTGATCATTTTAAACAGATCTGGAAAGATAAGCGGGGAATCCGCTGGGGCATTCAAATTAGGGGAGAAGAGGGGCTTGCAGGTACGATTGGCTTCAATTTATGGTCCCCAAAGCATAGACGTGCGGAAATCGGCTATGAACTCCATCCGGCATATTGGGGAAAGGGCTATGCTGGAGAAGCGGTTGAGAGAGTCACTGCTTACGGGTTCGCCGAATTAAACTTGATGAGAATCGGGGCGATTGTTTTCACTGAAAACATCGCATCGCAAAACTTGTTGAAAAAACTAGCATTCACTGAAGAAGGGGTGCTGAGAAGCTATATGTACCAAGGAGAGGACTTTTACGACGTAATTGTATATTCCAAGATAGAGAGTGACATGTCGACTCAATGAGTTTGATAAAACAAAAAGAGGATTCTCCGGCTTACGGGAATCCTCTTTTTGTTTACTTCATTTTTTTACTGGTCCAGTGGAGTCCCTAATGACCAGTTCGGGTTCAAAAATTTTTGCCTGGGTAAGCTCGTCCTTATTTTCGACAGCGGCAATGATCCATTTTGCCGCCTCTATGCCCATAGACGCTTTCGGGTGGGTTACTGAAGTTAATTTCACTTCAGAGGCTACTGCCAGAAAGGAGTCATCATATCCAACGATCGAAACATCTTCAGGTACACGAAGCTCCAGATCCCGCAGCAAATTCAGGACCTCCAAGGCAGCCTGGTCGTTATAGCAGACGATTGCAGTCGGCACATTCTCTGAACGAAGCAGCTTTTCAATTTGCTTCAGAAGCAACTGATGCTGGTCCTCAGTAGTATATGTGATCACCATCTCAGGGAAGAAATGAAGATTGTTCTCCCTGTAAGCACGGATGAAGCCTTTCATCCGGTTAACACCTTGAAGATCATCCGTTTTGAAAAGGCCGATGATTTTACGGTGGCCCAGTTGGATTAAATGCTCCGTCGCGATAAAGCCGCCATACTCATCATTTACAATCATATGAGGAGGCATTAATTGACTGTAGAATTGATTTATCATCAGATAGGGAATGTTTCTCTGTTCAAGTTCCAAATAGTAATGGATGTTCGGATTATAATTGCTGCTTCTTGTAGGTTCGACAATCAGCCCGTCAATATTTCTATCCAGCATTGTCTGGAGGCATTGCTTTTCTTTCGAAATATCATTATCTGTGCAGGCGAAGGTCAGCGAATAGCCTGCAGCCGTGAGATTGGATTCAATACCTTTGATTATGGAAGGAAAAATATAATCTGAAATATACGTTGTGATAACGCCAATATTTTTCCCGTTTCCAGCAGTTATAACGGTTGGTTCCTGTTCAATCGATTGTTTTGAACAAAAGGTGCCTGCCCCTTGTTCCCGATAAAGCAGTCCCTCATGGACCAAATCGCCCACAGCCTGCCGAATTGTATGCCTGCTGACACCGAACATCTTGACAAGTTCATTCTCCGAATAAATTTTTTCTCCAGGCTGGATTTTCCCGCTATCAATCCATTCGGTGATCTGTTCTTTCACCATGATATATTTTGCTTTGGGTGCCACGATATCACCGCTTTCCTTCTATGTTTTTATCAACTATTTATTATGCGTATGTTGTTTAGATGTATGGTGAATAAATAAGAATCACGCTACTTACTAAAGTATACCAAATACCGTCAAAAGTATAGAGGTACGTACAAAATAATAAAATTTCTGAAAAACGTTGACATGTACGAACGTGTATATTATATTTCTATGTAGGGAAGGCGCTTTCAATTATTTCAAGAGAAAAAAGAGTTAGATTATAAGATAAAGCATCTGTTTTTTTCAATATAATCAAGATAAACTTTGAAAAAGAGCTGGACTGGAGGAATTGATTGATTTTGCATGTACGTACATCGAGGTGATGGATAGACTTAGAACTTTGACGGTTCGTTATATTCATTGTAATCGATTCCAAACAGAATGACCAGACAGAGGATACTTTACTTACAATGCTTTCGCAAGCGATCTGGCAAAGAGAATGAGCTTAACCAAATTGGAGGGAAAATAATGAAGATTAAAATGGGTAAGTCAATCATGTTTTTACTTCTGGCTGCAATTCTGCTAGTTGGCTGCA
Organism: Lederbergia sp. B243.17; assembly: GCF_057657925.1. NCBI lineage: Bacteria > Bacillati > Bacillota > Bacilli > Caryophanales > Bacillaceae > Lederbergia > Lederbergia sp. B243.17. Next base: position 31,503 of record NZ_JBWBKF010000084.1, read on the forward strand.
GCAGTACAAGCAGCGGCAAGGCAGATAAGAATACCATTACTTTTTGGACACCGCTCACAGGAGATGATGGAGCGTACATGGATCAGATGGTCAAAGAATATAACGATACCAACCCTGAGATCAAGGTCAAACATGTTATTACATCTGATATGTATACGAAGCTATCAACTGTATTAAACTCAGGCAAAGGCGTACCCGATTTGACTATCATTCACGCTGACCGGGTCCCCGGTTACGTAAAGCAAGATATGCTTGAGCCGATGACCGCTGTAATGGACAAGCAGCCAAACATCAAGGAAGACAGCTATCTTCCGCAGGCATGGTCTACAGGTACTATTGATGGCGTTCAGTATACGGTGCCTCTCGATATTCACAGCAATGTGATGTATTACAACAAAGAATTGCTGAAGAAGTATAACGCTGAATCATTCTTGGATGACGATGTAGTCACGATCGACGAAATCCTGTCATTGAAAGGAAAGTTAAAAAAGGATGACTATGCTGTCAACGATGCGTTATTAAGTTGGGTAATTCTAGCTCAAATCCAAAACCTTGGCGGCGATATCCAGGAGGACGGCAAACCTCTAGTAGATTCTGAAGTAATGAAAACGGCGCTTGAAGAAGTGAAGAAAATTGACGAAGCAGGCTTGATGACACCGTACGGTGAGGACGGATACTTAATGTTCCAATCTGGCAACGTACTATTCTCAACGGATGGAACATGGAGTTCTACAGCCCACGCAGCAGTGGAGACTTTGGATTTTGGCGCAACGAACATTTACTCCACAACTCCAGATAAATTTACAAACCGTGCCTCGTCCCACTTGTTCTCAATGTTGAAAAATAAAGACCGAACAGAGGAAAAGGAAGAGGCAATCGCTAATTTTCTTGAATTTATCCGGGGTAATTCGATTGAATGGGCAAAAGCCGGACAGATTGTAGCTAGTAAGGAAGTAATCGAAAGTCCTGAATATCAGGATTACACCCAGTCCTTCTTTACAAAGAATGAGAAGGAGACCGAGTCGCTTTATATTTACACGTATGAGTATTATCCATATGTTCAAGAAGCACTTGATAATTATGCACCTGATATCGTTCGGGGTGAGATAGAAATGGATAAAGGTTTGAAGACGATGCAAAAATTCGTTGAAGACAAAATTTCTGAGGGAAGCAGCAAGAGCGAGAAAAAGTAATCGTATAAGTAATGTGCCGTTATCGTTGCGGCACATTACTTTTTAAAAGGAGGATCGGCTGACTATGAACAAGAAACTCAATTTATCACCTCTTTTCTTTGTGGGTCCCCACTTGATATTGTTTTTAATCTTTATTTTATTGCCGACCATATATGGAATCTATGCATCTTTTACTCAATGGAACTTGATGAGTGATCCTACTTGGGTAGGGCTTGATAACTATAAAACAATTCTATTTGACAAGGAATCTACGTTTCATTTCCAATTCACTAATGGGTTAAAAAACACCCTTTTATTCGTTCTCTTCAGTGTGCCGCTCCTCATTATTATTCCGTTGATGATAGCCGTATCATTAGAACACAAAAAGGTGAAGGCGAAGGCGCTGATCCAATCGATTATCTATGTACCTGGTTTGATTTCCATTTCTGCCGCTGCATTGATATGGGCATTGATCTTCAATAAGCAGCTTGGGGTGACGAATAATGTATTCGGATCTGACTTAGTTTGGGCTTCGCATCAGCCATATGCGTGGTTGATGATTATCGTCCTCACCGTATGGGGGGGAGTCGGCGGAAATATGATCATATACCGTGCTTCTTTGGCAGGTGTCGGCAAGGATCTTTACGAGTCGGCTGAAATGGATGGAGCGGGGCCAATACGCAAATTTTTCAGCATAACCTTGCCTTCCATCCGTTTTCCGCTGATTTATACGTTCGTCATGACAACAGCCGGGGCATTCAATGTATTTGGACAGCCGCTTATGTTAACAAATGGCGGTCCGCGTGAAGGTACAACTGTATTGATGATGTATATACGGCAACTGGCATTCGGGCATGGTGAATCAATTGCGGGTATGGCATCTGCTATGGCGGTACTACTTGGTCTTGTTATCTTGGTCGTCTCAGCGCTGCAATATTTTGTAATGAACAGGAATTCATAAGCCCTGAGAACGGAATATTGCTGAAAATGAAAAGGCAGGTGTAAACATTGGTAAAAAAAATTGATATTACAAAATACTTGGCCTATCTATTTTTACTTATCGTCTGTGTTGTATGGATCATCCCGGTGATTTTCGGCATTACAACATCATTTCGCTCGCAAACCGAAGTTGTTTCTCAAGGCTTCAGGCTTTTACCTGTAAATTGGATTGTGGATAACTATGTTGCAATCTTGCAAAATTCCTCAACCGCACCGATATTACGCTGGTTGTTAAATTCCATCTTTATTGCAACTTCGCATACCATTTTGGTAGTTGTCGTCATTTCTATTACCGGTTACGGCTACTCGCGGCTGCATTTCAAAGGAAGGGACGCATTGTTTTTCACCTTACTTGGCATTTCCTTTTTCCCAGCGGTTGTCAATCTGATTCCTTCCTATAAAATTATTGATGCGTTGGGATGGGTGAACACCGCATGGGCCATGGTGATTCCCGGATTGGCAGGGATGGGGAACATCTTCTTGGTCAGACAATTTATGAAAACATTGCCCAAGGAACTGGATGAGTCGGCGAGAATAGATGGAGCAGGAGAGTTCAGAATCTTTTTCTCCGTCATTCTTCCTTTGATTAAACCGGTATTAATCGTTTGTGCACTCTTTTCATTTACGGGTTCATGGAATGACTTCCTTTGGCCGGTCATTGTCTATACCGATGTAGATAAGATGCCCATTACTGCCGGATTGCTTCTGCTGCAGGATATCTATGGCAACTATAGAATGATTGGGCAACTAATGGGTTCGGCGATATTGGCGATTATCCCCACATTGCTGTTGTTCCTGTTTGCGCAAAAATATTTTGTCCAATCTATCAATCTAAATTCAGGCATAAAAGGGTAATCCACTATGATGTAAAAAGCGGGGAATGATTATGAATCGCGGATTGGAAAGAAAACTGTTAATTGCGGGATCTATATGGAATGCACTCACAGCGATTGTGACTCTTTTTGGGTACTCCACTTGGTTTAAACAAACAGGACTGAGAGAATTGCAGAACAGCAATCCTCAAACGGTGATTGTAGGAACCACATTGATTGATAGTGTGTCGAAAGTGATTGTTACATTTGGACTGCTTATGTTCGTCGGGGCGATTGTAAATTTCATAGTCGCCAGGAGTATCCAGGATAGTGAAATACAGAAAAAGATCCTTGTTTGGATCGCCTGCTGGGGATTGCTGCAGCTTTTATTCATGGATGTCGTCGGATTCCTGATTTACATGGTCGCATTTATCGTTTATATGGCGAAAAATAAGGCAGTGCGTCTTTCCCAAGCATGAACGGGAAGGCGCATATGCCTTTTGGCATCGCAGCACAGATGATTGAATAATAAAAAATTTTTTTAAAAGGTGATAAGTTTTTATTGAAAAATAAAAGATAGATGGTACACTCTAATTAAGGTTATACGTACAAGTAAAGTAAGGTTTACCACTTGTCAGCATAAATTGTGTTGCTTACAGCAATTAGAATGTAGGCATATGCGTCAGAAAGAAAGATAAGCTTTATAACAAACAATCTAGTTGTAATGTAAACGTATTCTTATAAAGGGTGGATGATGGAATGACAAAGTACTCGATTGGTGTAGATTATGGAACTCAGTCCGGGAGAGCTGTACTTGTGGAAATCGGCACAGGCAGAGAAGTGGCAACTGCAGTCAAGCCGTATTCCCATGGGGTTATGGACGAGTTCTTACCGGATAAAACTACGAAACTGGAACATGACTGGGCACTCCAGCACCCTGCAGACTATCTTGAAGTGCTGCAGACTACGATTCCAGAAGTGTTGAAAAATGCAAACGTTTTAGCGGAAGATGTAATCGGCCTGGGGATTGACTTTACAGCTTGTACGGTACTACCGGTTGATAAGGAAGGAACACCGTTATGCTTCCGGGAAGAATACACCGGGAACCCGCACAGCTATGTAAAGCTTTGGAAGCACCATGCCGCACAGAAAGAGGCAAATCTTTTAAATGAACTGGCGGAAGTGCGCGGAGAAAAATTCTTGCAGCGCTATGGCGGGAAAATCTCCTCAGAGTGGTTGTTCCCTAAAGTATGGCAGATTGTGAATGAAGCACCAGATATCTATGAGGCTGCAGATCAGATTTTGGAGGCGACGGATTGGGTCGTTTCACAGCTGACAGGCAAAGTTTCACGTAATAGTTGTACGGCCGGGTATAAGGCGATCTGGCATAAGCAAGAGGGCTACCCGACCAAAGAATTTTTCAAAGCGCTAGATCCGCGGCTGGAAAATGTAGTGGAAGAGAAACTTTCAACAGACATCATCCCGATCGGCTCCAAAGCTGGGGAAATTACGGAAGCGGCTGCCAAGCTGACAGGATTGCTTCCGGGAACAGCCGTTGCAGTCGCAAATGTTGATGCCCATGTTGCAGTTCCAGCCGTAGGCATTACGGAACCCGGGAAATTGTTGATGATCATGGGGACCTCCACTTGCCACATCCTGCTTGGCGAAGAAGAAAAAATCGTACCAGGCATGTGCGGAGTCGTTGAAGACGGCGTTATTCCTGGCTTTATGGGATATGAGGCAGGCCAGTCCTGTGTAGGTGACCATTTTGAATGGTTTACCGAAAACTGTGTTCCGGGGAGCTATTTTGAGGAAGCGAAAGAAAAAGGAATGAGCATTCACCAACTGTTGACAGAAAAAGCGAACCAACTGGAGGTGGGCGAAAGCGGCCTGCTCGCATTGGATTGGTGGAATGGAAACCGATCAACCCTTGTCGATGCGGACCTGACAGGTGTTCTTATGGGAGCGACGCTGCTTACGAAGCCTGAAGAAATCTACCGTGCATTAATCGAAGCGACAGCGTATGGCACACGGATGATCGTTGAAACCTTCCGTTCAAACGGCGTACCGGTCCATGAAGTATATGCTGCAGGCGGAATTGCAGAAAAGAATGCGATGATGATGCAAATTTATGCGGACGTCTTGAACATGGATATAAAAATCTCGGCATCGTCGCAGACCCCGGCTCTCGGATCAGCAATGTTTGGGGCAGTGGCAGCAGGCAAAGAACGCGGAGGTTATGACAATATTAAGGACGCGGCTAAGGAAATGGGAAGAGTGAAAGACCATGTGTATACACCGAACAACACGAACGCCGGGACATACGAACTGCTGTATAAAGAATATGCCCGTCTATACGATTATTTCGGCAGAGGCGAAAACAATGTAATGAAGACACTGAAGAATATTAAAAAGGCAAGCACTTCCGCTCGGGAGGTGGAGGTTTAATGATTGGAACTTTAAAGAAAGAAGTGTTGGAAGCGAACTTACAGCTGCCACAACACGGCCTTGTAACCTTTACTTGGGGCAATGTCAGCGGGATCGATCGGAAACAGGGGCTCGTTGTCATCAAACCGAGCGGTGTACCGTACGACGAGCTTAAAGAGGAGGATCTTGTCGTTTTGAATTTGGAGGGTAAAGTCGTTGAAGGGAAATTACGCCCATCTTCCGATACTCCTACCCATCTGGCGTTATACCGCGCTTTCCCGCAGATCGGCGGGATTGTACATACCCACTCCCCGGCAGCAACAAGCTGGGCCCAGGCCGGACGCCGGATTCCAGCCCTCGGCACGACCCATGCTGATTATTTTTACGGTGAAATTCCTTGTACTCGAACGCTGACGCAAGAAGAGATTGAGCGGGGGTACGAAGAGGAGACGGGCAATGTCATCATCTCAACTTTCGAGGAGGAGAACCTAGATCCAGTAGCGATGCCAGGTGTCCTCTTATCAGGGCATGCGCCATTCAGCTGGGGAAAGGACCCCGGGGAAGCGGTACACAATGCCGTTGTCTTGGAAGAAGTGGCGAAGATGGCATTTAACACATTCACGCTGAACCCCAATGCAGCGCCGATCGACCAATATTTGCTTGATAAGCATTATCTCCGCAAGCACGGAGCCAATGCTTACTATGGCCAGAAGTAACCCTGCAGAAGCACTGCTCTAATAAAATCTTATAGTTTTGGAATTTAAGGAGGAAGAATGTTGAATACGACAAAAGCATACGAGTTCTGGTTTGTCACAGGAAGTCAGCTACTATACGGTGAAGATGTTCTGCTAGCAGTTGAGGAAAATTCCAAAGAGATTGTCAGCGGTTTGGATCATGACCCGGCGATCCCATATAAAATCGTTTTCAAATCGGTTTTGAAGGATGCAGCTGCCATCAGGAAATTGATCCTTGAAGCAAATGCCGATGAAAATTGTGCAGGCATCATTACGTGGATGCATACATTCTCACCATCAAAAATGTGGATATCCGGGTTGTCATCTTTGCAAAAACCGTATTTGCATTTTGCGACCCAGTTCAACCGCGATATTCCATGGGATACGATCGACATGGATTTCATGAACTTGAATCAATCAGCGCATGGGGACCGTGAGCATGGCTTTATAGCCGGACGATTGAAGGTAAAACGCAAAGTCGTCGTCGGCCACTGGGAGAACGGGGAGATCCGAGAACGGATCGGCAGCTGGATGAGAGCTGCTGCAGCTTTTGAAGAGAGTAAGAATTTGAAGATTGCTAGATTCGGAGACAACATGCGCCAAGTTGCCGTAACCGAAGGAGATAAAATTGAGGCGCAAATCAAATTCGGCTGGACGGTCAATGGATATGGAATCGGAGACCTTGTCCAAAAAATGGAGGAAGTCTCCGAAGAAGAACTTGACCGGCTCATGGCAGAGTATGAAGAGAAATACGATATTGTCGCTGAAGGACTCCATGATGGGCCGATCAGAGAGGCGATCCGTTATCAGGGCAAGATTGAACTTGGGATGAAAGCATTCCTGACAGATGGCGGATATACCGCTTTTACAACGACATTTGAAGATTTGCATGGAATGCGCCAGCTTCCGGGCCTCGCTGTGCAGCGCTTAATGGAGCAAGGCTATGGATTTGCCGGTGAAGGGGATTGGAAAACAGCAGCACTTGTCCGCCTGATGAAGATCATTGCCGGCAATGAAGGAACATCGTTCATGGAGGATTATACCTATCATTTTGAACCGGGAAATGAGATGGTCCTCGGCTCACATATGCTGGAAGTATGTCCAACCATTGCGGCCACACGACCGAAAATTGAGGTTCATCCGCTTGGAATTGGCGATCGTGAGGATCCAGCAAGAATCGTTTTCAATGGCAAGGGAGGTTCTGCTCTTAACGCATCAATTGTGGATCTAGGTCACAGATTCCGATTGCTTGTGAATGAAGTAGACGCTATCCAGCCTGAGAAAGACATGCCGAATCTTCCGGTGGCAAGAGTACTGTGGAAAACACAGCCTTCGTTGAGCCAGGCGGTGGAAAATTGGATTCAGGCGGGCGGTGCACATCATACCGGCTTCTCATATAAGGTCACAACAGAACAGCTTCGTGACTTTGCTGAACTCGCAGGCATTGAAATGATTGTTATCAACAACGGGACGAAAACAAGCGAACTAACGAACGAGCTGCGCTGGAACGAAGCATCATATAAATAACATACAACTTGGCCAAGGCAGGAACCGGCATCCAAGGTCCTGCCCCGGCGAACTCATATGGGCGGATACATAAAAATAAAGATCATGTAACTGGAGGGATTGGAATGACGAATCAAGTCATCATCAACACGGATATCTCAGAAGGGAAAATCAATAAAAATATTTACGGCCATTTTGCTGAACACCTTGGCAGATGCATTTATGAAGGCATTTGGGTAGGAGAGGATTCGCCGATTCCGAATACGAAAGGGATCCGCAATGATGTGCTCGAAGCGCTGAGAAATGTGAAGATACCGGTTCTCCGCTGGCCGGGCGGCTGCTTCGCCGATGAGTACCATTGGAAGGATGGAGTCGGTCCGGAAGAAAATCGCAAGCGCATGGTCAACACTCACTGGGGCGGTGTTGTTGAAGACAACAGTTTTGGCACACATGAGTTCATGCTTCTATGCGAATTGCTCGACTGTGAGCCGTATATTTGTGGAAACGTCGGCAGTGGCACGGTCCAGGAAATGTCCGAGTGGGTTGAATACATGACATTCGAAGGCGAATCCCCAATGGCCAATTGGCGCCGGGAAAACGGGCATGAGGAGCCATGGAAGCTGAAATATTTTGGAGTAGGGAATGAAAACTGGGGCTGCGGCGGAAATATGCGTCCCGAATACTATGCTGATTTGTATCGACGCTACCAAACGTATGTAAGAAACTACGGTGACAACAAACTATACAAAATTGCCGGCGGAGCAAATGTCGATGACTACAACTGGACTGAAGTACTAATGAGAGAGGCGCACTGGCTGATGGATGGTCTCAGCCTGCACTATTATACGATTCCGGGAGATTTCTGGTTAGGAAAAGGTTCTGCCTTGAATTTCGAAGAAGACGAATGGTTCATCACAATGAAAAGGGCCCTTCATATCGATGAACTGATATCTAAGCACTCTACAATCATGGACAAGTATGACCCGCAAAAACGAATTGGTATGGTCATCGATGAGTGGGGGACTTGGTTCGATGTTGAACCGGGTACGAACCCAGGCTTCCTTTATCAACAAAATACAATCCGCGATGCACTGGTGGCAGGTATCCATTTCAACATTTTCCACAATCATTGCGACCGCGTACAGATGACAAACATCGCCCAAACGGTGAATGTGCTGCAAGCGATGATTTTGACGGAAGGCGAGAAAATGATCCTGACGCCAACTTATCATGTATTCGATATGTATAAAGTCCATCAGGATGCAGAGCACCTGGCAGTAGATTCTTCCTTCGGCACGTATGAGTGCAATGGGGAAAAGGTCAGCCAAGTAAGCGTGACTGCTTCAAAAAACAGCGAAGGCAAAGTCCATATCAGCTTGGTGAACATCGACCATCAAAATGGAGCAACGGTCAGCTTGGAGCTTCGCGGCATCCACGCAACGGAAACGAAAGTTAGAGGCACGATTTTGACGGCTGATAAAATGAATGCCCATAATACTTTCGACCAGCCGGATGTTGTCAAACCGGAGGAATTCAAGAACTTGACGATTGAAAACCAGACTCTGACAATCGAACTGCCTGCCATGTCTGTTGTGACATTGGCAGTTGAATAAAAACAGGGCTGCGCCATGGAAAGAAGTCTGTGCAGAGGCTGCGTGGAGGGCGTCATGGTCACGGAGGAAGTGATCCAGGAATTATTGAAAGAAGCCGAGGAGGACATGTCAAAGATTGTCAGCCCGGAAGTCTACGAAGCGCGCCTGCAAATATGCCAAGCTTGCCCTTCCTTGCAATATGGCACAACCTGTGCCCATAGCGGAGATATTATCCGCTATCGGGCCAAATTTAAACAGAAACGGTGCCCGTATGCAGGGAAGCCAAAATGGGACGGGGTGGGGTAGAGATACCCCGCCCTCTTATAAATTTGTCATGGATCCGAAATATCGGTTGAAAAGGGAGAGGAAAAAATGGCGCAAAATAAAGCAAAAATGATTATTGAAAAGGATTTCAAAGTATCCGAAATCGACAAGCGCATCTATGGATCTTTCATCGAACATCTCGGGCGTGCAGTTTATGGCGGAATCTATGAGCCTGGACATCCTGACGCGGATGAAAATGGCTTCCGCAAGGATGTAATCGAACTGGTGAAGGAGCTTCAAGTTCCCCTAGTCCGCTATCCGGGAGGGAACTTCGTTTCCGGCTACAATTGGGAAGATGGGGTCGGCCCTGTTGGGGAACGCCCGCGCCGTCTAGATCTTGCATGGCGGACAACAGAAACAAATGAAATGGGAACGAATGAGTTTATGAAATGGGCCAAGCTGGTGAATGCGGACGTGAATATGGCCGTCAACTTAGGCACACGCGGAATCGATGCGGCCAGAAACCTAGTTGAATACTGCAATCATCCGGGCGGTTCCTATTACAGTGATTTGCGTATTTCCCACGGAGTAAAAGAACCATACAAGATCAAGACGTGGTGCCTCGGCAACGAAATGGACGGATTCTGGCAAATCGGGCATAAAACAGCCCATGAGTACGGACGCCTTGCGCAAGAGACGGCAAAAGTGATGAAGTGGGTCGACCCATCAATCGAACTTGTTGCATGCGGCAGCTCTCACCGGAATATGCCGACTTTCGCGGATTGGGAAGCAACCGTTCTTGACTATACATACGATCATGTTGAGTATATTTCTCTCCATCAATATTACGGCAACCGTGACAATGATCCGGCAAACTACCTCGCTTTATCATTGGAAATGGATGATTTCATTCAATCAGTCATTTCGATCGCTGACTATATTAAGGCGAAAAAGCATGGGAAAAAGAAGATCAATCTGTCGTTTGACGAGTGGAACGTCTGGTATCACAGCAACGAACAGGATCAATTGATTGAGCCATGGAGCATTGCCCCGGCTCAGCTGGAGGATATTTATAACTTTGAGGATGCTTTGCTTGTCGGCTGTATGCTTATTACTTTATTGAAGCATGCCGACAGGGTTAAGATTGCCTGCCTTGCCCAATTAGTTAATGTGATTGCGCCCATTATGACAGAAGATAATGGGGCCGCATGGAAGCAGACGATTTTCTATCCGTATATGCACGCTTCCGTTTATGGCCGCGGCGTTGCGTTGAATCCGATCATTTCCAGCCCGAAATACGACAGCAAAGATTTCACCGATGTTCCTTACTTGGAATCAACAGCTGTTTATAACGAGGAAAATGAGCAACTGACAATTTTTGCCGTCAACCGTCATCTGGAAGAGGCGTTGGAATTGGACGTGGACACCCGAAATTTCGAAGGGTATCGGGTGATTGAACATATCGTTCTGGAAAATGAGGACCTGAAAAAGACAAACTCAGCGATGGCAACGCCTGTTGCTCCCCATTCCAACGGAAATGCTTCCATTGATGGCGGCACCGTTACGGCGGTATTGCCGAAAAAATCATGGAACGTTATTCGTCTGGAGAAACAGAAGTAATCATTGATTTCCATATCCTAACCCATAAAACAGGCAGGGATATGGAAATTCTACTATCTGCACTTGATGTATTTCCGAAAAGAGAGGCTGGTTTAAGATGAAGGTGAACAAAGAACCCTTTGGAAAAAAGGATGGGAAGGCAGTCTACTCCTACACATTAGTGAACGATCATGGGGTGGAGATCCACTGTCTCAACTTTGGCTGCATCATTACAAAAATTATCGTTCCAGATCGCAGCGGAAACTTTGAAAATGTCGTTTTGGGATATGATTCTCTTCAAGAATACGAAAAAGATACGTATTATTTAGGCGCTGCCATCGGCCGGGTGGCAGGAAGGATTGCCGCAGGGGAATTCGAATTGAACGGCAAGCTGCATACCATATCAAAGAATGAAAACAACAACCATCTCCATGGTGGACACAAAGGCTTCAATCAGGCGGTCTGGGAAGCGGAGGAATTTGAAAATGAACAGGAAGCCGGCGTCGTCTTTACTCATGTCAGCCCAGATGGGGAAGAAGGATATCCCGGTACGCTGCATGTCAAGATCACCTATACATTGAACAATGAAAATGAATTTTCCATCCGTTATTCTGGACAATCGGATCAGGACACGCTTGTCACGCTGACAAACCATTCCTACTTTAACTTAAGCGGAAACTTGAAACGCGATATTTTGCAGCATTCCTTAAGAATTAAGAGCGAGCAATTTCTTGAGCTGGATGAAGAGCTTCTCCCGACAGGAACTCTTTTGGATGTGAAAGGGACGGCATTTGACTTTTTAAATGAAAGAAAAATTGAAGACGGAACAGTTTCAGATCATCCGCAAAATAGGATGGCTGGCAGCGGGTATGATCACCCATTTCTTCTAAAAAGTAATCATGACAAGGAAATTGTATTGTCCGATTCGGTAAGCGGCAGGATCTTGACGATTGAAACGGATGAACCTGCGGTTATCGTCTACTCCGGCACCCAGATCAAGGAAGTGGGAGAGGTCGGCAAGGTACCAGCAAGCAAATACTTGGGCATTTGTTTGGAAACACAAGGAGTGCCGGGCGCCATCCATTATCCTGCGTTTCCGTCATACGTATTGAAAAAGGATGAGGAATACCGTTCAGAAACAACATATACATTCGGGACAGTCGAAAACTGAGGGCAGGAGGGAACGCCTATGCAAGAGACTCTTGAAGAAATAAAGGCTTTGGTTCGAACATGCCAGTGCGGAAACGCACATCATTCAATCCCAATTGAACAAATCTGCATCGCTCCAGATGCCTTGGAGGCTGCAGTCACGTTTATTCAGGAAAAGGGCTTCAAACAAGTTGTTATAGCAGCGGATAAAATTACATACGAAGCCGCAGGGCGACGCATCCACAATCAATTGACAGAAGCCTCGATCGATTGTTCGGCAGCCATCGTGCTGCCTGACAGGAACAACGATGTGGTGGCGGATGAACGGTCACTCGTCCAAGTACTTTTGGAAATTCCCCCTAATGCGGATGTGATCGTTGCTGTCGGAGCTGGCACGCTTCATGATATTTCCCGTTTTTGTGCTTATAAGATGGGGTTGCCGTTCATTTCCGTGCCAACTGCCTCGTCGGTGGACGGTTTTACTTCCATGGGTGCGCCGCTCATTGTCAGGGGAGTGAAACGGACGTTTAAAACCATCTCACCGCTTGCCGTATTTGCGGATTTAGACTTGCTAAAGAAGGCCCCGCGAGAAATGATTGCAGCAGGATTTGGCGATATGGTGGCAAAATACACCTCGCTTCCCGATTGGACATTTGGCCATCTGGCGGCTGGTGAGCCATACTGCCCGCTCGTTGCCCAGCTGACAAGAAATGCCTTGGATGAATGTGCGGCAAATGTGGAAGAAATTGCGAAAGGCAGTGAAGAAGGAATCCGCGTATTGACGGCTTCCCTCATTCAATCAGGTCTGGCGATGCTCATATTCGGACAATCCCATCCAGCATCTGGAGGAGAGCATCATCTATCGCATTTTTGGGAGATGGCGTTTTTACAGCAGCAAAGGCCGATGGTACTGCACGGAGCAAAAGTTGGTGTAGCAACGGTGCTATTAGCCGGCTTATATCGCGATTCGTTTCTTGAGCAGCTGCAATCATTCGAATCCCTGGCAATGGATGAGAAACTGCAAAACGCCATCCGCAAACAATTGCCGGACATCATTGCCTGTTTCCGGAGCATTCCGGAACCATCCCATCTACGTGAAATGATTGAAGGCGTGGGCGGGAAAGTCTTGCCTGAGGAGCTCGGAATCGACCAAAAGCTTGTGCGAAATGCTTTGGCGGGAGCCTATCATTTGCGTGACCGTTTCACGGCACTAAAATTCATAAATACCATTGCGAAAGTAGATTTTACATAAATCCAATAGGAAAGGTGATTGCTATGGCAAACCAAGAACTCTATAAAAATCCCGTTCTGGAACAAAGAGCAGACCCTTGGGTGTACAAACATACGGACGGATACTATTACTTTACCGCTTCTGTCCCTCAATTCGACTGCATCGAGCTGAGAAGATCGAAGACGATTCAAGGTATCGGGACGGCCGAGCCCGTAACGGTTTGGACCAAGCATGAAAAGGGGCCGATGAGCGCGAATATTTGGGCGCCGGAAATCCATTTTCTCGATGGAAAATGGTATATCTACTATGCTGCGGCAAGAGAGGATGCCATTTTTGATCACCGAATGTATGTGATTGAAAATGCCTCACCGAACCCGCTCGAAGGACAATGGGTGGAAAAGGGGCAAGTGAAAACAGATTGGGAATCATTCTCCCTTGATGCTACGGTTTTTGAGAATAAAGGGAAGCGCTATTACGTCTGGGCACAAAAGGATCCTAAAATTGAGGGGAATTCAAACCTTTACATCGCTAAAATGATCAATCCATGGACAATCGAAGGTCCGCAAGTGATGATTTCAACACCGGAATATGACTGGGAAAAAATCGGTTTCCTTGTAAATGAGGGGGCGGCCGTAATCAAACGGAATGGCACAATCTTCATGACCTATTCCGGCAGTGCCACCAATCACCATTACTGCATGGGCCTTTTGACTGCAGATGAAAATAGTGATCTACTGGATCCGGCATCCTGGCATAAAACGGAAGTACCTGTATTTACGACAAATGAGGAAGCCGGCCAGTACGGACCGGGACATAACAGCTTTACCGTTTCAGAAGATGGAAGCCGGGACGTGCTCATTTACCATGCTCGCAATTATAAGGAAATCGAGGGGGATCCGCTTTGGGATCCGAACCGGCATACACGTGCTCAAGTATTTACGTGGAATGAAGATGGCAAACCAAATTTTGGCGTACCGGCAGCGGATGCCAACTGACGCTATTCGGAAGGAGATTCCATCATGGTAAACGTGACGGCAGCAGAAGCAAAACGATCGAAGGATTTGATTATTGAGCAAAGGGCCGATCCATGGGTATATAAGCATACGGATGGATATTATTACTTTACCGCTTCCGTCCCGGAATACGACCGGATTGAGTTGAGGCGGTCTAAAACGATCAAAGGTATTGCAGAGGCGGAAGCTGTGGCAGTTTGGCGAAAACATGAAACTGGACCGATGAGCAACTTGATATGGGCTCCGGAAATCCATTATATCGACGGGGCATGGTATATTTATTTCGCCGCAGCCCATTCACCTGAAATTGCTGATGGGTTATTTCAGCACCGGATGTTCGTAATTGAAAATAGATCAGCGAATCCACTAGAAGGTACTTGGGAAGAAAAAGGACAGTTAAAGACAGATTGGGAATCATTTTCTCTTGATGCGACCACATTCGAACATAACGGCCAGCACTATCTTGTCTGGCCGCAAAAAGATCCTGCGATTAAGGGGCACTCGAATATATATATCGCACCGCTTGAAAACCCGTGGACAATTAAAGGCCCGCAGGTAATGATCTCAAAACCGGAATATGACTGGGAAACGAAAGTCTTTTGGGTGAACGAAGGCCCTGCTGTATTGAAGCGGAACGGAAAGATCTTTATTTCCTTTTCCGGGAGTGCGACGGATGAGAATTACTGCATGGGATTGCTTATAGCTGAAGAAACAAGCGATGTCATGGATCCGGCTTCCTGGACGAAAACAGAAGCGCCTGTATTCCAAACCAATTATGAAACGGGCCAATTCGGCCCCGGACACAATAGTTTTACTGTCTCAGAAGACGGAAGCGAAGACATCCTTGTCTACCATGTTAGAAATTACACAGAAATTGTTGGTGACCCGCTCTACGACCCAAACCGGCACACTTGCGCCAGGCCAATTACATGGAAGCCGGACGGAACACCTGACTTTGGCACACCGCAGTAACCCTAAAGGGTCCACCAGCGGGATGGAGGCTGTTTCTATCGAAACGGCCTCTTTGCCTTGTCTTAAAGGAAAATAAACTCGTCCGGTCAAAATATCCCATTACGAGAGTAAATCAAACTTTTTGATTGATTGTACGTACATTTTATACTAACATGAAACAAGACCTATCCGACTGCTGCATCCCCTATTCCAGGTGAAGAATGATACAAGCAGTTAATTTAGATATGGGGGGCAAACGCAGTTGAGCGAAACAAAATACAATATGGTGAAACGGTGGATCAAGTCCCAGATTCGAGCCGGTACGTACGAGCAAAATGAAAAGATACATTCCGAAAGTGAGTTAATGAAACAACTCTCGGTCAGCCGTCATACCATCCGTCTTGCGATCGGCGAACTGGTCAGAGAAGGATGGCTGTACCGTGAACAGGGATCTGGCACTTTTGTGGCTGACCGGACCGCAGCATCCAGCATGACGAGCGACGCGAAGCAGAAAAATATTGCCATCATAACGACCTATATATCCGATTATATTTTCCCATCCATCATACGGGGGGCTGAAAGCGTCCTCAGCCAAAAAGGCTATCAAGTCAGTCTTTTCAGCACCAATAACGATTATGAGAGTGAACGAAGAATATTAGAGACGATTATCTTGCAAAAATTTGACGGGGTTATAGTGGAACCGACCAAAAGCGCGGCATCCAATCCGAATATTAGCTACTATTTAAAAATGGAAGTACTTGGAATACCGTATATTATGATCAATGCAAACTACGACGTACTAGAGCCGATATGCGTTGTGGTCGATGATGAAAAGGGTGCTTTTATTCAAACAGAGCATTTAATCAAGCGAGGACATGAGAACATTATCGGCTTTTTTAAAACCGATGACCAGCAGGGGACAAAACGAATGAAAGGTTACTTAAGTGCACACCGTACTTATGGCATTCCGTTGAAGCCGAAAAATATTATAACTTACGATACGAAAGAGAAAGCAAATAAACCTGTTGAACTGCTCAGTCATATACTGGATACATCACAAGAGAGGCCGACAGGAATCATCTGTTACAATGATGAATTGGCCATGAGGCTGTTAGACGTGATTCGGCAAAAGGAGATCCAAGTTCCGGAAGAGATATCCTTGATCGGCTTTGATGACTCCTTTTTTGCGGAAGTTTCAGAAGTGAAGCTGACGACGGTCCGGCATCCCAAAAGTAAAATGGGGGAAGTAGCGGCAGAAATGATTATTCAAATGATTGAAAGCAAGAATCTAGAAAACAGTGACAACGTCCTGACTTCTTATGTCTTTGAACCTGAAATTGTTTTGCGGAATTCAACAAAAGAGAAGAATAGCGAACTGGCATTTGTAAAGAACTATTGAAGAAACCTGAGGGATTTCTTCTTTTTTTTGTGCAACAAAGGAGAGATCTAAAGAAGTACGTATATGATTATTTTAGCACGTACAAGTTTAAAGAGATTGTCAGGATAATAGTCAGAATAATATTGACATGTACGAACAAGCGGATTATACTTTGTTTATATTAGAATGCGCTTTCAAACAAAAAATCATAAAAATGAATAAACTCTACCAATAAAATAGTAAAACCCTTGGGAGTGATGAATTTGAAGGTTTTCTTCAATCATAGACGGAATGTAATCATCGTAACAGCCATTTTTCTATGTTTATCCCAACTTTTCTATGGGGCGGCAGTAAGGGCTGAAACACCATCCTCGCAAACCGGGAGCACCGCTAAACTAGAGAACGCGGCAACGGGGAACATGGAAGAAAAGTATAGCGAGTACATAGAAAAACAAAACGGGCAGCCATATGCTGGAGAAAAGATCCGGTATGACAATATGAAAGAACTTTCAAAGGATCAGGCAAAAATTGAATCATTTGACGGTGAGGAAGTTGTCAGAATCGAACAGGGCGGGACGGTTGTGTTTCATATTGATGTTCCGAAAGCCGGGCTTTACCAAGTCGGCATCAATTATTTGGTCGACAATCAGAATATCCTTCCCGCACAAGCAGGCATGCAAGTCAATGGACACTATCCGTTTTATGAATTGAGAAACCTGGTGTTTGAAAGCAGCTGGAAGACACCGGACACAATTCCTAAAGATAAATATGGGAACGAAGTTGTTCCTGAAGCAGAAAAAATAATCAAATGGGAAGAGAAACGGATCGCCGACTCCAGTTATCGAACCAGTGACCCATTTCTAATCCAATTAAACAGCGGAAACAATGAAGTTTCTTTGGAAGTGCTGGAGGGCAGCATCCTGATTAAATCGTTTTTCCTGGCTTCTCCGCAACAACTGCCATCGTACAAGAAAGAAAAAGTATCCGGATCAGAGCTTATCTTGATCGAAGCGGAAAACATAACAAACCGAAATGACTCTTCGATCCGCGCAGGCGCAGAATACAATGTGGACGTAACTCCATATAAGGCAGATAAACGTGTATTGAATGTTATTGACAGCACGGCCTTTAAAAAGGCCGGTCAAAAAGTGGAATATGAATTCGAGGTCAAAAAGTCCGGATACTACTATCTGGGAATGAATTACCGCCAGAAGGCGAAAGTAGACTTCCCGGTTTTTGTGAATATTACAATCGATGGTGAAATTCCGTTTAAGCAATTTAAAAATTACCCGCTGCAATATTCACAAGATTTCAAAAATTCGACGATGGGTGATAAAGATAAAAAGATTCCTGTGTATTTGGATGAAGGTGTCCATACAATTGGTCTTGCCATTAGCTTGGATTATGTCAAACCGACAATGGAAAGAGTTGAAAGCATGATCAAGGAGATCCAGAACCTCTCCTTGGAAGTGACGAAGCTATCGGGCACAAACATTGACCGCAATCGTGATATTAACATTAAGCAATACATGCCGAATGCAGAAAAGGACATGCTCAAGCTGGCAGATGACCTGAACAAATTATATGAAAATATGAAAACGTATAACAAAGATGTGGATGATATCGGTGCTTTCTCTTCTCTAACAATTGCGGAGAAACAGTTAAGAAGTCTTGCAGCGGAAACGGATAAATTGCATATCCGCAAAAACGAACTGGCAACAGGCACGAACTCTGTAACAGCGTATTTGGGAAATCTGCTCCAAGCGATAAATGATAACGGTTTAGCAATCGATAAAATTTATTTTTACCAGGATGAAAAGGACATCCCGAAACAAAAAGGGATGTTTGTGAAAGCGTTTGAGGGAGTTAAGCGATTTGTTCTTTCCTTCAGCAATCAGGACTATTCTGTGAAAAACGTAAATGATGAGCACCTGCAAGTGTGGGTGAACAGGCCGAGGCAGTATATCGAAATTCTGCAAAAGCTGATCGATGAGGAATTTACACCACAGACAGGAGTGAAGGTGGACATTTCTCTAATGCCGGATCAAAACAAACTGATCCTTGCTAATGCTTCAGGCGAAGCACCCGATGTGGCCACTGCCTTAAACTATGCATTGCCCTATGACCTTGCGATCAGGGGAGCTTTGCAGGATCTGACGGAGTTTGAGGACTATGATGAAGTGAAAGACCGATTTCCTCAGGGGCTCCTCGTACCGGGGACGACAGATGACGGGGTTTATGCACTCCCTGAAACGATGAATTTCTGGGTGCTTTTCTACCGGAAAGACATTCTGGATTCGATGCAGCTTCCGGTTCCTCAGACGATGCAGGATGTGAAGAGCTATCTGCCTGAATTGCAAAGAAAAGGAATGAACTTCTTTTATCCGACCGCAGGCATGATCGGCCTGAAGTTCTTCGCAGGTACCACGCCGATCATCTATCAGCACGGAGGAAGATTTTATGGGGACACAATTGGCAAGACGACACTGAATGAAGAAAGTGCGATAGAAGGCATGAGAGAGCTGACCGAGCTGTCAACCATTTACAATACACCATTTGAA
The DNA here is from genome assembly GCF_057657925.1 of Lederbergia sp. B243.17. Taxonomy (NCBI): domain Bacteria; kingdom Bacillati; phylum Bacillota; class Bacilli; order Caryophanales; family Bacillaceae; genus Lederbergia; species Lederbergia sp. B243.17. The sequence goes on from NZ_JBWBKF010000084.1 coordinate 50,891, forward strand.
GTACCGAGCTTCTATCAGCAATTCAGGGATGGTTCCCTGCCAATCGGAATTTCAGATTACTATATGTACAATCTGATCTTAAATGCGGCTCCGGAAATTGCAAATTCATGGGAAATTGCTTTAGTGCCCGGTGTGGAAAATAACGGCGATATTGAAAGATGGTCAGCCGGTGGAGCGGAAAGTAACGTCATTTTCAAAGATTCGAAAATGAAGGAAGAAGCTTGGGAGTTCCTCAAGTGGTGGTCAAGCAAAGAAACACAGGTAGCATTCGGCAATTCCCTACAGGTGACGTACGGTCAGGAGTATATCTGGAACACAGCCACAATAAAAGCATTCGAAGATTTGCCTTGGATCACGAAACACAAAACGGTGATCCTGGACCAAACGAAGTGGCTGACGGAAGTTCCGCGGGTTCCTGGAAGTTATATGCTGGAACGTGAATTAAGTAATGCATACAACACGATTGTCTTGGATGGGGAGAATTTGCGAACGGCAATCGACTTGGCAAGCAAGAGGGTCAATCGGGAAACATATAGGAAGCTGGAAGAATTCGGCTACATGAAAAATGGTGAAATGATCAAAGCGTATCAAAACCCTGAAACGAAAAAATAGCGTCGGAGGACATTGTCAATGCAAGAGAAAAAAAGAACACCATATCTTTTTCTGCTTCCATATATTCTATTGTTTTTAGCTTTTATCATCATCCCAATCATAATGGCAATCTACTTGTCATTTACCAATTTTAATACTATTGAAACACCGGATTTCGTCGGGTTTCTCAACTATATCAATTTGTTGACGCAAGATGAGATCTTTATGCAATACGTACTGCCGAACACCGTCCTGTTTGCGGTCATTGTCGGGCCAGGCGGGTATATCTTATCCTTTTTGCTCGCCTGGTGTTTGGCTCAGGTTCCAAAGATTCCAAGGACGGTCCTTGCTTTGATTTTCTACTCCCCCTCCATGACTTCAGGGGTAGCAATGGCTGTACTATGGAAAATCTTATTCAGCGGCAACCAGTCAGGATATGTAAACAGTCTCTTGATCAAAATGGGTGTGCTCACCGAGCCGATCATTTTCCTGCAGGACACCCGCTTCATCATGCTGATTATGATTATTGTCGCTTTATGGAGCAGTATGGGTGTCGGATTCCTAGCTATGCTGGCAGGCGTCCTGAATGTGGATGAAACCTTGTACGAAGCGGGAGCAATCGACGGAATTAAGAACCGTTTCCAGGAATTGATCTATATCACGATTCCTTCGATGAAACCGCAAATGCTCTTTGGAGCTGTTATGGCGATTGTCAATACATTTTCGACAGGGATCATCGGAGTCCAATTGACCGGCTCGAACCCAACGCCGAATTATGCGGGACAATTAATTGTTAACCATATTGAGGACTATGGCTTTATCCGGTTTGAAATGGGTTATGCTGCGGCAGTTTCCGTTGTCCTGCTTCTCATTATTTACTTGTTCTCCGCAATATCCAAAAAATTATTTAGCGAAGCCTAAGAGAGGATTGATGATATGGCACTAAGAGGAAGTGGTATGAACCCTCGGAAATTTCATAAAAGCCAAATCAAATTTTATCTAGTGCTGCTTCCTTTTGCGTTATTTATGATACTGCCAATCCTATTTATCTTTAACCATGCCTTCAAGCCGATGGATGAATTGTTTGCTTTCCCTCCTACATTTTTTGTGAGGAAACCAACGTTTGAGAACTTTGATGCGCTTTTCTCAATGGCTACTTCATCGGGAATCCCTTTGAGCCGTTATGTATTTAACAGTATCATTGTGACGCTGGCTGTTGTTATCTTGTCGGTCATCATTGCAACAATGGCGGGTTACGTCTTATCTAAAAAGAACTTTAAAGGGAAGAAAACAGTATTTGAAATCAACAACGCAGCACTGATGTTTGTTCCGATTGCTGTAACGATACCGAGATATTTAACAATCGACTTTCTCGGAATTGACGATACATATTGGGCGCATATTCTGCCGTTATTGGCGATGCCGGTCGGGCTTTTCCTGATCAAGCAATTTATCGATCAAATTCCTGATTCATTGATCGAAGCAGCCGTAATGGACGGAGCAAGCGACTTTAAGATTTATGTGCGGATCATTCTTCCGCTAATCAAGCCGGCAATTGCGACTGCCGCATTGCTTGCTTTCCAAGCGGTATGGAACAACCTGGAAACCTCGACGCTTTATATTACCAGTGAAAATCTGAGGACATTGGCATTCTACATGAACACGGTATCACTGCAAACGAACGTAGTCGTCGGTCAGGGGATGGCGGCTGTAGCTTCATTGATCATGTTCATACCGAACTTGCTGTTGTTCGTTTTCCTTCAGAGCAGGGTCATGAATACAATGTCACACTCGGGGATTAAGTAGGTGGCGAAGATGAAAAGGAAAAAAATACAAATCCTCATAGTCAGTATGTTTCTGCTGCTTCTGTCCAGTGTGACTCCTGTGTCAGCTAGTACGACAGCATATAAAACGTATACGGAAGACGGTTACGGCAATTATGTGGAAACCCAGACCGCCTATACAGTAAAAGATTCAATTGTGAAATTTGATGATACGCTCTTTTCCCAGGCATCCGATCTGAAAATTGATAAGAATGGCCTGCTCTATGTTTCTGATTCAGGCAATCACAGGATCATCGTCGGCGACCCTCAAGGAAAGCTGATTAAAATCATCGGTGAAGATATCCTCAAAAAACCGAACGGAATTTTTGTAACGGATGATCAAAAGATTTATGTGGCGGACGAAGCAGCAGCAAAAGTGATCGTCTTCTCGTTTGATGGAGAGGTGCTCGCCGAATACCAAAAGCCGGACAGTCCCCTGTTCGGGAAAACGGCCACATTTGTTCCGGAAAAAGTGGTCGTTGATAATAGGGAGAACATTTATATCATTTCGCGGGGAAATTCCAATGGTGTTATCCAGATAAACGCGAAAACCGGTGAATTCCTTGGCTACTTTGCACCGAACTCAACTAGGGTCTCGCTGTTGACTACGTTCAGAAAAGCGTTTTTTACAGAAGAGCAATTGAAAAAGATGATTGACTCCATTCCTGCCACTGCGGGGAATATGACAATCGATGAAAAAGGCCTGATCTACACGGTTTCACAAGCAGAAAAGCAAGAGACATTGAAGAAATTGAATATGGCAGGCAAAAATATTATCCACACAAATGTCTATGATCCCTTCCCTTCTTCGGTGGCTGTAGGATCATTGGAAAATATATTCGTTGCCAGCAAAGATGGTTTTGTTTACGAGTATACAAGTGAAGGAAATCTATTGTTCGTCTATGGCGGCAGTGACGATGGAAGACAACGGGTCGGATTGTTCAAGACAATTTCGGCGATCGCATTGGATTCACAAGATCAGCTCTATATTCTGGATGCTGAGAAAAATGAAATTCAAATCTTCGAACCGACCGAGTTTGCCAACCTCGTCCATAAGGCTCTGAAACTCTACCAAAATGGAGATTATACAGCGAGTAAAGAGCCTTGGGAAGAAGTACTGCGGATGAACAGCCTTTTCGACTTTGCCAATCTTGGCATGGGGGAAGCGTACTTTAAAGAAGAAAATTATGACCAGGCATTAACCTCATACCGTCTTGCAAAATATAAAAGTGGCTACTCCGATGCTTTTTGGGAGATTCGAAACAATTGGTTACGAGAACATATCATAACAATCCTATTGGCAGCGGTTGCTGCTTACGTACTTTTGAAAATTGCCGCATTCTTTAATAGAAGAAAGCAATTTGTCAAGAGAATTAAGGAGCGCTATTTTCATTCCTTTCAGTTCACATTGGCAAAGCAAGTATGGTATGTAAAATCGTTCATCCGCCATCCGATTGACGGTTTTTATGGGATCCGCAATGAGAAGAAAACGAGCAATCGTTCCGCGACGGTACTTTTGGTGATTTTCTTCATCATTTATATCTGTGACCGGTATTTTTCAGGATTTATATTTCGAAGGGTACAAGACGGGATGTTCTCGCTCGGAACCGACTTTGCCACAGTCTTTGGTCTGTTCCTGCTGCTGATTATCTCAAACTATCTCGTATGCACGATCAACGATGGGGAAGGCCGTTTCCGAGATGTTTACAGCGGGTTCATTTATTCCTTGGCACCGTATTTCTTCTTTAAACCGCTTGTCATTCTTGGAAGCAATGTTGCCACTTACAATGAACTGTTTCTGATAGATTTTGCAAACTACTTCATCTATGGGTGGGTAGCCATTTTACTCTTCCTGATGATCAAGGAAATTAATAATTACGGCGTAAAAGAAACGTTTAAAGTGATTTTGCTGACGATGTTTACGTTGCTCATTGGACTGCTGTTGCTCTTTATTGTCTATGTATTGGTTTCACAAGTGATATCATTTGTAGTTTCCATCTTTAACGAGGCGGTGTATCGAATTGAACAAAAGTAAATTATCCATACTTAAGCTCAGTTTATTCGTTATAACGATGGGATCACTTATATATTTGATGTTCTTCTACAAAGCCGATACTGGCAAGGACAAGCAGACAGCAAGCAGGCCTCCTGCAGCTGTGACAACTGCGAAAACAACAACCTCGGCCACCCAAAAGACCGAGACACAGCCGCCGGCAGGAGCGGATGGCGGCATCGCGGCAGCACCGATGGCTGATATGGAAGGGAAAGAGAACCGTGTGCAAACTGTGGAATCTTCCCAAGCGGAAATAGATGGTCATCGCTTCCTCACGGAAAATGCAGAATATGAATTGTATTTAAAGCAAGAGAACCTATCCGTTATTGTCCGGAACAAGAATACGGGTGCCGTTATGTACTCGACTGTAAAAGACCCTGCCAAAAGCAACGAAGAGTGGACCAATTTTGTTCAATCAGGAATTGTAATGGAGTATTTGGTAGGAACCAACATAGTAACGTACAGGGCTGACATGTATTCGGGTGACCCGGAAAAGGATGTAAAGATAAAGGATGACGGCTTTATAGCAACTGTTTCCTATCCAAAACTAGGTATCTCTTATCTTGTCGATGCCACTTTGACAGACAGCGGCCTCCAGGTTGAAATACCGAAGGACAAAGTCGTTGAAACAAACGATATGTACAGAGTGTCCGGCTTCTATGTATATCCGTTCCTGGGTTATTCCCATCTTGGGGAACGGCAAGGGTATATGTTCATTCCGGATGGATCAGGTGCGCTCATTCATCTCAAGGATAATAACGGAAAATATAAGCAGCCTTATTCGGAAATGGTATATGGCTCTAATCCCGGCATCGATGATTCCTATGTATTATCCCTGTTTAACAAAATGAACCCGGTGAACGATCCGGAGAAAATACTGGCACCAGTGTTCGGCATGGTTCAAACCGATTCTAAAATCGGATATTTAGGAATCATTGAGGAAGGCGACGCGAGTGCAAAGATTGAAGCATATCCAAGCGGGGCCATCCTTCCGTATAACTGGATTACATCCAAGTTCATTTATCGGCAGTTCTATAATCAGCCGACAAGCAAAGATTCAGGGACAATCGTCATCAGGCAGAAGAACAAAAACAACTTCAATATTAAAGTCCGCTATGACTTTGTTTCGGGTGAGCAAGCTGATTACACAGGGTTGGCGACAACTTATCGGGATTATTTGCTTGGTGAGGAGCTCGTAGTGAAAAAGGACGATCCGGAGTTTAATGCCCGTGTGGATCTGCTGGGGGCAGATAAAGAGAATGGCCTCATCTCTAAAAAATCTGTTCCAATGACAACATTCGGACAGGCAGGCCAGATATTTACGAAGCTCAAGAAAGAGGGAGTAGAAAATATTTTGTCCATCTATAAGGGCTGGCAGAAAGACGGTGTATACGGAGGGCTGCCGATCGCCAAATTCAAAACCGACTCCTCATTAGGATCGGTAAATGAGCTGGCTGAACTGATTGACAAAAGCAAAAAACAGAATGTGGAATTGTATCTGGACCAAGATGCGTTGAGAATCAATGCGGAAGAAAACGGAACGTCAAATTATAAAGTGATGAAGAAATTCAATAAGAGAACGCACACGGAAAAGGTCTATGGAAAAGTATATAAAGAGTTGAACTATCTCGCTCCTTCATCTTCGGTTGCTGTTTTAAAAAGGATGGAAAAGGAATACACGGACAACAAAATCGAAAACATCATGGTAAGCGGCATCTCGAATACTTTGTTCTCCCATAGTCAGAGCGGGAAGGAATATGACCGGGTCAGCACGAGGGAAGTGTATGAATCGATTGTAAAAGAGTATAACCAAAGTTTCGATCTATTGTTGGAACAGCCTTACTCCTACTTCTGGAAATATACAGGCGCGATGATCGACATGCCGGCTGCGTCATCTGATTATGTCTTTACGGATGAAAGCATTCCATTTTATTCAATCGCATTAAAAGGGATCATGCCGATGTATTCGGAATATGTCAACTTCCAGGCGAATCAGAAGGAATTTTTCCTGCAGCTGGTGGAACAAGGTTTGCTGCCTTCCTTCTATATTACACATGAAGATCCGGCGAACCTGTTGAATACAAATTCCTCGGACATTTACAGTTCCAGGTTCGACCGTTATGAAGACACAATCGTTTCCTATTATACAGATTTAAAGAAGGTACATGATCAAACAAAAGGCGCTTTGATTGCAGACTATGAACGGATCAATGGTGTAACAAAGGTAACCTATGATAATGGTACTGTCGTGTACGTGAATTACACGAATGATGATGCTGCAATCAACGGTCAGACAATTGGAAAGCTGTCCTATAAGGTGGTGCAAACCCGTTGAAACTAAAGCGCAAAAGTCTCTATGGCTATCTTTTCATTTCCCCATGGTTAATTGGATTTATCGGGTTGGTCATCTACCCGCTATTTCAATCCTTTTACTATAGCCTAAATAGTGTGAGAGTTACCCCGACAGGGATGACTCTCCGCTATGTAGGATTCAATAACTTCCGTGACGTTTGGCTGAAGGATATGTTCTTTATCCAGGAATTACTGGCGTTCACAATGGATACGATTTTACGCGTTCCCGTAATTGTCGTCTTCGCTTTGATGATTTCCCTGTTATTAAATGAAAAAATCCACCTTAAAGGATTTTTCCGGACGATTTTCTTCTTGCCGGTCATTGTTGCCAGCGGTCCGGTCATCAGCCAATTGACGGAACAGGGTGCAACGACAATTCCGATGGTGAACCAGGATTTGATCATGTCGTTACTTGGGCAATTTCTACCGCTCTGGATGGCGGATGTCATCGGTGGGGTATTCGGGCAAATCATCATCATTTTATGGTACTCAGGCGTCCAGATTCTTCTGTTTCTGGCTGCCTTGCAAAAAATCGACCGAAATTTATATGAAGCTGCGAAAATCGACGGCGGCTCCGGCTGGGAGTGTTTTTGGAAAATTACATTGCCGACCATCATGCCAATCATCCTATTAAACATGATTTATACGCTCGTCACATTGGCGAACAGTAACCAGAATAGCATCATCAGCCTCATTTACAGCAACATGTTCAATGCGACGAGAGGTTATGGCTTTGCTTCTGCAATGGCATGGATGTATGCGTTGATCATCGGAATCTTCCTGCTATTGATCTTTGTCATCTTCCGGGAAAGAAAACCGAAACGAACATCAATCTAGAAGGGAGGGCGACCTGATGATCCAAAAAACGGAAACACTCGTAACCGAAAAGAAAAAAGTGAACGTTCGTGAAAAGACGGTCATGGCAAAAGACAAGGTTAAAAAGATCATGTTTGGGATGAATGAGGAACGGGGCGTTCTCGTTAAACTTATCACGTACATGCTATTAATCTGTATCGGATTTGTATACCTCTACCCGTTGCTGTACATGTTTGTCACGAGCATGAAATCCTTGTCGGACCTGTTGGATACATCGATAAAATGGCTGCCGTCTTCGTTTTACACGAAAAATTACCAGCAAGCCTTTTCCGTAATGAATTTGCGGGAAGCATTTATTGGAAGCACGCTGATTGCGTTGATTCCCACCCTTTTGCAGGTCGCAGTTTGTTCACTCGTCGGTTATGGATTTGCGCGGTTTGAATTCAGGTTCAAAAACTTGCTCTTATTCCTGATGGTTTTCAGCTTCGTGCTGCCGCCGCAAATCCTAATGATGCCGACCTATAGCTTATTCAACAACTTGGGATTGACCGGCTCTATAAATGCCTTCATTATACCGGCACTCTTTGGGCAAGGGCTGAATAGCGCGATATTCATTTTGATTTATTACCAGTTTTTCAGGCAAACACCGAAGTCACTTTTTGAGGCGGCGGAAGTCGATGGGGCGAACCAGTTTACAAGTTTCTTTAAAATTGCCTTGCCAATGGCTGTCCCGGCGATCATCGTCTCCTTCCTGTTTTCCTTTGTATGGTATTGGAACGAGACGTACCTCACAACCCTTTATTTGCGTGGCAGTTCCAATATCACGACGATTCTAATCGAGCTTCAGCAGTTTGAAGACAATTACAAGCAAATGTATCCAGTTGAGAATAATGGGCCGAATAAGATCAACGAAGGAATCAAGATGGCAGGGACAATCATCAGTATCCTTCCATTATTGATCACGTACTTCTTTTTGCAGCGCCACTTTGTTGAAAGTGTTGATAACACAGGTATTACCGGTGAGTAATCATCGTACTATACACATTCCAGTAAAAAAGAGGGGGAAAAGAAATGAAGCAGAGTCGTTTGTTCAAAGGGATTTTATTCAGTATTCTTCTCGTCGTGTTCGTAGCTGGCTGTTCTGATAAAGGAAAGCCGAGCAACAGTGAAGCAACGACAAAGTCGGAAAAGAAAGAGCTTGAGCCTGTAACAACAGAAGAAATCACCTTGACGTATGCATCCTGGATGCATCCTGCCTTGAACGAATTCCTGGCCGGAAAATTTATGGAAAAATACCCGAATATCAAGGTTGAACTTGTTCCGCTTGAGCAAGAAACATGGAATGACGGCTTGACAAACTTGGCTGGCACAGGGAAACTCCCGGATACCTTCTGGTACTTAGGGAACGTTGATGTACCGCTCCGCAATGGCTGGTTGGGCGACATGACAGACTACTTCGATAACGATCCAGAGAGCGAGAACATTTTATCGACATTGAAGGATCAAGGCCGCTTTGACGGAAAAACGAAAATGGCAGCACCGACCAACTATTATCCGTATACGGTGTTCCTGGATGAAAACCTATTTAAGAAACAGAACGTGGACATGCCTTCTGCAGATTGGACATACTCCGAAATGATAGATCTGATGAAGAAAATGACGATTCCCGAGCAAGGAATTTACGGCTACAACACCTTTACAAAATTGGTAACAATGGCACCAATCGTAAATAATGACGCCAACGGCGAATTCGGCTGGGACGGCGAAAAATATGACTTAACAAAAGACTGGGCCGATGCCTTGCTGACAAATGCGGAATTTGTGAGAAGCAAGGTCCACGCACCATTATTTGATACAGATGAAGCAGAAGCTGCATTCGGTGACCGCTTGCTATGGTCTGCAAGTTCTGGAAAGCTAGCTATCCAATTGGATGCCTGGTGGACAAACAACCTGTTCGCAACACCTGAGTTTGTCGACAAGGGGATGAAGTGGGTTCCGTATCCTGTTCCGAAAGGTGACAATGCAAAAACCAACCATAAGCCGGCATTTATCGATTTTGGTTCCATTTCCTCTGCAACAGAGCATCCTCGAGAAGCCTATGAATTACTGAAATTCATGGCTTGGGGCAAAGATGGCTGGGAAGCAAAGCTGGAGGCGTTTAAAACATTGACGAATGAAGATGGTTCACCGACATTTGTCTTCCCTGACAGCATGCCGATTATTAGTGACCAAGACATTTGGGATGAATACGCGGCACTTCTCCCGGAAGACCACTACTATACAGATTTCTTGGATAGAGCGAAAGAACCGATTCCTCTTGGAGGCGCTTCGCAGCCGGGCTTCCAAACATTCTTGGATGAAGTCTACTTCGGCGGAGAATATGGGGATGTAGAAGCGGCAGCAACCGATGGAACTGTCAATCCGCATGATATTGCAGCGGATTTAACAGAAAAAATCAACCAATATCGTCAAGACGCAATGGCTGAACTGTTCCCGGAATAAGTTCTGGCAGTGACGAATCATACGCATACAGAGGCAGCTGATATTTATTAGCTGCCTCTTTCATTACAAGAAAGAAAAGAGGCGGAAGAATGAAAACATCGATCAGGCGAAAATCGGCATTCCTTTTCCTTTCCACTCTATTGTTATTGCCGTCTGTCTTAGCGAATGCTGAAGCAAAAGCAGATTCTGCGGATCCACCTGTATTTCAGAATGTCTCTGTCCATGATCCATCCGTTATCAAAGCAGGGGACACCTATTATGTATTCGGGTCTCATCTAGCGGCTGCAAAAACAAAGGATTTCATGCAATGGACGCAGATTTCCGATCGGGTCAGCAATTCCAATCCTTTGATTCCGAATGTGCATGAGGAATTAAAAGAGGCCTTTGAATGGGCGGAATCGGATACGCTTTGGGCACCAGACGTTATTCAATTAGAGGATGGGAAATTTTACATGTACTACAATGCGTGTAAAGGAGACTCCCCTCGATCGGCACTAGGAGTGGCGATTGCTGATAGGATCGAGGGACCTTATCGGGATGCCGGCATCTTTTTAAAATCCGGAATGTGGGGAGCGGAGAGTCCTGACGGAAAAGTGTACGATCCAAGGATTCATCCGAACGTCGTTGACCCGCATGTTTTTTTCGACAAGGAAGGAAAGCTGTGGATGACGTATGGCTCCTATTCCGGTGGAATTTTTATTATGGAAATGGATCCGACAACCGGTAAACCCTATCCAGATCAGGGATACGGAAAGAAACTGCTTGGGGGAAACCACAGCCGGATTGAAGGCCCGTACATCATGTACAACCCGGAAACGGATTTCTATTACCTGTTCCTGTCCTATGGCGGTTTAGATGCAAACGGTGGGTATAACCTGCGGGTGGCCCGCTCGGAAAATCCTGATGGCCCATATGTTGATGCGGAAGGAAACGATATGATCGGTGTTAAAGCGAATCCGGCTTTGCCGCTATTCGATGACAAATCAATCGAAGGCTCCGGCGTAAAATTGATGGGGAACTTCCTCTTCGATCATAAAATCGGCGATCAGCATCAAGGGGAAGCATTAGGGTATGTGTCACCGGGACACAACTCAGCCTATTATGATGCAGAAACCGGAAAGCAATTTTTGATTTTTCATACCCGATTCCCAGGGAAGGGTGAAGGGCATGAAATACGTGTCCACCAAATGTTCATGAATAAAGAGGGATGGCCGGTCGCAGCTCCTTTTCGCTATACAGGTGAAAGCCTGTCAAAGGTTACGGAGAAAGATGTGGCTGGGTTGTACAAAATGGTGAACCATGGCAAGGATATTTCTGCCGATAGTAAGAAATCCAGTTTCATTGAACTTAAGAAAGATGGCACCATTGCAGGGAGCGAAAAAGGTACATGGAACATCCATGATTCAAATAAATTGACGCTGCATATCGGTACTCAGACATATGAAGGGGTTGCTGTCCGCCAGTGGGATCCGGCAACGGAGAGCCATCACATGGTCTTCACTGCCCTTTCAAAAGAAGGGGTTTCTGTTTGGGGGAGCCAGACGAAAGACGATGGCCGCACAGACAAAGAAATTGTAAGCGCTGCTGTAAAGGAATTAACGGCCGGATACAATAAAAATCTGATTGCGGACATTGAACTGCCAACGGAAGGGTCGATGGGGACAAGCATCAAATGGTCATCTTCACATCCGGACATCCTGTCCAAAGACGGGAAAGTGGCCAGGCCGGCTTCGGGAGCCAAAGTCGAAGTGGTGTTGACGGCGACCGTGGAGAAAGGGAATGAAAAGGACGAAAAAGAATTCAAGGTCTATGTTGTTCCTTTGAAAGTAACGAAAGAGGAAAAGATCGAGACGGAAACGATGGCACAAGAAAAGAATGCGACCCCGGTTTGGTTCGTGGTCGGCGGATTGTTCATCGTTGTAATGCTGCTCGTATCTTATCGGGTGTTCAGGAAGAAAAGAGGGTAACCGGGAGGGCTTCTTATGGAGAAGGTAACGTTATTGGATGGGATTTTTAAGCAATCCCAGGAAAAAGGAAAAGAGTACTTGCTTTATTTGGATGTTGATCGCTTGGTCGCGCCTTGCTATGAAGCAGCAGGGCAAACACCGAAAAAGCCGAGGTATGGGGGCTGGGAAGAAAAGGAGATTGCCGGGCATTCGATCGGCCACTGGCTTATGGCGACCAGTGCGATGTATGCTGCGGATAAAGACGAAGAACTCAAGCGTAAATTGGACTATGCCGTAAGTGAATTGGCAGAGATTCAAGCATTTGACGAGGACGGATATGTCAGCGGCTTTCCCCGCGGCTGTTTTGATCGGGTATTCAGCGGCGAATTCCAAGTGGATAATTTCAGCCTCGGCGGTTCATGGGTACCGTGGTACAGCATCCATAAAATTTATGCGGGCTTGATTGATGCGTATACATTGACTGGAAACCAAAATGCCCTGCTAGTCGTTAAAAAATTGGCAGATTGGGCTGTTAATGGGCTGCAAAGACTGACAGATGAACAGTTTGAAAGAATGCTGATATGCGAGTACGGCGGGATGAACGAAGCGATGGCGGATCTTTATACCCTTACAGGGGATTCCAGCTATCTGGAACTGGCGAAGCGCTTCTGCCATAAAGCATTACTGTCGCCGCTTGCAAATGGTATCGATGAAATGGAAGGAAAACATGCCAACACGCAAATCCCGAAAGTGATTGGCGCTGCGAAGCTTTATGATATCACGGGTGAAAAACAGTACAGGGATATCGCTGAATTTTTCTGGAATAATGTAACAGCGCATAGGAGCTACGTGATTGGCGGAAACAGCAATGGCGAGCATTTTGGCATGCCAAACAGCGAAGAGCTCGGCGTGACAACAGCAGAGACTTGCAACACCTATAATATGATGAAACTGACCGAGCTTTTGTACAGCTGGGAACAGAAAGCGGAGTATTTCGATTTCTATGAGCGGGCGCTGTACAACCATATATTGGCATCTCAAGATCCTGTTTCAGGAATGAAAACTTATTTTGTTTCAACTGAGCCAGGCCACTTTAAAGTCTATTGTTCTCCCGATAATTCCTTCTGGTGCTGTACAGGTACAGGAATGGAAAATCCAGCCCGCTATAATCGAAGCATCTATCACTGTGATGAGCGGCGTTTGTTTGTGAATCTATTCATTTCCTCCAGACTGGAAGATCCCGATCATCAATTGTCGCTTGTACAAGAAACAGCATTCCCTGAATCGAATCGAACGAAATTAACGTTCCATGAAGATGCAGGAGGAGTAATCGAGTTGCTCATCCGTGCGCCTTATTGGCTGTCCGGAGAGATGAAAATAAAGATCAATGGAGTTTGGGATGAAACAAAATCTGCAAAAGGGTACGTTTCTATCAGCCGGGATTGGAAGAAAGGCGATGTCATCGAGATTGAACTTCCGTTAAATCTACATTTGTACGAGGCTAAGGATGATCCTGATAAGAAGGCGATCCTGTACGGACCCATTGTATTGGCAGGTGCTTTAGGCCGGGAACATTTTCCGGAAAGCGATATTATCGCTGACCACCTGGCTTTGAACAATCATCAACTGATCCCAGTCCCTGCTCTTGTGACAGATGAGAAGGATGTGAATTCATGGGTCAAGAGGGCCGGCGAATCGTTGATCTTTGAAACCGGGGCGATTGGGCAGCCGGGCAACGTAAAGCTGACGCTCATTCCCTTTTATGCCCTTCACCATCAGCGTTACACACTGTATTGGAAAGTGTTGACGGAGGAGCAGTACACAAATGTCCGAAACGAGGAGAATGATGAGCGGACTAAACTGCGGCAGAGGACATTGGATGAGGTCCAGCCGAATGAGCAGCAACCGGAGATCGAGCATGAGTTCAAGTCGGCCAACTCACGGTCTGGCTATTTAAATACCGTACATAGAGGGTGGAGAGACTGCATCGGCGAAGGTGGCTTTTTCAGTTATCGGATGAAGGTGCAACCAGAGCAAGAGAACGTACTGCTTGTCACCTACTATGGAAGTGATACAGCTATCTACATTGACGGCGTTGAACATGAGCGCGAATTTGACATTCTTATCGATGGAACCGCCATCGCGAAGCAAATAGTAAGAAGTAACAAGCCAGGCAAACTATTTGATGTAGTCTATGAAATTCCGTCTTCCCTGACAACAGGCAAACAAAAAGTGGAAGTGAAATTCCAATCGCAAATCGGAAAAATAGCAGGCGGAGTGTACGGAATAAAGACGCTGAAACATTATTTGGCTCATAAGTAAAGGGGGGTATAAGCTACATGCCTAAGCAGAGAAAAGGCTGGGCACTGCTGCTTGCCTGTCTGATTATAGCAGCTGGCAGCCTGGCAGTATGGAAGGAGTGGCGAGGGCCCGGGATTGCAAACGAATCGGATGTCGCAAAATCCGTTCTGAAAACGGATGCGGGGAGCGGGAGTGATCCGGAGTCCGTGACAACGATAGCAATCCAGGCGAATCAACATTCCCATAAAATCAGTCCGACATTATACGGCCTTTTCTATGAAGATATCAATTATGCCGGGGATGGCGGATTATATGGAGAACTTATCCACAACAGGTCCTTTGAATTTAGAAGTCCTCTCTATGCGTGGACAAAGTTTTTTGAGGGCGGTGGGCAAGGAGAGATTACGGCGGCAACAGAGAACCCGCTGAATCCAAATAATCCCCATTATGCCCGGATTGACGTGAAAACGCCTGGTGAAGGAGTAGGAATTGTCAATACAGGTTACAAGGGAATCGGTGTGCAAGAAGGAGAACGATATGACTTTTCCGTCTATGCAAGAAGTTCCGGCCGCACAAGCGGGCCGATAGAGGTCTCTTTGAAAGGGACAGATGGGGCAGTTTACGGCTCCTGTGAAATCATGGGAATCGCGGAGGAGTGGATGAAACACAGCTGTTCGCTTGCATCCGGGAAGACAAGCGGGAGTGCCCAACTGGCGATTGCCGTGAAGGAAGCCATCACTGTCGATATCGATATGATCTCTCTTGCTCCGGAAAAAACATGGATGAACCGGGCGAATGGGCTAAGATACGACATGGCCGAAATGCTCGATGAGCTCAATCCGTCCTTTCTGCGCTTTCCGGGAGGCTGCATTGTCGAAGGCGGAGCGGTTGAGAACCATTATGACTGGAAAAATACAATCGGGGATGTCACAGTACGCAAAACCAAGCCGAATCAATGGGGAGAACACTATTATCAATCATTCGGGCTTGGGTTTGATGAATACTTCCGACTGGCCGGCGATTTGGATGCAGAACCATTGCCGATCGTCTATGCAGGAATCACATCTTGCAGCGCAGCACCGCCGAAGGTTCCGATGAACGATTTGCAGCCCTATATCGATCATGCGCTCGACTTGATTGAATATGCGAACGGAGATGCAAAAACGACGACGTGGGGGACGAAACGGGCGGAAAACGGACATCCTGAGCCGTATAACCTTACTTACCTGGGAATCGGCAACGAACTGTGGGGAATTGATTACTTTGCCCGATATAAGAAATTCCACGACGCGATCAAGGAAAAGTATCCTGACATTCAATTGGTGATGAGCGCTGGAGCATTTCCGGATGATGCAGCTTTTCACCAGGCCTATGAATGGCTTGGAAAAGAAGGGAATGAAACGGATCTCGTCGATGAACATATGTATCAGACACCAATATGGTTCCTCCAAAATACGGAACGGTATGACAGCTACGACCGGAACGGCCCGAAAGTATTCGTTGGAGAATACGCGGCCCACGGGGAAGGCCGCCGGAACAATATGGAGGCCGCTTTGGCAGAGGCAGCCTTCATGACAGGCCTTGAACGGAATTCCGATATCGTTGCCATGGCCTCATATGCGCCACTGTTCAGCCGCACCAACTACACGCAATGGACGCCTGATCTGATCTGGTTCAACAATACCGAGGTAATGGGCACACCGAATTACTATGTTCAGCAGCTGTTCGGAAAAAACGTCGGAGACTATGTGCTGCCGCTCCAAATGAATAGTACAGGCAGCAGCAAAGAGAACATAGCCGGCTCTGTCCTTCTCGGTTCCTGGAACACCCAAGTGGAGTATGAGCATATCACGATTGAGAGTGAGGATGGCAAGACGCTGTTCCAGGATGATTTCAAAACGAAAGAATCGATGGAAAACTGGACCGCTTCCTCAGGAAACTGGAAGGTCACCGATGGGAAAGCAAAGCAAATATCACAAATGCCCGACAGCCGCCTCGTTTTAAACAAAGGGGAAAAGTGGACGAACTACACGATTAAGACAAAAGCGAGAAAGATTCGCGGAGAAGAGGGGATGCTGATCGGATTTGGTGTAAAAGACAGTGACGAACTGTTCTGGTGGAATATAGGCGGCTGGGGAAACACCAGATCAGCCATTGAAAAAACGACCGCCAGCGGAAGAGCGATTATAGGCAAATCGGATTTTACCCCGATCGCTGCGAATACATGGTATGACATCGAAATCAGGTTGAATGGCGACCAAATTCTCTGTTATTTGGACGGAAAGCTGATTCATGAAGTGAGCGGAGGAAGTCCGGCTAATAAACTATTTGCCACCGCCACCGCTGACGACACTACGGGTGAATTGATTTTGAAAGTCGTAAATCCGTCGGAAGAGTCTCAACCATCCGAAATTCGTATTGATGGTATGTCTTTTATTGATGACGAGGCAAAAATGTTTGTGCTTGAATCCGATCATTCAAAAGCCGAAAATTCTTATTCGGCACCAGATCATGTTTCACCTGTTGAATCGACGTTAACCGGAACCGGGCGAGAATTTTCCCATGAGTTTCCGGCTTATTCTGTCACTGTCCTGCGACTGCGAACAAAGAAAGAGCCGATTGTCGACAGCATCCCGCCGGTGGAGCGAACGGTACAGGTTGGCGAAGTTCCGGAATTGCCGCAAACGGTCAGCGTGAACATGAGCGACGGATCCGTAAAGGAATTTGAAGTCGAATGGAAGAGTGCGGAACCAGAGCAATATGCTTCTCCCGGATTGCTCAAGATCAAAGGAACCGTAGAAAGCACAAAGATCAAAGCAACGGCGATGGTTTCCATCCGATGAATGAACGGTTTATTGAAAAAAGAAAGTGTAACGAGGAAAGGGGAGTTATGTATTGATGAGCAAACAATTGAACGAGCCCCTGCTGCTGGAACACGAGCAAATTGGCTCTGTACCCGATTTGAAATCGGATCGAACGCAAGAACCCAATAGAGAAAAGAGGGCTGACAGCCCCGTGTTTCATCCTGTTTCCATCCATGATCCGGCAATTGTTAAAGACGGGGATATGTTTTATATATTCGGTACGCATATTGCTGCCGCTAAATCTGCCGATTTGATTCATTGGCAGAGCTTTGCGAATGGCTATGCGACACCTGATAACAAGCTATACGGTGACCTTTCCGGAAACCTTTGCGAAACGTTCAAATGGGCGGGGGAAAATGATGCAGACTGCAAAGGCGGCTTCGGCGTCTGGGCACCGGACGTCTTTTACAATAAAATGTTTGTGAATAAAGATGGATCAAAGGGTGCTTATATGATTTATTACAGTGCATCCTCTACCTATATCCGCTCGGCCATCGGCTTTGCCGTATCACAAACAATCGAGGGTCCCTATGAATATATCGATACGGTCGTCTATTCCGGCTTTACAAAAAACGATATGAAAGATGAAAACAGCGACATAAACAAGAAATGGACCGGGACGAATATCCCCAGTCTCATCGAAAAAGGATTGCTTCAAGGGCCAAGAGACGATTGGTTCAATCCTGACGGGTCTTATAACAATTACGAGTTCCCGAATGCAATCGATGCCGCCATGTTTCATGATAAGGACGGAAAGCTCTGGATGGCGTATGGATCTTGGTCCGGTGGAATCTATATCCTGGAGATGGACGAAGAAACGGGCAAAGCCATCTATCCTGGGGAGGATGGGGAAACAACCGATGGCCGTCTTGTGGACCGGTATTTCGGAACAAAAATCGCCGGAGGGTATTTCAAATCAGGAGAAGGCCCTTATATTACGTATGACAACACCAATGGCTATTATTATTTGTATGTGACCTATGGGTGGCTCGGTGCGGACGGAGGCTATAATATGCGACAATTCCGGTCAGCCCATCCTGACGGTCCTTATGTTGATGCCGCAGGGCTGAATGCAGTTCTGCAGGGTGATATCGAGAATACTCCTTTTGGAAACAAAATCATGGGGAATTTTCAGTTTGACCGGAAGAACGGGGAAGAAGGTTCCGGATTGGGAGTGGGGTATCTTTCACCCGGGCATAATTCGGTGTACCTTGATGAGAAGACGGGACAGCAGTTCTTGATTTTCCATACCCGCTTTCCGGAAAAAGGCGAATACTTCGAAGCCCGTGTCCACCAGATGTTTATCAACAAGGACGGCTGGTCAATTGTAGCGCCGTATCCATATAATGGCGAATCGCTCGTAAAGGTCGCCAGAGAGGATCTTGCCGGAGACTATCAGTTTATTAACCACGGGAAAGAATACTCCGCAAACATCAATTTGTCTGTACGAATCCGCCTTGAAGAGGACGGCTCTATATCAGGCAATGTTACTGGTTCATGGTTGATATCGGGAGACTTTGAGGCAGAGCTTGTCATTGATGGCCATCTGTACAATGGAGTTTTTCTCAGGCAATGGGACCCTGCGTCCAATAGGAAAGTCATTGCATTTACAGCCTTGTCGGCCGAAGGGATCTCAATATGGGGCAGCAGAGGAATCTAGTGTGGTGCGGCAATTGGATTTGCTGAACAACCGCATGGGAAGCATGTAATCCATTGCTTAGCAATCTCTGCTACTCACCAAAAAGACACTTGGAATGAATAGTTGTATTCAAAAGATAAGTGAAGCTGCACGCTCAAAAAAATAATTGAGTGTGCAGCTTCTCCTGTGTAAGTCACAGTGGGTTTGAGACTGAATCCTTTCTCTGGTAAAACGCTTCATCACACATCCATCGTTTTCGGAACAATCCGAACAAGATCAGGATCACCAAATCCAATGCAAAGACTCCCAACGACAAAACAGGAATTAGAAACATTTGCTGATTGCTGGCCAGATTTATGATAAACGGGGCAGCAATCAAGGAAGTTAACATGATGACCGCATACCGCTTTCTCCATCGCTCCATTTTATCTGCCAGTGACTGAATGCCCTTTTCTTCCGCCATCCCTTGGAGCCCGGAGAGCATTTCATACACAAAAAAGAGGTGAAGCAGGCGGAGGAGCATTCCTGTGTAGACAAAGACTGCCAGACGGGAGGCGGTTATGCTGTCGGTCAGCAGATTAAATTCAGGGATAAACCAAACAGGAATTGAAAGAACTGCGAGAAAGCCCGCAAGAATCTTTGCCCTTATGAAGCCAGGAAAAAGCCTTGCAAGGTTTCGCGTGCCAAGTAAAAGAAGGAGATACCCTATTGGCGTCAGTAATTCGAAGCCCGCAACCCTCACATCGAACATGACAAGAAGGTACCCCCAAAAAAGCTGACGAATAACAGCAGGGACAATTCTCATCAGCTCTCCTCCTTGATTAGACGCTGTATTACTTTTTCATCGAATTCCGGATCATTACGCATGTGTGCAGTCGTCATAAACGATCCGCCCTTTTCGGTTGTCCCCGATATCTTCGCATAGAAAGAATAATACTGGTGGGGTTCCTCAGCATCGGGCGGAAAATCAAATTGATAACTTACTCTCAATCTCCCTTCCTTTTGCAAATGAAAAGGAAACAGTTCGGAACTTAACGGCTCGCCGCCGGAAAATTCTTCGTAACTACTTTGTTCTATAAATCGTTCCAGTTCCGCCTGCTGATTATTTACATGAATCGTAAGATACGGAAGTAGCTTATCGGAAAAAGGGACGGAAATCCTTTCAACGTCCAGTTGTTCCTCCGCCCGCAACAAACTAAATCCCCCGTTGTGAGAGCCTCCTACTCCGAAATTCGCCAATGCTGAATCTTCTACCGGCAAGATATGAATATTGCCAATCGGAAGCAGCAAGCTCTCTCCGTTCCGAAGATGGGCCTCGATCTGCTCAAAGGACAAATCTTTTTCAGTAAGCAAATCCTTCACTTCATTGCTGACTCTCAATGTCGTACTTTTAATCTCATGGCGGCTGAACTGATTTCTCGCGGTTGTAAACTCATTGAAAAATACAATGTCCGTCTCTGGTATTGAGGCCCATTCGATCACCATACGATCGTCGTTCCGGTTTGTTATATAAAACAATTCAAAAGTGAAATCCGGATAGGCGAGCACTTCGTAATAATGTTTCAGCATTACCGGCCGCTCCAGCTGGCTGGCTGAGAAGGACAAAAGGTTCCATCCCCAGCTGCAAATCACCGCCAATATCCCAGCGAAGACCCATCGTTTCATTTTTCATTCCATCCCCCTTAAGCCTCTTCTCATACATATTCTGGATTTCCGTTATAAACCCTCTAAAAAAGGTGAAAAGCACGGTTGCTCTCTTGCCCGCTATGCCTTACGCTTGGACAGAAATAAAAAACTTATTGAAGTGTAGGGGTACGTAATTTCTCTGCGTCTATATAGGTGTCAGAGAGAAAGGGGGGAGAGAATTTGGATGATGAGCTCATTGAAAAGATCAAGCAGGGAAACGACCATGCATTCCGGATGCTGGTCGAAAAATACCGGAATATGATCTTCCACGCAGTATATGGCGTCCTGCGCAATGAAAAGGACGCCGAGGATGCGGCCCAGGAAGTGTTCATGAAAATCCATGCTTCTCTCCCCCAATACGAAAAGCAAGGATTTAAAACATGGATGACCCGGATTGCAGTCAATCATGCGATAGATATCAAACGAAAGAAGACAAGGCGGAAAGAAGATCAGCAGGTACAGTATGAGGAAATCGGCCATTCTCCCCCGGCTGCCAGTGTAGAGTCCCTTGTTCTTAGAAAAGAGCGGCAGCGGCTGATCCGTGAACGGCTGAAGGAGCTGCCGCCGAATTACCGTGATGTCGTTGAAGGGTTTTACATACAGGAGAAGACGTATCAGGAACTGGCGGCCGAACAGAACGTGCTCCCAAAATCGATTGAAGTGAAGCTGTACCGGGCAAGGCAGTGGATGAAAAAAAACTGGCAGGAGGATGATTTCTCATGAAGCATATACCCTATGAAAATTGGCTGAAATATGTGGAAGATAACTTGGAAAATGAGGAACTCCGGAGCCGGTATGAAGACCATTTATACAGCTGCGACCAGTGCCTCGAGCTTTATTTGCAGGCAATGGAAGCGACGTCAGGCAACTGGCCGACCTTGGAAGGTACGGATTTCACTGAGCACGTTATGCAGGAAGTCAAGCCTCCTGAAAAAGCGAAGAACCCTGTGAAAAGGAATAACAGGAGACGGCAGACGCTGATCCATTATACGCTGGCTGCCGCCATGACGCTCTTTCTGACATCAACCGGCATTTTTTCTCATCTGGCGATGGTTACAACCTCTTTCGAAAGCCAGCCGAAAACGGAGAAAACTTCATTTGTCAGCAAAATATTAAATAAACAAGTTTCTATTACAGAAAGATTTGAACAGCAAGAACATAAGGAGGGATTCAAACATGAATAAAAATCCGATTATCGCCTTTTTGCTCGCCTTTTTCCCGGGCGGCGGATTGATGTATATTGGGAAAGTGCTCCGCGGGCTGTTTTATACAGCGACCGTGATCGGTATTCCTGTGCTGTCCGTCGGGGCTACAATGGCCACAGGTTTCCAGGGATTTCTCGTCTTTAGTTTAGCGGGGTTCCTGCTCTACATCATAAACTTTGTTGATACGACCGTGACAGCCTCGAAGCTGTACAACCGGCCTGCTGCGGCAGAAGAAGGCATGGCAGCCGTAAAAACGACTGACCAAGAGAGATTTTTCACGATTGTGCTTTCCCTTATTCCAGGTCTCGGACATTTCCAGCTCGGTCTCGTATATCGCGGAATGACGATGCTCGCCTCTTTTCTCGGGCTTGGTGCGATGATTCTTTTCGTCACGCTCATTTCACATAGAAGCGAGTTTCTCGTCTTCATGGCGGCCTTGCCGGTCATCTGGCTTCTCTCTTTCTTTGATGTGCTGAAACTGCTCGACTTGAAGCAAAAAGGAGAACACCTTGTCGACCAGTCTATTTTTGAAGACTTGCAGAATCGGAACATTGAGGGGAAAAAGAGCAAAACGATCGCTTCCATGCTCTCGATCATTCCTGGGGCGGGGCATCTGTATCTCGGCCTGCAGCACCGGGGCATTCAATTGATGGCGGCGTTCCTTCTCTCAATTTATATACTGGATGTACTGAGGCTCGGCATTCTGCTGTTCATCGTGCCGCTCATCTGGTTTTTCAGCTTTTTTGACGGGTTGCAGAAGGCTTCAAAGACGGATACAGGCGAACTGGTAGATGAGCCGATTATTGAGTATTTCACCAACCACCAAAAGTGGATCGGCATCATCCTCGTCTTCCTAGGCCTTTATTATTTGACGGTGAACATTTTGTTGCCGACAGCGGGAAGCTATTTGCGCAATTTGTACAATATTGACCTTACCTATTACTTTTACAACTATTTTCAAACGGGGATTATCTGCCTGTTGCTCATCGGCGGCGGCGTAAAGCTGATGACCGGCAAAAAGCGCGGTTTAGAAGAACAGGAGGAAACGGAATGAGAACATGGAGAGTAGGATCATTTTCAATGGGAGCTGCGCTCGTATTCCTGGGGGTTTATCTCCTGCTTGCCGACCTGCTCAAATGGGATCCGGCAAGAGCCATGCTGTCTTGGTGGCCGGTGCTGTTCATCGTACTAGGAGGAGAGATGCTGCTGTACTTGTTTCTGCACAAAGAGGAGGGGAAGGTCAAGTATGATTTTCTTTCCATCTTCTTCATCGGCGTGCTGGGCACATTCGGTCTCGGGATGGCGCTCTTGAGTGCGACCGGGCTGATTGATACGGCAAACCGAGTTGTGTCGGCGGAAGAACGGATGTTGAATCTCCCAGCATTATCGGAGAAAAATCTTGAAGGCATCAGTCGGATTGTGTTGGATGCCAATCATTACCCGTTGCAAATAGAAGCGGTGAATGAACAGGAATTGTCTCTCTTCGGCACATACAGATCGGAAGGGACGAAGGAAAAAGTCATGACCGACACGGATGAATATCTATTGATAGAAAGAAAAGGCGACACCATCTATTTGAAGATGAAGGATCTCCCGCAATCCCGTGTGTTCGGAAATGGCGGGTACAATAATCTCCAAGCGACACTTCTCATCCCGAAAAACATCAAGCTCGATTTGAAGCAGGGCGGCGAGTTGTCCATCTTGGCTGATAAGATGGATGCGAATTGGAATGTCCAGACAAGCGGCGATGTCGAGCTGGATGTATCAGGAGCGAAAAACCTCTCTATACAGGCAAAGGATATTTATGACCTAGGCGAGGGTGACTGGACAGACACGAAACAGGTTGAGTCAGAAGGAACCTACTCATCTAAAATGATTCTGGGGGAGCCATCCCATACGCTTGCAATTGAAAAGGCGAACCGTGTTTCCGTGCGCAGATAACGGGCGGAAATGGACTTCGCCGTAAAAAAAGAGTATGATATTCCGGAGGGCAGTTTGTTTACAGACTGCCTTCTATTAATGGCGAATCCAAAAAACACTTTACTTATACATGCTGATAGGGTGATCATGATGAAAAAAGCGCGTATTATTTACAACCCGACCTCGGGAAGAGAGATCTTTAAACGCAATTTGGCGGATGTCTTGCAAAAACTTGAAATTGCCGGATATGAAGCGTCCTGTCATGCGACCACAGGAGAAGGCGACGCGGTCAAGGCAGCGAAGCTTGCTGCTGAGCGCAAGTTCGATGTGGTCATTGCTGCAGGCGGAGACGGGACGATCAATGAAGTTGTGAACGGCTTGGCAGAGCAGGAATACCGTCCGAAGCTTGGCGTTATCCCGACAGGAACGACCAATGATTTCGCCCGCGCCTTGCAAATCCCGCGTGATATCGATGCGGCGGTCGACATTATTGTGAATGATGAAACCATTCCGGTAGACATCGGGCGAATGAACGACAGCTATTTTATCAACATCGCCGGCGGCGGCCGGTTGACAGAGCTGACATACGAAGTGCCAAGCAAACTGAAGACGGTTATTGGCCAGCTTGCCTATTATTTAAAAGGAATTGAAATGCTGCCTTCGATCCACGCTACTGAAGCAACAATTGAGTACGATGGTAAATTGTTCGAAGGAGAAATCATGCTCTTTCTCGTCGGGCTGACCAATTCCATCGGCGGCTTTGAGAAACTTGCGCCCGATTCCTCGATCAATGACGGACTTTTCACATTGATGATCCTGAAAAAAACGAACCTGGCCGAGTTTATCCGTATTGCGTCACTCGCACTCAGAGGAGAGCATATTAACGATCCAAACCTCATTTACGTAAAAGCAAACCATGTAAAAGTGGCATCTAAAGAAAAGATGCAGCTTAATATTGACGGAGAATACGGCGGCTTGCTCCCTGCCGAATTCAGCAATTTATACAGGCATCTGGAAGTTTTTGTCCCGCTTGATAAAATCCGTCCTCAAGACAGGGTGGACTGAGAGAAAAGAGAAAAAGGGTTGTTCGGAAAGTCAGTGAAAACTGACTCCCGGACAACCCTTTTGCATTTCTTTTTATGGAAAACGCGAAGAGAATGTGTCTTGGACAGAAAAGCCTCACCATCCGAAAGCCAATTCAAACCCGTTATTCATCGCCTAAACAAACTTCCAAATCTTTAACATACACTGCGTTTCCTGTGATTTTAATGGTATAGGAACCGCTGTTTTTCGAGACATGGACCTTAACCTTTCCATCCTTGTCAATCTCTTGTCCCTGTTCAACAATCAAATCTAGCGGTCCTTCAAATTTGTCTTTCTTTATGTACTTGGCAAAGTATGCCCCCATTACCCCCGAGGCCGTTCCGGTAACTGCATCTTCAATTGTCCCGGAGAATGGAGAAGAAAAGTGCCGTGCGTGCATATCAGCATGAGAATGATAGGTTTCCAGACAGAAAGGGTGAATAGAGGATCGGGGTCTTTCCTGCAAAATTTGTGGGAACTGTTTATTATCCGGGACCATTCTATTACATGCATCCAGCTTTTTTATTGGAATCAACAATGTCCAAGTTCCTGCTCCCATATAAAATCGGCAGTCCGTGATCAATATCAGATACTTTCAAGCAAGCCCATCGCGCAGGCTAAATCCTCTTTTGAACCCCGGAATTCTTCGAATTGGGGTGGGGCCTGTTCCATTGTGATCAATAATTCTTTTTGGGCTGTGGATGTTACTTTTACCGGTAAAATCCCTGCCCTTGTTTCTATCGTCAATTCCGTTCGATCACCTAAAAGCCCTTTGGTTTTCAATGCATATACCGTCGCCATCGTCGCATGCCCGCATAAGTCCATTTCATGACCTGGCGTAAAAAAACGAATTCTAATGTCTGCCACATTTGATGGAACAGGAAAAGCCGTTTCGTTGAATCCGACATTGAAGGCAATCTTTTGCATCTCTTCATCCGTCAGATTCTCTCCATTTAAAACAACACCTGCTGGATTCCCTTTATTCGGTTCTTTACTAAAAGCATCATAATGATGAACAATGATGGAATTCACTTCACCAACACCCTCCGTTTTTTAATTATTCAAACATATCAGTTTGAGCCACACGAAAGTGCGACTAGGTATTGTGTCATTGGCAAGATGTGTTCAGCCCGTGTTTTTTTATACGGACTCTAAGACTGTCCCATCTTATTACTCATCCTTGCTTTGCTGTTCTGCCATAAAACCGATAAGCAGCAGTACGGCCGAAGAAAAGAGCAAACCAGCGCTAAGCAGCATCCAGGCGATCATCAAATCTGCAGAAGTCATTTTTTTGGCGGTGAGAATGTATCCGGCTGAAAGAAGAAAGCCGAGCGTGAATAAGAAAGCAGCTGCCCGGTATCTTACCGTCCTTTCTGCATCCCGATGCCTCCTTGTATATGCTATTCCCCATATGAGCAACGCGGCCAAAATAAGCAATGCCAGGCCGATCAACCATAAACCGATCATATTTCTTTACCCTCCTATAGATCCTGCTGTCTATTTTACCATACGCATCAGAAGGCCGCGGCGGAAGGAAGAATAACGATTCTGTGAACAGACTTGCATTGGATGCTTTATACAATTAAGGTAAAAGAAAAAGTGTATGGGGGCTATCATGAAAAAATCCATGTTATCTGGTATTTTGCTTGCAGGTCTGCTGCTTTCTGCTTGTGCTGGGGCAGAGGAGAAAAATGAACATGCGGAAATGCAGGGGGACATTCGGGAAGAAACTGCTTCTATTGAAACAGCACCTGAGTTTTTAGCTGGAAGACCTGAAGAAATGCAAATGATTTATTATGCTGCTGCCAAGAACAAGGATCTGCTGGAAAGCATCCCTTGTTACTGCGGCTGTGGGGATTCGGTCGGACATAAAGACAATTACGATTGCTTCGTGAATGATAATAAGGAGAACGGCGCCATCATTTGGGATGATCACGGCACAAAATGTCAGGTCTGCCTAGATATTGCGGCAAAAGCGGTTGTGGATCACCAAAATGGTAAGACTATAGGTGACATCCGGACCGAAGTGGATCAGCTGTATGCGGAAGGGTATGCAGAACCGACCCCGACAAAAAAGCCGTAAAAGCGCGCGCCCAAGCCGGATAATGCCTGCAAAGAGGTATCATCCGGCTTTTTTCTTTTAAAAAACAAATAAAAGGATTGCACTTTATTTTATTTATGATATATTACTAATTGAGAGTGATTCTCATTATCGAGAATAAAGAAATACATATACGATAACAGAATGGAGTGTTTGCATTGAAAAGATCATTGCCATTGATCCTCATGCTGATGTTCGTACTTGTCCTATCAGCTTGTGGAGCGAAGGATTCAAAAGAGCCGGAGAAATCGACCGGTGGAAATGATGCGAAAGAAACAGAGGTGCAAGACGAAGTCACCATTAACACTAACCATGGTTCCGTCACTGTCAATAAAAATCCAGAAAAAGTAGTTGTCTTTGATTTCGGCGCGCTTGATACGATGGATAAGCTTGGTGTAAATGTGGCTGCCTTGCCGCAAATGAACGTTCCGAAATACCTTGATAAATACGCAGATAAAGAAAAATATGAGAACGTCGGCAGCCTGAAAGAGCCGGATTTTGAAAAAATCCATTCTCTGAAGCCTGACCTGATTATCATTTCCGGCAGACAAGCAGAGCTTTATGATCAATTTGCAGAAATTGCGCCAACAATCGACCTGTCGCTTGATACGTCTAAATACATGGAGTCCTTCAAAGAAAACGCAACAACTATTGGGAAAATCTTTGACAAAGAAGACGAAGTGAAAAAACAATTGGCGTCTGTTGATGAGAAAATTGATGCATTGCATGAGAAAGCATCCAATCTCGATGAAAAAGCGCTGATCGTCCTTGCAAATGAAGGAAAAGTGAGCGCCTACGGCACAAAATCCCGTTTCGGCATCATCCATGACGTATTTGGCTTTACGCCAGTAGATCCTGACATTGAAGTTTCTACGCATGGCCAGAGTGTATCATTTGAATACATCCTTGAAAAGAACCCAGACTATCTATTCGTCATTGACCGCACAGCTGCAGTCGAGGGGAAATCCACTGCAAAATCAGCAGTAGAAAACGAACTCGTTCAAAAAACAAATGCCTATAAAAATGGAAAAATCATCTACCTTGATCCAGATTACTGGTACCTGTCCGGAGGCGGACTTGAATCCGTACCAGCCATGGTTGATGAAGTGGAAGCAGCTATTAAATAATGAAAGAGGCTGGGACATAACTAGTCTCTAACCAAGAGAAAGGTGAAATTGAGCAAGACAATTTCACCTTTCTCTTTTTATTGTGTATAAATTTAGGATCCACTTGCTGTGTTGGCCGTAAACTTACGTAAGTTCACGGCCATT
>NZ_JBWBKF010000086.1:0-57322 GCF_057657925.1 Lederbergia sp. B243.17
TGCACTTACCTGTTCGGACGAAAAAGTTACTTTGCTCATGTTATCCCCTAATCCCATATTCTTAATTTCAAGTATATAAAAAGCACCTGCAGGTTGAACACTCTTTTTTTCGAGTGTCCTACCTACAGGTACCACTTTACATCCATCCTCTTCGCATTAATTTATATAAGTTGATAGTGGGCTCAGATCCTCAACAATCCCCGAAACCCTCGCACGCCATAATAAGAGTCCGCACCGTTGTGATACAGGAAGACATGCCCGAAGCGGCGGTCACAGAAAAGAGCACCACCAAGTTTGCGAATATCTTCAGGTGTCTGCACCCAGCTTGATGTTTTCAAATCAAATTCACCCAATGTCTGCAAGAACCGGTATTGTTCTTCCGTTAGCATCTCGATCCCCATCGCTGCCGCCATGTCCATCGCGCTGGTCTCCGGCTTATGCTTTTTCCGTGCCTCCAGCGCTTTGCGGTCGTAGCAGATACTTCTCCGGCCCTTCGGAGTTTCCGCTGAGCAGTCATAGAATATGTATTCATTCTTCTCGTTGTCAAAGTCAACAACATCCGGTTCGCCGCCGGTTTCTTCCATTTCATAGAGCGACCGCAATTTTTCGGGATTTGCTTCCAGCTTTTTCAGCACCTCGGCCCATTTCATGCCTTCATGGCGGTTCATGTTTTTTTCGAAACGGCTTTGCAATATGCCGATCAAGTTTTCGCGCTGTTCAAGTGAAAGTTCTTCCTTGCTGATGTGATCCGTTGCTTCTGTCACTACAATCTCCTCCTATTCCTTCAAGTGCTTATCTTATTTATATCATTACTCACCAAGCAGATGCATCCCCCTAAAAAAGGAGGACATTGGAGAAGGACACCCACATCCGCCCGTTTTATGTTCAAAAATCTTTAGCAGCTGCCAGCTGTTATTCTCTTTTGTCCCGTATCACCAATAAAACACCGATGAGAATAAGCGCAGCCCCTGCCCAAAACGTCCCGCCAATCTTCTCTCCTAATAAGAGCCAGCCGAGAAATGCTCCGACCAATGGCTGAAAAAAGAAAAAGATACCGCCTCCTGAGGCGTTCAACAATTGTAGACCATAATTCCATAGCACAAATGCACAGGCCGTAGAAACGATTCCCAGGTAAAGCAGGCCGCCCCCAATCTCCGGGTTCATCAGCCGGTCGTAGTCAATATGAGCCAGACGTCCCGCCACGAAAGGAGTCAACAAAATGACGGAGACCAAAACAGAATAGGTAGTGACAACAATCGGAGAATACGTGCCCGGCACCCGCTTCAACAGAACGGACATTAGCGCCCATGTTAAAGCGGCCACAAGCAATGAGACCCCTCCAAGCTGATTGGACAAGTCTATCTGGCCGTTTCCGACGATAAGCAATACCCCTATCGTCGCCAAACAAACAGATATTCCTTTTTTAAAATCAAGCCGCTCCTTGAGCAGGAGGCGGGCAAATACCACCATAAAAGCGGGGGTAGAGGAAGTTACAATGGCCCCCATTTGTGCAGATGACAGACTCGTCCCCAACTCTTGCGTAACGATGGAGATGGTATTGCCAATGATCCCAATCAGGAGGATAAGCGGGATGTCCCCCTTACGGACTCGCCATGATCGCCTTTTCCAGGTGCCTATGAAGAGCAATGCCGGGATTGCAATTACATAACGCATCCACACCAATTCCAATGGCGGAATCACACCTACGACTACCTTCACGACTACATACATGCCGCCCCAGATACTTGCGGCCACCGCGAGACAGATAGAACCTACCCATGTCTTTTTCATTTTTGCACCCTCCGCATATCACATTATGATCAATGGATGCCCTTAGCGGAGAGAGGGTAATACCTCCTCGCACTATGGGCGGAGAAGTGCTGCAGGCACATCATTTTCAAACAACGGAAACCAAAGCATTTGAAGTTACCTCCTTCCGACACATCGCCGATCAACATATTTGGCATATGTTTGATTGGGATTTTCCTGAACATACCCGACAGATGCAAACTAGCTATGCAGAGTTGCCTTTTATCCATCATACATAATTGATTGGGTGTTTTCATCATGCAAAAGCGTAAAGTTCATTCGGGTTTGTTTTCAATTCTGGCAATGATCACATTTGCCGCTTTCACTGTGCCGCCGGCCTTCCGGAAGGTATCTGACAGTCTTTCCGCTTTTTGTGCATATCCGTGATTTCCCAGCACTTCTTGTACCGCCTCTTGCAGGTTTTGCGGTTTTGTTCTTTTCAGTCTTATTCCTGCGCCCAATTCTGCGACCCGATCAGCAACCATCGCCTGCTCACTGTGCTGCGGAAATAAAACCATCGGAACGCCGAAGTACAGACTTTCATTCACACTATTCATCCCGCAGTGCGTAATGAATACATCCGCTTTTTGCAATTCAGCAATCTGATCTGCCTTGTTTTCCACAGTAAAGTTTTTCGGTATTTTGCCAAGAGAAGCAATTTCCGTTTTTTCTCCGACAACCATTGTGACGTCATAGTCCGAATTTGCAAATGCCTTCATGCAGTGTTGATAGAAGTCATGATTTTGGTTCAGGACCGTTCCGAGAGAGATATAGACAGCCTTTCTTCCCACTTTGTTCTTTTGTACGGGCATGTGTTGCTTAATGGAGGGACCGACAAAAGCATACCTTTCGGAAAAAGTCTCCGCCATCGGCTGGAATTCTTTCGAAGTATAAACGATTGTGTCGGTTTCATTATCGTTTTGGACAATGGAGATGAAGTTCTTTGCATCGTAGCCATGGTCCCTCAACAGTTTCATTTTCCTATTGATCCGCGGCATGCCCACTATCACCCTCAGCATTTCCGGCCATCCCCGCTTCATCATTTTTGCAGTATACTGATTAAACGCAAAGGTAGTAGTCGAGCAGATATAAGGGAGCTTCTGTTTTTGCGCAAATAGTTTCCCCCAAAAGCATAAAGAGTCTGAAATAATGCAATCCGGCTGGATCTGTTCCAGCTCTATGCCTACCTTTTCTTCCAAAGCAATGGTCGTGTCAGCAATCATTTCAATCAATGATGCAAAGTCTTTTCCAGCCTTGCGTTCCAGTTCTTTCTGGGTCAACTCTGGCAGGAAGCCGTCACAAGCAATAAATGCAGCACCTGCTCCTTCGATCTTTTCCTGAAACTCTCGGAAGGAATAATACCAAACTTGATGGCCTCTTCTTACTAGCTCGGCTACAACCGGGATTGTTGGATTTGTATGACCATGGGCGGGTATTGAGAAAAATACAATTTTACTCATTCCGATTCCTCATCGGTTAATTCGGCTTGGCGAATCATTTCTGCGAATTCCAGGAAATGATCACTTTTTAAAATCGCAATCCCTTTTGTCGCATCTTCCCCCAGGACAACCAGTTTGTCGCCAGCCTGGAGCTGATACATCTCACGCGCCAGTTTGGGAATGACAATCTGGCCCCGTTCCCCGACCTTCACAACACCAAAGAACTGTTTTCCTACCGGGCCAATCCCTTTCGCCTCCGCCTCACTCATATTCCGAGTCAGCCCTTCCAAGGTGATCTGGAAAACGTCTGAAAGGATCATGCATTTCTCAACATCCGGAATGGCTTCGCCGTTTTCCCATTTGGCTATTGTCTGTCGTGACACATCCACCTTTTCAGCTAATTGTTCCTGGCTCAGCTTATGTCTTTTACGGAATACCCTAATATTCATGCCGATCATATTTATCATCTCCCTGTATCTTAAAGATACCGGAGTTCTATAAGGTTCGCTATCAACTATACAGGACATTTTTTGTTAAAAATCGTGGCATTCTTCTGTCCGTTAATACCTGCAAGAAAACGTATAATGGAATTGGAGTGTATACATTTCTTCATCCCCATCCGTTGTTTTAAGTGAAGGAGGCTACAAATGAAAAAAGAAGATGCGCTCGCCTCCTATCTGATCAGCCTGGGTGAAGAGGTGTTCAGGCTGCTAAGAGCAAAGGGGGCCAAGAAGGAAGATGCAGAAGATATCATCCAAAATACATTTTATAAAGTGTATACGTTGCTCGTTGACCTGACAGAAAGCAATCTCCGTCCATGGTTTTTCAGAGTGGCACTAAACGAGCATATTGACTTGCAAAGAAAAAAGGAGCAGCAAAACCTCTCCCTGTCGGAGGAGATATATGCAAAACTTGAGCATACCGATCGGGAGTTCGATGTGATTCTGAATATGGATGAAATCCTCAGCCTGTTAAAAGACGTGCCTGAGGAGTACAAAGAAATCCTCTTCTTAAAGTATTATTACGATTTTTCCTATGAAGAAATTGCCATTATCCTGGACATCAAACCGTCCAGTGTCAAACAGAAGTTATACCGTGCCCGCAAATCCATTCATGCCAAAACAGGAGGACCCGATTGATGGACAATACATTAAAAGACGCTTTAAAAAAAGCGAAACGAAAGCAACTGCTAAAAATCATAGGCATCTCCGTGCTTGTTGTAATGATTGTTGTGCTGATTCTGTTGCCGATTTTCTATAAGGTCGGCAATCACTTTGCTGCAAAAGGTTCGGCAAGGCTCCACGACAGGCTTTTTCTGCAGCATGCGGTATCCGAGCCAAATATTCGCATCGACTCTCAAGTAACGAGCAATTCATCTATGTTTGGCGGCAATATTGTGACGAACCGCTCCAAAAACATCGATGGTTACGTAGTGCAATGGAGCACGCTCACAAGCTCGTATGACTGGCTTCGCATTGATATTGACTATAATGAGCTGGCCCCGGGCTTCTATTGGTCGGATACCCAGTTTTACGAGTATGACAAGCAGACGAAGAACAAGGTAGCGACTTTCTATCATCCGTCGATCAAGAACTATTTTGCCGTTCAACATGACTTGGAGGGCGTTTCCAAGATGGAAGATCATGTCGCGGAAGTCGCCATCTCTTTCGACCGGCCGTATACTTGGCAAGATATCCAAGCGAAAATCCCTGATAACTTGAACATCGTCTGGCTGTATATGACTTCACCGCTTGTCGATGAAAGCAAAGGGCCTAGTGGTGTGCAGGAGATATATGGATTTGATCCAGGGACTTCACCCGAAGATGCGTATGAGGGGTTTGTTGACGCGCTTGAAAGACTCCATCCCGATGACGAAACGATCCAAACATTTCTCGCTTCAAATAAAAAGAAACCGTTTGATGATGTACCGATTTTAGGTGTCATGACTACGGGACAAACGAAAAACTTTAAGGCACTGGAAAATCAGGAGTTTATCCGCGGTTCATCCGTAGGAGCCACTGCCGAGATTGTTCCTTATATTAAACCGGAAAAATAACTAATCAAAAAGAAGCATGCTGAAAATAAAGCATGCTTCTTTTTATTATGAGGATAAATTTGTATAATCATTTCCATTGCTGCAAAAAACATTGGACATACATTGGGGATAATCCGGCCCAAGACAAGTTTTCCCCTTTTCCAATACACTTCGCAGACTGCATGATATGATGTGTTCAACTACGTGCGGAAAGCGAAATTTTGTATAATTTATCATCGCTTTCCTGTGGATTTCCGCGCCCATCTGAATTATTGCTAATGAAATAAAGGGTATTATCTTCAATGAGCACATCTCGAATTCTGCCAAGACCTGTTATCACTTTACGGTATTCGCCTGTTTCCAGGTCAAATTCTAAAACAGCAGTCCCTCTTAATGCTGCAACGTACAATTTACCATTATGATCATCAATCCCGGACGGTGCCCACGTTGACTCATCTCCAGAAGTAAATAGTGGTGAAACCATTCCTTCTTTTTCTTCATGCCCTTCGATAAAAGGCCATCCATAATTTTTGCCAGCTTCTATTTTATTTATTTCATCATTTGCGCTGTTCCCGTGCTCACTAGCATACATTGTCCCACCAGGAAGCCAGGTAATCCCTTGAGGATTCCGATGTCCATAGCTATAGACATATGAATCTGGAAACGGGTTATCACTTGGTATAGATCCATCAAGGTTCATTCTTAAAATTTTTCCGCCTAATGAATTAAGGTCTTGTGCAATTTCACGTTCAGAAGCATCCCCAGCTGTTGCATAGAGTTTTCCATCTGGCCCAATCTTTAGCCTTCCTCCATGATGATAGGAACCACTTGGAATTTTATCAAGAAGCAAACTCTCCTCCCTCCAGACGTTATCTTCCAAGCGAAGAGTTATAATACGATTAAATTGTCCTGAACGGTCTTTATACGTATAATACGCATACGCTGCGTCCGATTCCTGAAAATCGGGCGCTAGCACAAATCCAAGCAGCCCTGCCTCCGCAGCTGTTGATATCTCCTGCTTAAGCTCCAGTCTATGCCGTTCTGCTTCTCCACCATCTATTTTAACAATACTTCCTGATCTTTCGGTTAAATAAAATGTATTGTCCTGCTTTTCGATAGACCATGGGACATTCAGATTTTCCGCAATAACTTCTATATCTTGAACAGGCAATGTTGATACTAGTTGTGTATCTTCCAAACCAGTTAAGGAATCTCTCTGTCCATTTTCAGAACAACCCGCTAGTAAAAAGATGGCAGTAATTGAGGTCGCTAAGGCCTTCTTCAATTTTATCTGATCCTCCTCTCTCTATTCGATCTGCTTCGTTATAACGGTTTTTTCTATTCCCTTCACTGTAACCATCCCCACAAGCTGCAAGGGTGATGGCAATCATCATAGCGAAAGCCAGCGCCAACAATTTTCTCACAGGCTCTTTTTCCTTTGCATCTAGTCTGCTGCAACTTAGTAGAAGCAGCAGGCTCAGAGAGAAAAACGAACAAAAAACTGCTCAAACAGGCTGTGTAGGCGGGCGAACGATCATATCACTGATTGCCATACGATCAGGTGTGTCGATGGCAAAAACAACCACAGATGCAATATCTTCCGGAACCAAGCCCCATTCTTTTTGTGCTTCATGAAGATTTTCAGAAACTTGTTTGTCATTAATGGTTTTATATAACTCAGTAGCTACTGCTCCTGGTGAGATGATGGTTGATTTAATGTTATTTTCTCGTTGTTCTTGTCTTAATCCTTCCATAATTGCATGTACAGCAAACTTAGTACCGCAATATATGGCTGAATCAGGATAGACGACATGTCCTGCCACTGAATCTGTTGCAATAATATGCCCTGATTTTTGCTTTGCCATGATAGGCAGCACAGCAGCAATGCCGTTTAAAACACCCAATACATTAATATCGAGCATCTTTTTCCATTCCTTTATACGGACTGCGGGAAGAATATCTCAATAGGCAAAAATGTCTTTATCAATTCTGGCTGTCGTTTTCAAGACCAGGGCGGCATTACGATTGGTGATGGAGCTCTTATTGGTCACAATGCCGTGTTAGCTACCCTCAATCATGACATGACTCCGAAAAAACGCAGCAATTTGCATCCTGCACCGATTAGGATCGGCAAAAATGTCTTGGTTGGAGCAAATGCTACTGTCGTACCCGGCGTGACCATTGGTGATGGGGCCATCATCGCTGCTGGTGCAGTAGTGACCAAGGATGTCCCAGCAAATGCTATTGTAGGCGGAGTTCCTGCTAAAATTATCAAAACGATTGAAACCGACGAGGATTAATTCCGTCGGTTTTTTCATTACTAACCCACCTTTCGCCTCTCAATCGATCCATTCCACTCAATTTATTGACGAAGAAATGCACCAAGCGTATACTATCAATTGAACAACCGTTCAAAACACTTGTTCAATTAATGATGAAAGGAATGAGTCAATTCCAACAGAGCAAAGGCAATGATAACAAAGAAGTAAAAGATCAAATTCTCCGTGCGGCAAAGTCATTATTTGCAGCAAAAGGCTATGAAGGAACTACTGTCAGACAAATTTGCACGAACGCAGATGTATCTTTGGCTCTCGTATCCTATCATTTTGGCGGTAAGGAAAACGTGTTTCTTGAAGTGTTTGAACCTATTCGGCAACTGTTTGCGGATATGGCCTATGATGTATCAAATCCATTACGTGCGCTTGAGAACTTTTGTAGACAATTCGTGAATTTTAGAAGTGCAGAATATGAATTATTTAATATATTGCAGCAAGAGTTAGTGATGAATAGTCCGAGGTTGGAGAAACTGAAGGATGTTTTTCTTCCCTCTTGGGAACAGCTTCGGGTCATTTTGCAAGAATGCAGGAATCAAAAGCTGATACAATTTCCATCGGTTGATGCCGCAATAAATTTTATTATGGGGACATTGATGTTCTCGCTTAATAATTCGTATTTAAACCATTTACAATCCGACTTGTCATCCGAGCAAATGGCTGATTTAGCCGTAAATTTTATTATCAATGGACTTCAAATAACTGAACAATAAGGGAAGAGGTAAAATGATGAAAGCAGCGAAAATTTATGGAGCAAAAGATATTCGAGTGGAAGAGGCGGAACTACCTACCCTTGAAAAAGGAATGGTAAAGGTAAAAGTAGAATATGCCGGCATCTGCGGAAGTGATATGCACGAATACTTAGCAGGTACATATGAAATACGGACACAACCGGTTTTGGGTCATGAGTTTTCTGGTGTAGTAGTGGAAGTCGGAGAAGGGGTAACTAATGCAAAAATAGGTGACCGAGTAGCCGTTGAACCGCTTATTCCTTGCGGCAAATGTGATAATTGCCAGCGAGGTTTTGTAAACTTATGCACAAGCCGCCAAGGATATGGTTATACGATCTCTGGCGGGTTTGCACAGTATGCAGTCGTTAAGGAGGAGAATGTTTTCCACTTACCGGATAATATGAGTTTGGAACTCGGTGCACTTGTTGAGCCAACAGCTGTTGCGGTTCACGCAGTCCGTCAAAGCCAATTAAAGCTCGGCGATACAGCAGCAATCTTTGGCGCCGGACCGATCGGATTATTGCTGTTGCAAGCCGTTAAAGCTGCAGGAGCAAGTGAAATCTTTATTGTGGAAGTATCCGATGAACGCAGGCAAAAGGCTTTAGACCTTGGAGCAACACACGTCATCAACCCAGTTGATACCGACGCAGCGGCTTATATCCGAGAAAAAACAAATGGCGGTGTAAATGTGGCCTTTGATGCTGCTGGGGTTCAAGCTACATTTACAAGTGGAGTTCGTTCCGTCCGGCCTGGCGGTGAATTTAAAGTCGTAAGCGTTTGGGAAAAACCAGTAGAATTCAATCCGAATATGATTGTCATGACGGAAGCAAAAATCAGCGGGTCTTATGCTTACATCCGCTTATTCCCTGAGGTCATTAAACTATTGTCAAACGGTGCAATCGACGGACATGCGGTTATCACAAGCAAGATTTCATTAGACGACATCGTTGACAAAGGCTTTGAACGATTAACAAAAGACCGTAGTCAGTGCAAAATTTTGGTTGATATGAATCTCTAAGTCTCATCCAATTAGCCCCCATAAAGCATCCGAAGGGGCAGCTTTATGGGGGCTATTTTTGCTTCAATTGAATTTTATACAGCTGCTCCCCCTACACTCCTTACTGTAGGGATAAGAATTGAATGATCGTTCTTGTTACAGCATCCTCTTCATTTGACCGAGTTATATACGCGGAAACATCCTTTAACTCCTCGACCGCATTCCGGACAGCAAAACTATAAGCAGCGCGTCCCATGAGTTCCATATCATTATATCCATCTCCAAACGCCATCGTCTCTTCAGGGGTAACGCCGAGCAAACGTTGCAACTGTTCAACGGTGGTTCCCTTATGTACGTTCGCGTTCGCAATATCAATCCAAGCGGCCTCAGACGCGACGATATAGGCTGTTTCAAAAAAACCGGATAGTTTTTCCCGTGTTTCAAAGCAACGGAGGGAAGGATCATGAATGGTGATTTTAACAAAATCCTCATTAATCTCCCGGAAATCAGAAATTCGGCTTACCTGAGCATACGATCTCCGGACTATTGCCGCCTCTTCCGAAGAGAGACCGTCCTTAATTATTGCCCCACCTTTCGTGCATGCAATGATCGTATGATCCGGACTGATTTTCTCGAGCTGCCGGATGATGTCCAACCCCAGCTGATTGCTGAGCAAACTTTCGTAAACAAATTCACCATTATGTTTAATTCGGGTGGCACTGTCTCCCAAAATCCACAGATCCTTTGCGTCATCGCCAAATAACTCTTCTACCCGCTCACATTGCTTGCCGGTAACTGGAGCGAAAGCTACTCCTTTTTCCTGCATTAACTTTTCCGCTTTCTTGTAAAGATCCCTGTTAAAGTCACCATTGTTGTTTAAAAATGTCCCATCCATATCGGTTAAAACCAGTTTAATCATGCACGGTCTCCTCTCTATGTTGTTATGTTTACTTCTCTCTTAAACAAGCTTTTTTTCCTCAACAATCGATTCAGTCTTTCAGAGCTTAGAAGCATGACCACAGTAAAAACAAGGATGCATATTGGCAGTATTCCGGTTGAAATACGCGAGGCCAACATGCCAAGGATAGGCGGGATAAATGTCGTTCCCGTATAGGCAATCGCCATCTGGTAACCCATGATGGTCTGGGAATGACTCTTCCCGAAGCGAGTTGGCGTTTCATGCAACATACAAGGAAAGATAGGTGCCAGCCCTAGTCCAATTACGATAAAGCCAACCAGCGAGAAAATAGCCGGCAGAGGCAACAACAGAATCAATGCACCTGTTAATGCTGTGAATTGCCCATAGCGAATCAATGTACGATTCGTCACTTTGAACGTAATAAAGCCTGTTACCAGCCTGCCAATTGTTATTCCTCCGTAGTAAAAGGATACCCAACCTGCAGCCGCTGCTGCGCTCAGCCCTTTACTCTCTACCAAGAAACTGCTCCCCCAAAGGCCTACCGTTGACTCAACCCCGCAATAAAACAAAAAGGATAACAATGCCAGCTTTACTCCTTTAATTTGCAGTGGTTTTTTATCTGCATTTTCGTCTTGGTTCCCCTCAGCTGTCACTTCTCCCACGTTGTTGCTGGTCATCGTATTCACCTTGTTCCACAAAGGCAAAGTGAAAAAGAGAATAAGCACTAATGCGAACTGGAGGCCGGATATAACGAAATAACCACTTCTCCAAGCACCATCTTCTGAAATAAAGTGAGACATGATAATCGGGCCAAGAGTAGCACCGACTCCCCAGAAACAGTGCAGCCAGCTCATATGGTGCGCCTTATAATGGGCAGCGACATAATCGTTCAGCCCAGCATCAACAGCTCCTGCCCCTAATCCGAGTGGGATTGCGCAAACCATCAGCCATGCTACTGATGGAGCAAATTGAAATCCGAGCAAGGCACAAGCAGTCATGAGGACACTGACAGCTGTGACTTTTCCGGTACCATAACGTTTTAAGACCTTGCCGCTCACGAGACTGGAAAGAATGGTGCCGCCCGCAATCGTCATAAATAAGTACCCCGCAGTTTCGAGCGGAGCCCCTAATTCCGGTTGCATGACGGGCCATGCTGCCCCCAATAAAGAATCGGGCAAACCTAAGCTGATAAAAGCCAAATAAATAAGTAACAAAAGGTATGTAGCCATGCTGAAACCTCGCTAAAGTTTTAGATTTTGGGGTGTGCCTCTTTTGAAATCTCATAAATAGTGCCCTCTGTCACCAACCATATTAACCCTCGAGTAATACTCCCTTCGAAATCTTGATTAAAAGAGATGACAGGCTTGTTTGGTTGTCTTGGCAACAATTGATTGGAATCAATGGCTTTGCTCATAATTTTTGCATCTACTCTTTCAGAGGATATGATAAAATTGCTCGGCGCTATTACGGCGTTATAAATAGCCATAATTTCCGAAAGATTCCCGGACAATTCAGTCCCAGTTTCAGGTGCTGGCCGGTCCATAAGAATTGGAAGGTATTTCGCCTCTCCGGCTAACCCCTTTTGCCCCTCAATAATCGCACCATTTGAAAAGATCGTTATGCCAGGCATACTTTTTTCAGGATAAAATATGCCTACCACAGTTTCGCTTTTAAGCAAATTATTGTGAGCACAGTACCCCATCGTCATCAAATGCGCGTCATTTTGGACTTTGATCGGTACGTCTGTAATTTTTTTCAGTTCCCGCTCAATATACCAGCCATCGAACTCGTTTTCCCAGCTTGATGTAACCACTCCATTAAAGACTTTACCAGGCAGTGCGATGCCTATTCTTTCAATTTCATAATCTCTGTTTAAGTAGTGTTCAACCACCTCTAAGAGAGTTTTGATGTTTATTTGGGGAAAGCCTATTGCCTCCGAAACTTTCACAGTCCCCTCCAGGTTTACAATTTTCACGACTATTTCCAATTCCCTTTTCATCTCCAAACTATTTTTTTCCTGAATGGAGAGGAGAAGATAGAACGCTTTATCATAATTAAAATGGTACTCATGAGCAGGCCGCCCCATCCCTTGTTGGATCAATGGCCCTTCAATAAGAATACTCTCCCTCACTAATTCCTTCACCAACGAATTAATGGTGACTACGCTTATGCCGGTTTCCTTCGCCATTTCCGCTTTGAAAGCTTTACCATTCGAGAAAAGGAAAGCCATCAACTTATCCCTATTCTTCCGCCGGATTAAATTGCTTTCCTCCTTCAAAGAGAAAACCCCCGTTCTTTTTAAAGATATTTAATTAAATTGTTTAATTAAGTATAATCGACACTTGAATCCCTTGTAAATAGCAAATCTTTAATCTTCCATCCGAAACGACTAATTCATTTGACCCGCCCAGTGTTGGCCATACACAGGATGAAAAAACATCCGAAAGGGCAGGTTTAAGACCTGCCATTTCGGATGTACCATATCTTTTTATCCGCTAAATGAGTTCGGCTGTTCCAACGGCTGCTTTTCCTCTTTTCGTGCCCATAGAATCACTGGTATCAACAATAAAGAAGACAGCCCGCCAATAAGAGACAGTGTCAAAAAGCTTGCGCCTGCTACAATCACACCAGACATTGCTCCGCTAAGGGCACCAGACAACGCGATTAAAACATCGACAGTTCCTTGGGTTTTTGCCCGAGTGGACATATCCGTTGAATCAACAATGATTGTAGTCCCGCTGATCAGGCCGAAGTTCCATCCAAGTCCGAGTAAAGAAAGGGCGATGACAAGGGAAACCATTGAGTTTGCAGGTGAAAATGCTGCGACGATACCCGCCAAAAGCAAAGTTGTGCCAGATGCAATTGCCATTGCTGTGCGGCCGATCTTATCCACGAGGACACCTGTGACGAGCGATGGAAGATACATAGCCCCTATATGGAAACCGATCACAAGGCCGACTGCCCCCAAGTCATGTCCATGATTCCTCATATGAACGGGGGTCATGGTCATAATCGCCACCATGACCATTTGCGTCAGAACCATCACGATCGAACCCGCAATGATTCCCTTCTTGTCTTTTACTTGTACTTCTTTCGCTATAGGCTCTTTGTCTATACGCTCCTTATTGGATGCATCGATTGCCTTTGCGATAATAAACGGATCCGGCCGAAGCATGATGAAAAGGACAATACCTGCAGAGAGATAAGCAGCGGCTCCCAGTATGAATGGCCCTGCAAGTGATGGAACACCCATGGAAAGGGCTATATTTCCCATCACATTGACCAGATTTGGCCCTGCAACTGCACCGAAAGTAGTAAAAACCATCGTAATACTGATCGCGGTAGCTCTTTGCTTGCGACTCGCCAAGTCTGTCCCTGCATAACGGGCTTGCAAGTTCGTTGCAGACCCGGCCCCATATACGAGCAGGGAGGCAAATAATAGGATGACACTATTTAGGATTGCTGCGATGATGACCCCTATCGCACCGATCCCTCCAACGAGAAAACCGGTCGACAACCCTGTGCGGCGGCCGTACCGCTGAGACAATCTTCCAACCGTGAGAGCCGCTCCGGCTGATCCTAAAGTGAGCAATCCCGCCGGAAGTCCGGCGAATGCCTCGGTGCCGAGCATCTCTTGTGCCAAAAGCGCGCCTACCGTTACACCTGCCGCTAACCCTGCACCCCCTAATATTTGTGAGATGCTTACAACGATTAATGTGCGCTTATATAATGCCTGTTGTTTTTCCGGAGAGCCGGCGTAGCTTTGCAATAAAGTCTCACGCCCTCCTTTTCTATCCCCCATCATCTAGCCTGCCTTCCAAGGGATGAGTCCCTTTCTGATAATTCCGTTTATCATAACACGTACAAAAACCCCGTACAATACTATAATTGTATGTCCAGCAGGAGCAGACTAGATGAAAAGGACCAGATTTTTAGAGTCATAATCAATCAGGAGCCCCTTTCTCAACAGAACCTTGGTTCGTTCAGATCTGAGAGTGCACACCGGTTATCATGCAATTAGAGCCAGAAAAACCCTTTCCTCCGGGCATGCCTCTCATCGCCCACGGGCCAAGTTATCGATATCTTTACTGAAACGCTGATATATTTCGTGAGACGCCGATATATTTACTGTGGCGGCGATATATTCACCAAGAAGGAGATATATTCTTCTGGACGGAGATATCCTGAAGAACCAACCCTCCTCCCCTTAGACATGCAAAAAGGCCGCCGCAGAAAGTCAGTTCTCACTGAATTTCCGGGCAGCCCTACATGCTTATCTTAGGCTTCTACATCATAACCTTGATCCTCAATCGCTTCTTTCATAGCAGCAACGTTCACTTTTGATTGATCAAAAGTGACATCTACTTTACCGGCTTCGAGGCTTACTTCAGCGGCTGATACGCCGTCGAGTTTTTTCAGGGCACCTTCTACTGCTGCTTTGCAATGACCGCAGCTCATGCCTTGTACTTTCAGTTCTTTCGTTTCCATGATTGTCTCACCTCCTTCAAATTACAGCTTGATCCGTTTTAAACGGAGCGAGTTTGTGACAACACTTACTGAGCTCAGTGCCATGGCAGCTCCGGCAATCCACGGCGCAAGCAACCCGATTGCTGCTACCGGGATTCCAGCTGCATTGTAGCCGAATGCCCAGAAAAGGTTTTGACGGATATTCCGAATCGTGGCATGGCTAATTTTTATCGCTTTCGGTATGAGCAGCAGCTCACCGCCGAGGATTGTCACGTCAGCCGCTTCAATAGCAACTTCTGTACCCGTTCCAATCGCAATGCCGATGTCTGCGGTAACGAGGGCAGGCGCATCGTTTACGCCGTCCCCAACCATGGCCACTTTTTTTCCCTGTGCTTGGATTTCTTTCACTTTATCCGCTTTTTCCTCAGGGAGTACTTGTGCAATTACATGGTCGATGCCTACTTGTTTTGCAATCGCCTGGGCGGTTCTTTCATTGTCCCCGGTCAGCATGATGACTTCCAGCCCTTGTTCTTTCAACTGTTTGATCGCTTCCGGCGCTGTCTCTTTGATCGTGTCCGCAACAGCAACAGTCCCACGATACTGTCCATCTACAGCAATCAGCATCGCTGTCTTGC
The DNA here is from genome assembly GCF_057657925.1 of Lederbergia sp. B243.17. Lineage (NCBI taxonomy): Bacteria > Bacillati > Bacillota > Bacilli > Caryophanales > Bacillaceae > Lederbergia > Lederbergia sp. B243.17. The sequence goes on from NZ_JBWBKF010000086.1 coordinate 15,366, forward strand.
CATTCGTTTCAAATTCAACCATTTTCTCTTCATCGCCGGCAATATCGATTTGATGCTCAAGCATCAATTTCCGATTTCCTACAAGGATGTGCTTACCGGCAATTTTCGCTTCGATACCGTGTCCGGGTATCGCATGGAAATCATCCACATCAACAAAATCAATATCGTTCTCCGTTGCATAGGCAACAATGGCTCCTGCAAGCGGATGTTCAGAGCCTTTCTCGGCACTGGCCAATAGTTGCAGTGTTTCTTTATCACCGGAAAAGTCGGTTACTTCCGGTTTTCCTTTCGTGATGGTGCCTGTTTTATCAAGAACGATGGCCTCCAGCTGATGAGTCCTCTCCAGATGTTCCCCGCCTTTGAAAAGGATCCCGTTTTCTGCAGCTCTTCCGGTTCCAACCATAATAGAGGTTGGTGTCGCAAGACCGAGTGCACAAGGGCAGGCAATAACAAGCACGGCAATTGCAGCCACAAGGGCCGGTTCAAACTGGCCGGGATTGACGAAAATGATCCAGATGGCAAAGGTTACGATGACAATGCCGATAACGATCGGTACGAAATACCCTGAAATCACGTCCGCTAAACGCTGGATCGGCGCCTTTGAGCCTTGAGCTTCTTCCACCACTTTGATGATGGAAGCAAGGGCCGTGTCCTTCCCTACTTTTGTTGCTTCTACTTCAATTGAGCCGTTTTTATTGATGGTGGCTCCGATGACCTTAGCCCCCGGATCTTTTTCAATTGGGATGGATTCCCCCGTAAGCATCGATTCATCGACGGACGTTCTTCCTTTTGCCACGATACCATCCACCGGTATTTTTTCTCCTGGTTTGACAATTAAATGATCCCCGACCGCAACTTCCTCAACCGGTATCATCACTTCTTTGCCGTCACGGATGACACGCGCCTCTTTTGCCTGCAGATTAAGCAATTCCGACAAGGCATTCGTTGTCTGGCTTTTCGCTCTAGCCTCCAAATACTTTCCGAACAAAATCAACGTGATTAATACGGCACTCGTTTCAAAATACAGATGCGGCATGTAATCCGGGTTGCCGATCGTCTTCAAAGCCTCATATAAGCTGTAGAAATACGCGGCACTCGTTCCCAGTGCAACAAGTACATCCATGTTCGCCCCGCCGTTGCGAAGGTTCTTATAGGCACCCACATAAAATTGCCAGCCGATGATAAACTGGACGGGTGTCGCCAATATAAATTGGAACCATGGATTCATGAAAATAGCCGGGATGTTTACATTAAACAAATGGACAAGCATCGTTAACAAAAGAGGCGCGGATAAAATCGCCGATACAATCAGCTTGGTTTTCTTGCTCTGCAGCTCCTTCTCTTTCGAAGTTTGTTTGTCCTTCGCTTCCGCCTTCGGCTTTGCATCATAACCGGTGTTTTTGATTTTCTCTATCAATGCATTAACATCGACTAATCCCGGATTGTATTCAATCGCCGCGCTTTCTGTCGTCAAGTTCACCGTTGCTTGTTTTACACCCGCTTGCTTGTTTAAAACCTTCTCGATGCGGGTGGAACAGGCTGCACACGTCATTCCGAACACATCGAGGTCAACCTTCTCTGTCAAAACACCGTAGCCGATATTCTCAATTTTCTTCGAAATATCGTCAAGAGATGTTTTCTCCGGATTGTAATTGATTGACGCCTTTTCTGTTGTCAAATTGACCTGGGCTTCCACACCGTCCATTTTGTTCAACGTTTTTTCCACACGGGTGGAACACGCCGCACAGGTCATCCCTTTTATACCAAGTGTTGTATGGACTGTATCACTCATCTTACTCCCCCCTTACTTTGAAAACTGCTTTAATACACCCATCAGTTCATCGATAGCCTCTTTGCCTTCCCCCTGCTTGATTGCATCGCTGACACAATGATTAATGTGCCGTTCAGTAACGGAAAAGCCGACGTTTTTCAAAGCAGCTTGAATTGCACTGATTTGCACCAAAATATCGACACAATAGCGATCCTCTTCCACCATCTTTTGGATGCCGCGAACTTGGCCTTCAATTCGCTTTAACCGGTTGATGACCGCTTGCTTCTCATCTTTTGTTCTAGGCTGGCTTGGGTGATCATGTAAAAATTTATCCATAACCATCACTTCCTTGTTATTTATATTTATACTATACCCCCCTATAGTATAGATGTCAACATGAAATATACTCAAATATAATATCCCCGGATTACCCCAAACAATCGGTTATGCAAAGAATAAAAAGGACCGGATCGCAAAAGGATCCCGCCCGTAATTACACTGCATTTCCGCTTAAATTAACCTTACCAAGCTGCAGAGTGTCTTGTCGCTTAATTTATGTCCCCCAAATAAACAGGGACATCCTTGCCGGAAAAATAATCAATAATATACTCACGCATTGTCTGAGGATATAGTCTATAATTCAATAATTCCAGCAACGGCAGCCACTCTACACCGATTTGCCCGTCATCCGGGACGCTTCCATTGCCTATCTTCTCATTTCCCTCTCTGATTTTACATAAAAACATATACTCCGTTTGATGTATATCCGAGTCAAACGCAGCATGCTCATGATTTTTTCCAATGTATTCTCGGATATAGACTAGATCACCAATCTCCACCTCTACATTAATCTCTTCTATACATTCCCTTTTTAATGTTTGGTGAAGGTTTTCTCCGTGTTCTTGGCCGCCACCAGGCAAGATATAATAACAGCCATCACGATCTTGCTTTTTAATTGCCAGCAACCGGCCGTCTTGTACAATTACTGCTTTCGCTGAGTTTCTAATTCCCATTCTTTACATATCTCCCATCCTAAATCAGAATTTATCCAATATTCATTACCCAGCCTATCATATATAATAAGGGCTACCAAGGTTGAATTATCCTTTTGTAGGAGGGAATGAAAATGGTAAGCAATCACCTTGTAGAAGACAGTTGGAATGCCCATTTATATGATGGAAGCCATTTCTTTGTTTCGATGTTCGGAAGTGAATTGATCGACTTATTAGCACCACACAAAGGCGAGAGAATTCTTGACCTTGGTTGTGGAACAGGTGATTTAGCAAAGGAACTATCCGATCTGGGAGTGCATATTACTGGTGTTGATAAATCAGAGAATATGATACGTCAGGCGAAGAACAAGTACCCGACTATCAATTTCGAGGTGAATGATGCACTCACCTTACAATACAGTGGTGAATTTGATGCTGTTTTCTCCAATGCTGCCCTCCACTGGGTAAAACCTCCGAAACAGGCCCTGCAACATATTTTCAAAGCATTAAAACATGGAGGCAGATTTGTTGCTGAGCTTGGCGCTAAAGGGAATATAGAAAAAATCACGAGCGAAACGACTCATCAAAGAAATAAAGCAGGATATGACTATGACATGAACGATTTCTCCTGGTATTTCCCGAGCATTGGGGAATATGCCTCTTTGATGGAAGAAGTCGGCTTTCAAGTGATATTTGCACAACAATTCGACCGGCCAACACCTTTAGACGGGGATAATGGTTTAAAAAACTGGTTAGAGATGTTCGGCAGCGGCCTGCTGTCAGGGATACCTGAAAAAGCTGTGGATGAAATCATCGCAAACACAGTAAAAGGTTTGAAAGGCAGTTTATATAACGAAGATAATAAACGTTGGATCGCAGACTATAAAAGACTGCGTGTTGTTGGGATAAAAAAATAAGCGCGATAAGAAGAGCGTAGAGAATATTTTTTACGCTTCTATGAATGTTCGTTTGAAAGGCTAATGCTAGTTGTGGAAGCAATTAATCAATCGTTTGATTAACGGTTGAAGCAAACAGAAGTGGAAGCTAGCGATTAATGAATGAGTAAATTGAGAAGAACTCTAAACACTTGATGTCAATGCATGTAAAAAAAGCCAGCGTTTAAAAGATGAATTAAAACGTTGGCTTAAAAGCATGTATTCGTTGCTCCCTACTCTTCCTTCTTTGGATTGAGCAAGATTTGTAAAACTAATTTATTCAACAGAAGTGCAGATTTCAACATAATGTCCATCCGGATCTGCTACATAGGCAACGGTTTGTCCCCATGGCTTTGTAACAGGTTCTTTTACAACTGGCACACCTTGTCCGCGAAGCTGGTCAATTGCTGCTGGAACATCTTCAACAACAAACCCGATTTCAAAAGTTTGAGTTGAGTTCGATGCTTCAGGCACCTTTAATCCGATGTCATCTGCAACAGATTGGCGAGTATTGATAGATAGCGTTGTTGCGCCGGTATCAAATTCCACATATGTACCTTGCTGCATTTTGACAGGCAAACCGAGAAGTTCTTTGTAGAAATGCATCGTCTCTTCAAAATCGTTTACGTAAAGAATGACATACTTCATCGCTAATTTCATTTGCTTCCCTCCTTAAGAAATGGCCGTTTCCCATAGTACGCGAAATATTTTACAGAATAATTATAACATTTTTAACTAGTCCACCTACGGGACACTAATAAAAAGTAACGAAATCACCAGTACGGCAAGCATTGTACCTTATAATCTTTTCCTTACTAGAATTTCTTTAACACCTAATAAATAACTCCATTTTGAAAAAAGATTGATCAAAATGGAGTTAGTCTTTTTAGATACGTATGCGTTTTTTATAAAGAAGTTGGATCATTTTAATAACCTTTATTCCGCTAACACGCTCGTTAATTGAATAGTGTCATTTCAATCATTCACAACCACCAAATCAAATGAATCTGGAGAACGGAGAACAGAAAAATAATAATCCTCTACTGGGTTCCATCGCAAATGCCATTCCCTATCTTCAGTACCTTCTCTAAGATTATGCCGATTCCGCCGAATATCAGGAGCTACATCCACTAAAATAGAAAGATCAATCAAATCGGATAACCAATGTGAGCTGTATATTCCATCTAAAATGATTACCTTTGAAGGTTCCAATACGACCTTTTCAGAAGAAAAACCATTCATGGTTGAAAATGAAAAAGGATGATATTCTGCTTTTTCACCCGCTAGTAAAGGTAGTAATGCTTCAGCACGTACCCTCTCCCAGTCAATACAACGACGACACTTCTTTTCAACTGAGTAGTGATCCCATTCATGATCAGGTATCTCTACTGCGAAGAAATCATCGCAGTGAATTATAGTTGCTTCTATAGATAAAGCTACTTCAGATGCTAATGTTGATTTCCCTGAGCCGCTCCCGCCATCGAAAGACACCACCAAAGGCCGATTACAATCTTGTAAGCCTTTGTTAATAGAAAATACGATAGATTGGGATGATTCCTTTACGTTGTAAATTGAATGATTGTTCTTCACATTAGCCCCTCCAAATGAAGGACGCATATTTAACGTCAGCAGGAGATATGATTCTTCCTTCAGAGAGAAAGACACACAAAATGCGCCCATCCCCAAACTAGGGTTTTTGAGCCAAAAATGCAGTCCTTGAATGATTATAGATAGTCAAATAAACCCTCTTTAAAGAGAGTTAAAAATAAACTATTCCGATGTCTAATCATTACAAGCTCTTCCACATCTCGATATCCCCTTTCCATATCTCCAATAAATTTATTTTACCAAGCAAGTGGGAATTTTACAAAAATTCAAACGAGGCTCAATTCAGTTGTAAAATCAGCCGGCCCCAGCCCCGTAGAATACAGGGCCAGGACCGTCTGATTTATTTCCAGTGTCTACTTTATTTATTTTTAATTGGTATCCAGATTTCAGAGTAATAATCACTTGAAGCTGGGTCTGCGTCACTCGGATACACTTCCATCTCAGGACCGCCGCTATGCTCATAACCGGTTGACGGAAACCATTCAGAGAATATCCGCTCCCATACTTTTGGCATGGCATCAGGCATGGCACCATGAACCGGGAATATAGCCCACATTGAAGCGGGGATCTGTCTCTCTTCCCAATCCTGTGGAATGGACTCAATATTTTTTTCTGCCCCGATTAAATAGGTCAAGTGCTCTTGCTGTTTATCAAAGTCCATGCAAATCCCGATTAATCCAAGCGGCCCGCTGTTTTTAGCCAATTCTCCTGAGAAGCCATTACGATTCGATTCGTTCCAGAAAGCGGCGATCTCCCGGTTATTCTCTCCTCCAATCGTCGTTGTGCGTATACTTTTCCCAACTACCGAAAATGCCTCTTTTTCTACAATCTTGTAATCCATCTCTACATCACCCTTTATAGAAATTTGAAAAGAGAGTTTTGGAAAGGCCTTTAAGGTTTTGCTTTGTTTTTTCGCAGTTGACGGACTGATGCCATGAATCTTGCGGAATGCTTTTGTAAAAGATTCCGGGCTTTCGTAGCCATATTTCAAAGCCACATCAATCACTCTGGATTTTGAGTTGACTAATTCTTGAGCAGCGACAGTTATCCGGCGATTCCGGATATATTCGCTTACGGTATACCCAGTCAGCATACTGAACATCCGCTGGTAATGAAATTTAGACATGCAGGCAATTGCTGCAATCTCTTCGATCGTAAGAGGACTGTCTAAATTGTTTTCTATATGCGTGATACTGTCCACCAATCTTTGGAGCCCTTCCATGTAAAACTCTCCTCTCTAGAACACAGCATAACAACTTCGTTTTGGCCTTTCCTGTTCGTTCGTGCTCGTTTATGACAGATTCATACTTCTCCCTCAATCAACCTCGGCTTTTCTATGTATAAACCTTTCTCCTATTCCATTCTTTATTACATTCCACATTTCTTTCAGGACACCTGCCTTGGCCGCTATATCACCTTTGAAGAGGATATATACAAGAAAAACTGGATCCGAATTGGAATCAGTGTAAGTTTGAAATTAGATTGTCGGGGTTTTAAAGTCTCCCGTTTAAATAGTCGCTGAGTAGATTTGACAAAATTAAGTCTTCAAATTAATATACTTAGTAGTAAGATAGTTATTCCCAAAATACTTTTTGTTAAGTATTTTTTAGAAAGAGGGTTTATATGCGCGATCAAGATTTAATTGACCTTTTTGAAATGTACAGCATTCTCACAAAGCGCTGGTCTCAAGAGTGGAACAGAGTTAATCAAAACATGGTTCCGGTAACACATGCTCTAGTGGTAGAAATGCTTGGGACAGAAGGTAAGCAAAAGGCTTCAAGTATCGCCAACGCACTATCTATAACCACCGGCGGAATCACAGGCATTATTGACAAAATGGAGAAGGAGGGACTCGTTAAAAGGACACGGGATGCAAACGACCGAAGAGTGGTATATGTAGAAATTACTGATCAAGGGATCCAAATGGTACAGGAATTACGCGAGCAAAGAATACGGCTCATGCAGGACTTTCTTGCAAATTTAACGGAATCCGAAATGAAAGATTTGCTCCAAATATATAAAAAGCTTATGTAATACAGTTTTTGAGATACACCATATACTAAAAAGGGGAAATTAGTATGAAATGGGATGCAAGTTATGACGTATTAGTAGTTGGTTCAGGAGCAGGAGGATTATCCGCAGCACTATCATCTCAATTAAAGGGTATGTCGGCTTTGGTTTTGGAAAAAACTGAATATTACGGAGGTTCAAGCGCTCTATCCGGCGGAGCGATATGGGTTCCAACGAATCATTACTTAAAAGAAGCTGGTTTAGATGATTCATATGAAAAAGGGATGGCCTATTTAAAAGCTACGGTTGGAGACCGAGTACCGTCTGAACTTTTGGATACGTATCTTACCCGCGGGCCAGAAATGGTAAAATATTTGCATGACAACACGAATTATGTCCGATTCGAATATATTCCGGGCTATTCCGATTACTATCCTGAGAGAGAAGGCGGATTCCCGCAAGGAAGATCAGTAGAACCGACCGTATTTGATCTAAAAAAGCTTGGAGCAGAGCGTAAAAACATGAGACGCGCCAATCTGCCAACGTATGGAATGGTCATGAACGCTTACGAATTTCATAAAGTGAATATGATTTCACGGACATTAATTGGCAAGACAACTGCATTAAAAATTGGCATGCGTCTGATGAGAACGATTTTTACAGGATATCGTCCTGCAGCGTTAGGGGAAGCATTAGTAGGGCGTTTACGCTTATCTTATGCCGAAGCAGGTGGAGAACTGTGGCTTTCTACTTCATTTAAAGATCTAATCATTGAAAATAATAAAGTTGTAGGATTAGTTGTTGAGCGCAATGGCAAGACAATGAACCTTGAGGCAAAGCGTGGTGTAGTTCTTGCGACAGGAGGATTCTCTCATAGTCAAAAGCTGCGAGAAAAATATTTGCCAAAACCAACTTCTACGAAGTGGACATCCGCATCTGAAGGACAAACAGGTGATATCATCGAGGCAAGCCTTCGTGCAGGTGCAAAGCTAGATCTAATGAACAAAGTATGGGGAGCGCCGTCTGCCGTTCCTCCGGGTGAGAAGCCGTTCTTTTTAGTGGCTGATCGAGGCATCCCAAACATGATGGTTGTCAATAGTGCAGGTGAGCGATATGTTAACGAAGCAGTGCCTTACCACGAGTTTATTGATGCCATGTATGAAAGCGATAAGAACGATGCAAAAACGACTCCTTCATGGCTTATCCTTGATAAAACTGCTAAAAGTAGGTATATCTTTATGGGCTTATTCCCTGGTCAAGGCTTCCATAAGCGCTGGATTAAAAACGGCTACATTAAGGTGGGAAGTACGCCAGCAGAACTCGCTGAAAAAATGGGTGTTCCAGTCGAAAAATTAACCGCCACCTTCGAGCGCTTCAATAAATTTGCAAGATCCGGTAAGGATGAAGATTTCCATCGTGGAGATAGTGCATATGACCGTTATTATGGAGATCCCACTTTATCGAATCCGAACCTTGCCCCAATTGATAAGGCACCATTCTATGCCATCCCTATTTATCCAGGTGATATTGGCACAAAAGGCGGTTTACAAATTGATCAGAATGCCAGGGTAGTAAGGGAAGATGGCTCTGCCATTGAAGGTTTATATGCTTGTGGCAACTGCTCAGCAGCTGTTATGGGCGACACATATCCAGGACCAGGTGCAACCCTTGGACCGGCAATGGCATTTGGCTATATTGCTGCCGATCATATCGCAGAAAAAGTGCAACAGTAATGAAACGAGCCGATTATCCCTTCCTCGGATGATCGGCTTTATCATTTGTAAGTTAAAGGTTTTATTCCTTGCCGTATGTACCGCTTATCAGGAGATTCCCCTTTTCTGTGTCTAGAAGATACTGCCCCAGATCCTATAGCATCTCATATAGACTCTTGACATACCTGCATTGTCATTAATCAATCAAATGAACAAATTCCCCGACAGGTTTTCGATACCCTCTTGGCCTGACTTTATCTTTTACAGACTTTCCTAATGTAATCATTAAGACTGGTTTTTGGTTGTCTGGAATCGCATAAATTTCTTTTATCTTGTCAACGTTGTGTACATGCATTGGGCAAGTATCCCAGCCTTTATCCTTGGCCGCCAACATGAAGAGCATAGCGGATAGACTAGCATTCCGGATATTATCTTCTTCTATTAATGTGGGATGATTGCTGTATAATTTATTGATTGCCTCAATGGTATCGCTATATTCCAGCTCGTCGATAATTCCCAGCATTTTCATTCCCTCGTATAATCTCGGGGCATCCTTATAGCCCTCCGAATCCCCACATACAATTATCGTCGCAGAGGCACTCAGCGTTTTATGTTGGCCATGTGATACTTGCTTGACTTGTGCTTTCTTTTCTTCTGAGGTCGCTACATAATAATGTGTAGTTTGGATGTTGAATGAAGAAGGGTGGGTTTTAACGACTTCAAAAATTTCTTCTAATTCGGCAGCCGAAATTTTTACATCCCTTTGAAAATTAATAGCTGAACGTCTAACCTTCGCCAACTCTAAAAATTCCATAATCGTATTCTTCCCCTTTTGCATTATTCTAATTGAGTAAAAACTATATTGGACCCATTTGAGTATCCAATGGGTCCAATATCTTTGCCAGAAAATACACCATCAGCCAATCTTAATTATCCCCATTCATTATTCGAACCTCGACAGTTGGCAGAGCTGATTCCAATTCTTCTCGTTTTGACTCTAACCAAGACGGCAGCATTAGTTTAGATCCAAGTCCCTCAGCGGATTCGTCCACCGTAAAGCCTGGCGGGTCGGTTGCGATTTCAAAAAGGATGCCTCCTCCTTCATGAAAATAAAGAGCGTTGAAATAGTTTCGATCCAGAATCTCAGTCGGATGGTATCCTTTTTCTATAAGGAGTTCCCTCCACCTTTGATGTTCCTCCCCATCCTTAGCTCTCCAGGCGATGTGGTGGACTGTTCCTGCTCCCATAAGCCCGCGGACGGAAGGCTTTAAGTGGATATCAATGGTATTTCCGATATTTCCTTCGGATTTGAATCGTAAGAATTCACTCTCTTGGCCCATGCACTCCAGACCTAAAGTATTTTCCAGCACTTCTGCTGTCTTAAAAGGCTGGGCCGAAAGAAGAACAGCGCCTCCAAATCCTTTTATCGCATTTTCGGCTTCAATTCCACCCAAGTTCCAAGTGTTTATGAGCCCACCATCTCGTTCAGTCAGCTCGAGTTGCAGTCCGTCCGGGTCAAAAAATTGAATGTATTTTTCACCAAAACGAGTGGACGTTGTAAACTCCACATCAAATTTTCGTAATCGCTTCTCCCAAAATGAAACCGAGCCCTTCGGTATAACATAGCTAGTTACACCAACCTGCCCCGTTCCAATACGCCCTTTTAACTGTTTAGCCCACGGGAAGAACGTAATCAGTGTTCCTGGTTGACCTGTTTCATTTCCGAAGTAAAGATGATACACTTCTGGGCGGTCAAAATTTATTGTCTTTTTAACTAGCCTTAAGCCAAGTACACCAGCATAAAAATCAATATTTCTTTGGGCGTCGTTTACCATCGCTGAGATATGATGAATACCTGCAGTTTTTTGCATATTTCCACCTCTATTTTCTCAATGGCTACTTGGGTCTTTCTATTTCAAAAATCTCACCAATTTTGGCGTAATGATTGCCGGCTAATCGACTTACAGCTCCTAAGCCGCGTGGATCGATTCTTCCATTGTTATAAATATCGCTTTCGATATGGAATTGAACAATTTTACCTATAATCAGGTCGCACCCTGGATCATCCAGGCCGCCCAGTTCCATAGAATGCTCCAGAGAACATTCCATTCTGATTTTTGCTTCCTGAACTCCAGGGACGGCAACTTTCACACTTTCCACTGGAGTTAAGTTTGCCAAGTCAATCTCACTTTGATTGGGCGGCAGGGTTGCAGCTGTTTTATTGATCTTTTCAACATTTTCTTCATCCACCATATGGACAACAAATTCCTTTGTCTCGATAATGTTTCTGGCAGTATCCTTTTGTTTCCCCGAGGCCCGTTGAATGGATAATGAAATCATCGGTGGATTGGATGATACGATGTTGAAGTAACTAAAGGGGGCGCCGTTTAGCACACCTTCTTTGGATTTCGTTGTCACAAAGGCTATCGGTCTTGGGATGATACTGCCTACGAGAAATTTGTAATTGTCTCTTTCGGACATTGTGGCTGGATCAATTGAAAGCAATGCACTCACTCACCTTTTGTAAAATCAGTCTTGTTCTCTTACTTCAAACGGCACTAACACTTCCTCAATTTTTTCCCTATGAGGCTCAAATTGTGATGGCAGCATTAATTTTTCCCCCATTGTCGCTTCAGATTCATCGTGAGCAAATCCTGGAGGGTCAGTAGCAATTTCAAACAGTATTTCTCCATGTTCTCTGAAATAAATGGCATTAAAGTAGTTTCGGTCTTTTACCGGGGTTACGCCATATCCATTGCTTTCTACATACCGTTTCCAATCCAGCTGGTCCTCGTCATCTTTTGCCCGCCATGCAATGTGGTGTACTGTACCAACACCCATTTGTCCACGTCCGATCGGCGTTAATTTAACGTCGATAATATTTCCGATATCACCAATTGAACGATACCGAGCGAAGTCTCCTTCTTTGCCGACTAATTCCAGTCCCATCACGTTTTGAAGCAGATTTGCAGTTTGCTCCGGCTGGGCTGATAAAAGAGTTGCTCCACCAAAGCCCTTGATAGCCACTTCAGGTGTTACCTCACCAGAGGTCCAAGGATTTTTTTCTCCTTCTTCTCTTTCCACAATTTCAAGATGGAGCCCGTGCGGATCATCAAACTCCAAATATCGCTCACCAAAACGCTCTATTTTGGTATACGGAACATTGAACTTTTCCAATCTTTTTCCCCAGAATTCAAAAGCTCCAGTCGGAACAACATAGGAGGTAACCCCTACCTGGCCATCTCCAATGGCGCCTTGATATGCTCCTGGCCATGGAAAAAATGTAATAATGGTTCCTGGTTTTCCGCCTTCATTTCCGAAATAAAGGTGGTACGTCCCTGGATCATCGAAATTCACTGTTTGTTTGACCAAACGCAAACCCAAAACTCCCGCATAGAAGTCCACATTCTCTTGTGGATGGCCTACAATGGCTGTGATATGGTGAATACCCATTGTTTTTTTACTCATTTTCAGCACTCCTTAAAGGAAAATCAAAGCACGTTATTTTGCCCTAGTTTGTTAAAATAAAAGTGAATCCAAAGCAATTTGACCAGGACCAATCAAGGCAATACCGATTGCAACCGCAAGCAAAGTAAGGTTGTATTCATACCCATTCGCTGTTGACCATAATCCATTTGGTGCGTGAACTTTGACGATCGCCATAACCATTGTCCCTGTAATCAAGATGCCAGAGAGTGGAGTTAAAAATCCTAATGCAAACAATATTCCACCAATAAATTCAGCTAACCCTGCAATAATTGCCATGGCTGCTCCCGGTTTCACTCCAATGGATTCAAACCATCCACCAGTACCTTTTATCCCGTGGCCACCAAACCAACCAAATAGCTTTTGGGCACCATGACCGATAAACAATACTCCAACTACCAAACGAATGATCAATAAACCAATATTTATCATCTTAAAATCCTCCTAGATTGTTTTTTTATCTCGAATTCGAGATATGCCTTTAAAAAAATTTAAGCTGTACTAATGTCTTTCTCTTATCAAAAACTAATCAAACGTATGATTAGTTCACGTATCATACCTATTAGCATTGCCTTGAAAGCTGAATCAACATTAGATAGGGTATCCTCACTTTTTCTCTTCAGTTCCCACCCCCAATTTATCTTTAATTAAATTATCTTCAATTCGAGATAATAATACTACTTTTGTATTCCGTTGTCAATCACCTCTTTTTATTTTATTTATTTGACTGGTCGTTAAAGTTTCTCCTGATTGCATACAAAAAGGCATCGGAATGAGGCGAACACCGATGCCTTTTACAATGCTATTGATGTTTCTTGATCAGTTCTACAAACGCATCAACGAAGGACTGTAAAAATTGAACCGTTCCCTCGTTTTGAATTTTTCCGTTCTCATCCAAAAGGTTTGCAACATGACTAATGTACGCTTCCGGTTGTTGAAGTATTGGCATATTCAAAAATACAAGCGGCTGGCGCAAGTGATGATTAACACCAAAGCCGCCTAAATTACCAGGGGATTGGCTGATAATCGCAGCTGGCTTGCCATTCCAAACACTGGCTCCATAAGGACGAGAGCCTACATCCAAGGCATTCTTTAATACAGCCGGAATAGAACGGTTATATTCAGGAGTTACAAATAAAACTGCGTCAATTTCCTTCATCTTGTTACGAAATGAAGTGTATTCTGCAGGAGCGTTGTTTTCATCATCGTAATCTTGATTATATAAGGGCAAATTTCCGATTTCGACAAATTCCGCTTTATACCCTTCAGGGAATAAGGAAGCTACATTAGCCGCAAGTTTCTTTGAGAAAGAATCTTTTCGCAGACTGCCAAGTAAAATACCAACCTTTGTCATGAAACATCAACCTTTCTTATTTTAATCAGGGATAAAATTGATTTATTTGCTCATACGCTCTTTATCCTATCCATGACAATAATAAAAATACTTTCCTTCCCGGCTAATTGGGGGCTTACCTTTTCTCCATCACTGCAAAGTAATTATCTTCACTGTCTGCAAAATTAAATACTCGGCCTTGAGGCATATTTACAATGTCTCCAACAGTGACATTTTTGTTTGAAAGGTCACGATGTAATTCATCAAGATCTTCTGAGAAAAACATTAAAGAAGGTGTCCCCAGATGCAATTCAGGTGACATTCTCGCAACAAATTCCTTGTTGTGCAGAATCATACTTGTTTCTGTATCGTTTGTTGGGGCAATCTCAGTCCATCTCATTCCTTGCCCGTTATCTTCCTCAGCAATTACACTGAATCCAACCTTCTTTGTCCAAAACTTGACTGCCTCATCCTGATTATCCACATAAACCATCACTTGACCTAATACGTTAATCATCGTCTCACTCCCAGGTTATAATTTTCATTAATAAAAAGGATAGTTAATTATTGATAATCCACGTAAGCTTTCATTTATTCCTTCCTGGGTTGCTTTACAATCGCGCTTTTTATTCAATCGTGTCAAATAGCTCTACATCTGTTTTTTCAGCATCATTCCATTCGTAAAACCTTTCTACATGCCATTTATTTTTCAACCTCTTATAATTGTTGTCTTCAATCCACGTATGTAAGTCATTATATGCTTCTGCTATTTTGGTATTGGGACCTATATGTCTTTGAACAGCATATTTTTGCGGGGGTATCGTCAGAGTCACCATATCAATCGGAACGTCCTCATACTCTTTGACTTCAACACAAATCCAGTAACCGTCTTCATCAAACGTTTGATTATCTACAATAAATGCACCGATTTGTATGTTTGGATCCATCACCCTTTTAATTTCACTTATACGCTCGGCTAACCTTATCGACGCTTTTGGTATTTCAACTACATATTGGTCGCCTGCACACAAAACGCGAAAACCGACGAGCTTTAATTCACCAAGCTCTTTAATCGTCTTATTCTGGATGATTACTTCCGCCATTATAGTCCCCCCTTTAGAATAGTTACTATTTCGATAAATCACCGGTAAATACCTTCTGCTTAAATGGTATTGTTCATACTTCATCGTGTCTTTTGTGTTGAACACTCAAACCCGATTAAGATGGGTACCTTGGAATTTCTCCAATGATATTTATGGATTTACCATTTTCAATAGCATCAATCACTCCTTGTGAAATTTCCTCGTTTGTAAGCCATCTTGAATGACCATTTTTAATGACGGCACCCAGTTGCACTTGGTGATATTGAGTATTATCAGGCAGTCTAACCTTTTCTTTGACCTCAATTAGATTTCTGCTGCTCCCCAATACATGAAATAGCTTCCATGTTTTATCGTTTCGATTTGATACTTCTCTCGCTACTATCTCTACTGCACTTTCAGCATATGAATGAACCCAGGCAACGACTAGTTGAATTGGACCATCCTGCTCTATAGTCTTTTTCAACTTCTCTTTTAATGAGACTTCATCACTGTAATCAACTAGTAGGGGTGTTACTAGTGATTTATCTATTGATTTGCTTATTAAACTCTCCATCTTATTAGGGGCACGTCCAATCACAGAAACATGATAGCCCTTACTCACCAACCAAAGCGATGTGTTGGATAACATTCCTGTACCTCCAACAACCAGTGCGTGTTTCATTCCTTTATCCCTCACTTTTATAACTTTATATAATGACCTCCGTATAATTCCCCTCCATGAGTTCAGCGAATTGAGCTTGGAAAAAATAAAACGCTTTTCTTCATTCTTCATCTTTGGGCTTATCGAATTGATTTGTTAGAGAACTGATTACCCCTCCTCTCACCAAAGAAAGTAGATGATTTTATGTAAATGGGCAATTCCTTGGATTCATTTTTATATATTTACGTTAAATAAGGCCAGATGGGCAGATGAAAAGGGAGGAATATTGTTCATTTTTAGAATATTATAAAGTTCAGGGAGACTCAACCCACGAATAAGAGAATAAGATGAAGGAGGTATCTTTTTATGGAAGCTGGACTGATTACTAATGTTGGACAAGTTGGTGTACCTGTCAAAGATCTACATAGAGCGTTAGATTTTTATAAGGAGAAGTTAGGTCTCTCTCTTTTATTTAACACAGATCGTATGGCTTTCTTTGACTGCAATGGATTGCGGCTCATGTTATCACTTCCAGAGAAAGAGGAATTTGACCATCCGAGTTCAGTCATATACTTTCATGTACACGATATTAAAGATACTTATAAGCGCTTAGCAGACAAGGAAGTTACTTTTATTGACGAACCACATGTTGTAACAAAAATGGGACAAACGGAAACTTGGATGGTGTTTTTTAAAGATACAGAAGATAATACTCATGCGTTCATGAGTGAAGTGCAAGTGTAAGAAAAAAGGGAGACCGGCAAAATAACTGGACGGTCTCCTATCACGTTTATGTGCTTACGTGCTCAGTACCCATACTCGCAGGCACACTCCGTCTATAAAGTTATTTTTCCTTTAATTGCCCGAACAATTTTTCTACTGTATCGAAATCAACGTTGTCGTATTTGGTTAAGGTGGCCAGGTCTTTTGGAAGCTGGCCCACCCTTTCAATCTGGTCTTCGTGCAGCTGCCGGAAGAGACTTGGACTGCCGTCGAATTCCTCTTCAGTCAGAGAAATATTCGCCAATTGGTCGGTGACGATGATATAGTCCATCCTGTAGAACAGGATGAGCTTCCCCGGATGCGCCAATTCGACTTCACGCCTGGCGGTCTCTTCTTCAATGAAATGCTTTAATTCTTTAAATAACAGTTCATCACTTTTTTCATTGAAATCTTCCACATCGTTATGCAGCCCCTCCAGATTATTCGGCAGTTCGCTCATAATCCTCACTTCCTGTTCAGACCCAAGCGTTGCGAGAAAACGTTCCGAGTTCTCAAATCTTTGCGGCAGCAGGTATGCGTCCCGAAGGAAATACGGGACTTCCAGACTTCGGTCTTTATACACGATCGTACGAACCGATGCGAGACCCGGCAATGCATCTTCGGGGGTACCTGAACCTGCAGCTGCCTCGAGTTCCTCGTTAAGTCCTTTCTGCTGTTCAAGGTTTGAACGGATCAGGGTTTCCATATTTTGCAGTCTAGCTTCAAGTTCGGACACTTCTGATTCGTCGCCCTTCGTTGGCTCAGGATCCTCATAAGCCGGCACTTTCACATCCACATCCTGAGGACAGTATTTCTTCACATACCACCGGACGATTGTATAGATCGCCTCCCAAGAAAGGAGGGCCTCTGAATACCGGAAGTCCCTCGTTTCGTGTGCGGCCGCGTTGCCGTTCATCCTAACCTGATGCAGCGCATCGATGACTTCCTTTTTGAGCAAGCTCTTGTTCTCCAGCAGATCAATCCTGTCTTTGAGTGTAAGATTCCCCTCACCTGACAAGTGTTCTGCATTCATTACCCGTTGCAAAATCGCTTCGACAAATGTCCGTGCGTGCATCAACATCGTCTGTGGACTGGAATAAATACTCTTTTCTAGCTCGTTGGCCATTTGGGAAAGTTCTTCGGATACCGGTTCTAGAAACTGATAAAAATAGGATGGGTTATTTTCCATGGTAGGCAGATCTCCTCATGCTTACAGTGTATTTGAAGCTTCAACCATGCCACGCCCCCGTTCAAGTTATGTATGGATGGGATGAGTGAATGCATAGCAGACAGCTGTTTTATCGGCAAGGCCTTGCTGTGTATTTTCCCCACAGAAGAATACTGTTAAACAATTGGTGACCTGGCGTTGATGAATGATTGGACAAAAAAAAAGGCCGAATCTCTAATGGATCCAACCTGAAATCAAAAAAGCTATTGACGTTTGTGCGACGAAACTGCCCGTTCGTATAATAAGATCACCAGATACTTCCGGTTAACCATTTTTGTTCGAATCAATCTTAACGATTTTCAAAAAGTTGATCAATTTCTTTTTTCTCTTCTCTGTTTAACGTTGAAATGGGCTCCCGGCAAATGCCTACAGGTATATTTTGTTTTTCTAAAATATACTTGATTGTTCGAAGTGCTCCAATCTCCGTAATAGTCTTTATATAGGGGGACAATTTAAAATGCAGTTCCTTCCCGCCATCTAAATTACCAGACTTTATCCGCTTAACTATTTGATGAATTTCGCTAGGGAATACATTCCCTATAACACTTGAAATCCCGTTATATCCTAGTGCAGCATCCTCGACCATCGTTTGATCGGAACCAGTTAATACAATAAATTCAGGACCAAGTTGCTCTCTTACAACCTTTATATTAGCTGGATCGCCTGCTTCTTTTAATGCAATAATTTGCGGGAAATCATTGACCAATCTTATTAATGTGTCAACGCTTAAATTAAACCCTGTTCTAGGCGGGTTATTATAAAGCATAATCGGTAAAGATGTATTTGAACAAATTCTTGCTACATAATTAAAGGCTTCCTCTTGATTAATCCTTAGATACGGCGGAAACCCCAACATGATTCCATCAAACCCAATTTCATCAACGGAAATAGCGAGTGCTAGTGCATCTTTTGTTTGTACTGCTGATACTCCCCCATAAAGAAGAAGATCATCTTTCGCCGCTTTTTTTACATTATGAAATAATATAGTCCGCTCTTCTATAGTCATTGAGTGTTGTTCGCCTGTACTGCCGCTAATCAACAATGATGGTACATGATTCTTTTTATAATAATCAATTAACACAGGTATTACGTCCACATTAAGATTCCCGTTGGAAGTGAACGGTGTAACCATTGCGACACTAAAATCAACAAATGGATTTTTCATTGCTATTTCTCCTTATGTTTTCTTTAAAGGGATAGAGTGGTATAAAGGACCGCTTTATTTCAAGTCCTCCTCTTTATAAAAAAGGTTTGCCGCCTAGTTTCACTTCATTAAAAAGTAACCTGACTTATAAACCAACTTTTTGATGTTACTGCTTGTTTTTAACACGGCGCTGGAACGACAGAGTCGCTAAAAATACACTTATCCCCCAAAAGAACAATCCTCCATAGGTTATTACGTACACCCAAATTGCCAATCCTTCAGCATATCCTTTTGGAAGTACACCTAAAAATTGAAGGGCTGTTAAGAAACTAATGAGAACCGTCAGCACTCCGATTGACCATCCTGATATGATCAATAACCATTTTGGCAGTTTTTCACCCCAGGATGTCACAAAAGCTAAAGCAAATAGCGAGGCTAGTATTGCCAAGACAGCTGTGAAGTCTATTCCAACTGTATATAATCGATAAAGAAAAACTGGTCCTTCCTCTAAGGTATCACTGAACGCCGCCATATCTTGCACAGCCTGCTCGGTTGTCAATCCTATTGTTAATCCCCATGCCCAAAGTGATTTCAAAACCGCATACGGCAACAGTGCAAAAGCTGCAGCATATCCCCATCCTTTAGTAATATGAGGTTTATCAGCCATTGCTGGCCTCAAGTGGTTCTCAGGCTTTACATTCAAAAAAATTCTCCTTCTCTAATTGATTATAACTGTGCATATATAGTTTTATGGCCCTTATATGTCCTGCAGAACAAACAAGGGCCCCTTTATTTTACCTGCCTATTATCAACCTCTTCTTATTAACTTAAGATGATTGTACTGTACTTATACCATATAGCTATTTATATGGCGTGATTGAGGAAAGTAAACAGGTTTTATTAGATTACAGAGGAGCGGCAACTAGGTGGTCTACCTAAAAAACGGAACTTCTTTTACACCTACCATACGTGCGAGCATAAATAGTTGGCCTTTATGGTGGATTTCATGATCATACATTGCAGTAAGATATCTCTTTTTGAGACCTTTAAGTTTTGGATGAGAGGAACTATTTTCGGCTTCTAAGTCTGCATCCGTCAATGATTCATATGTGGCTTTTGTTTTCTCCGTAAACTCCTGTACGGCTTTCCGCACGTCTTCCATCGTCTTGCATTCGGGAATGTCTGGCGGGGTTAACTCCTCCGTCTTAACCATCGAAACGAATACATCGTTCCATCCAGCAACATGCAGCGCCAGTTCTCCGAGCGTCATAGCACCTTCCCATGGTTTAAAATCAATATGCTCATCATCGATGGATTCAAGTAA
The DNA here is from genome assembly GCF_057657925.1 of Lederbergia sp. B243.17. Lineage (NCBI taxonomy): Bacteria > Bacillati > Bacillota > Bacilli > Caryophanales > Bacillaceae > Lederbergia > Lederbergia sp. B243.17. Next base: position 35,414 of record NZ_JBWBKF010000086.1, read on the forward strand.
TTGTTCCAGCACATTCCGGTGCTGCAGCCATTCATTCATCATTTGCTTTGCTTGCTCCACAGCAATTCCTCCCTTAATGAGATTTCAATCTAAACCGACAGACCCTTTTATTCACAATTCTCTATAGAAGGGCAAGATTCCTTTTATAACGTAAAGGTATTACTACATGGATTGGTGCGTTTATGGAATAGCATAATGCACCGCCTGCCTCTCCTAATCTTTTCACACTTTTTCATCTACTAGCCCGTTATTCTTTCATTGATTTAGGCTTTAGAGATGCATTTCTCATGATAGGATAGGTTAACAGCAATGCCCCAATGCCACATAAGCCAAATAAATTAATTAGGATCTTTCTTAATACATCTATATCCAGCCCTAAAAACCACTCAATACTATTTTTCAAAAAACCACCATAATAAAGAGTCATCCCAATAAACGACAACAGCATAAGAACGATGAGACTCTTCCGCATTCCTAGTCTAAAATTAATACTGTACATAAAAAAAGAAGCTCCAACCAGAAACAATCCAAGCATGAGGTCAATCCAAAAGTAAGTAAAGAATTGGTATTGGTTTACTAATAATACTCCTGGATGTAAGATATTTGCTGTGACATCCCAGTGTAAGAAAAGAGTTTTCAAAACGAACTGCAGTATATTCAGAAAAAATACACTTAAAATAACACCTAGTATACCAACACCATAGAACACTTTTAGGAATTGCGTCCTTGTGCTTCCTAACCCAATTGCAACTGGATACAGTGATTTAAACCCGCCAATTCCAAAGTATGCAATAAGGAAATAAGCTGGACCTGAAATCGCGGCAATCGTATTACTTCCAAGATTAAATACATAGCCAATAAGGAGCCAGATTAATGTCAAGGGAATGGTAATATAGAGAAACAATAGCTTTCCAAAGTAGAAGTATAAGGTATCTTGTTTAGCAAAGATTTTAAATTGGGGGGATTTTTATGAAAGCGATCGTTTGCAATAAATATGGTTCACCTGATGTACTTGAGTTAAAAGAGGTGGAAAAACCTTTCCCTGCCGAGAATCAAGTATTGGTAAAGGTTCATTCAGCATCTTTAAACTTTGGGAACGTCGTTCTTTTGCAAGGCAAACCTTTCTTAGCCCGGTTTGCCTTCGGACTGACGAAACCAAAATACTTGATTCCGGGGGGTGACATCGCCGGTACGGTTGAAGCCGTTGGGAAAGATGTTAAGCAATTTAGAGCAGGAGATGAAGTATTTGGCGACCTCTCCGGTTGTGGGTGGGGCGGGTTTGCTGAATATGTAACAGTCCGGGAATATGCTTTAGCCTTAAAGCCAAACAACATCTCCTTTGAGGAAGCAGCTGCTGCTCCTATGGCTGGTGTGACTGCCTTACAGGGACTCCGTGACAAAGGGAAAATTAAATCGGGACATAAGGTATTGATCTATGGTGCATCTGGTGGCGTTGGTACTTTTGCGGTACAAATTGCTAAAGCATTCGGTGCTGAAGTAACAGGTGTATGCAGTACAAGAAATGTAGAAATACTGCGTTCGCTAGGGGCCGACCATATCATTGATTACTCACAAGAGCGTTTCACTCAACATCAGGAGTATTATGATTTGGTTCTTGGCGTGAATGGCTCTAATTCCCTTTCAGCTTATACACGAGTATTAAAACCAAATGGAAATTTTGTTCATGTAGGAGGTTCCGAATCTCAACTTTATAAAACATTATTTCTTGGACCTTTTATTTCAATGACCGGAAACAAGAAAATTAGCAGCCTGTTGCAGAGAGCCAGGCAAAAAGACTTAAATGATGTAAAAGAATTACTTGAGACCAGTAAGGTAAAAGCGATAATTGATAAGCGATTTAGGTTAAATGAAATATCTGAGGCGTTCAACTACTTTCAGGAAGGTCACGCCCAAGGTAAAGTGGTGATTACTATATAACGGGGTGCAGGCAGACGGCAAATTAGAAGTGCGGTACCGACAAATCTAACTCGTCTGCTTTTTATTTTGCTATTATGCTAACCCTAACCAAGCGGCAGCCCGAGAAACTGGATGTCATTTAGGGAACATTATGAGAAAAACACCACGTCAATTGCTAATCCATTCAATTACTCATGAATCCCATCATAAAGGACAAATTGTTACAATGCTGCGTATACTTGGCCATATACCTAAAAATACAGACATATTGGGTTTGCCTGAAAAGGAGTTCAAAAAAAGCAATAAGGGTTTATTATTATTGTAGTTTGAGATAAAGTTGCGATGAGATGAATGCCTCTCTAGATCATTTTTGTCTAAAGGGGGGGTTTTTCTAAGTGACTGGAACATTTGTATTTTGCAAAAGCATAATACACAAGATTGCTATGCAACTACACAATGTTCTCTGCGCCCATGAGTACCAAACCAAGAAGCCAGCTATACCAAGGGCGCTGGCTTTGCCTGCGAAGGCTAATACCTATTGTTTTCTCTTCTATTACTTCTTTATCCACTGGGAATAGCTCTCTATCTAACTCATTAATTCAACTATGATATAGGATTCACCGTTTCCAATTCGCCAACTAAATGCTGTAACATCAATAGGTTTTTGCACAGCTTGAAGTAAACTACCGTATTTATTTGGAAATTCAAAGCTGCTTCCTCTTTTCATAATCTCACTCCCTAACTCCTTAACCTCTAAAACTACAAATCATCTAACGCTATCACTTCCCCATTTGATGCATTCACCCCATACTTGCAATCTAATTTCCCGCATAAAACATATTGTCTTTGTTTAAAGTCGTACACATAGTAAGATTTTAACTCAAACAAATCTTTAAGTTTTTTATAGGCTTCTTCTTTTGTGAATGTTACCTTGTCAGGTGCTTGAAAGTCGTCAAAGGTTTCCAACATTGGTTTACTATCCATGTAATTAACAACTTGAAAACTTTTTGGATCTATGAAGACCTTTATTTTCCGCTGAAACACACGAACATCTTGAATATTCGCTTTCAATGTAGCGTGAATATATCCTTTATCACGATATAGGTGTATTAATTTCCAATTTCCTGAATCACTAGGATACTCTTTGCGTAAAAGATTCTTGACTGCCATCATACATTTCTCTTGTTCTACCTTTGTAATTGGGAATGAATCAGGAGATGGTTCACAGGAAAATGCTTGTTCTGCTGTAAGATCTTCAATCCATTTGATTTCTTTCCGTTCAAACAGTTGGTCCGTTGGTTTATCCCAATAAATCGTTTGATCGATTCTCAACAAATAATTTTCATCTGCAAAAACCTCAAACGGAATCGTTATTGCCCCATCATTTGTAACAAAAATCTCTTCAATTGCATATATAGGGTATAATTTTTTCTGTTCATAGGAAGGATATTCAAACAACTTCAATTGTTCCTTTCCCAAATCTTCTAATCGATCAAGCGAAAGAGCATACTTTTCTACGTTAACTAGCTCTTTTGAAGGAAATTGACCATAAATTGAAAACATAGCGAGCTTCCCTTCTTCATTAAACTTGATGTCAATATATCCAGGTGGTGAAACGGCAACACCATTAAAACACGACATAAAGTAAAGTTCCCCTTCATCTTCTCTTATCAATTTGAATTGTTCCCCATATGTTAATGCTGTTTCGCTCTCAATCCATTTTATAACGGCTTCCTTATTATGATTGCTAAATGTAATCCCGTCTTCTGCATAAGGCTTGCCATTTGCAAAGATACGTATAAATTTTAGACTTTTCAAGTTGAGTTCAAAACTTACTGTCCCCTCTGGATTTAGTCCATCATCATCTTGTACAGCATCATTGGGGAACCACTCCATGGACAATGTATAAATTGTCTCATTGAAGATATCTACACTCCGATAAAACTGTTGTTCATGTAAATAATAGTTACTTAGTCCGAACTTTTTCTGCGTAAACTCAACCAATTCTTGTGTTCTTAAATCCATTCGCTATGACCTCACTTGCAAATTATTTTGAAACACTCAGATATCCGCATTAATAACTACAGCTCACTATACTTTTAGGGAAATTATTAAGTTCTTATACTAAATAGTTTAATTATATGGTGAAACAACGTCTCCTTGAATTCGTTCAGATTCGCCTTCAAATTGGATACGAATAGATTTACCTGTATAGTAATCAGACGAATCCATGACTTGAAAGTGCAAATGAGGCTCCGAGGAATTCCCGGAGTTTCCACATAATCCAATGACTTGTCCCTATTGTACATGATCTCCAATCTAAACAAGAATCGAGTTTTGTTTTAAATCGGCAAGCATGCTGTATTCATGATTTGAATGTTTAATCACAACACAATTTCCTTCTGGCTGACTTTCATCGATTTCACTTGGCTCATTGTCCTTCACGTCTTCTATTACTATATATTACCTCGCCATCACAAGGAGCGAGTATTTCCTTATTGAAAGCATAATAGTTGTCATTTTTAGTCGGTGCATCACGATAGGATTGACCATCTTTCATAATGACCAAATCATATGCATATCTCTGAGTTTGTTGATATATAGTGGAAAACTCTCCACTCAAAAAGCTTTTCCGAATTCGTCAATGGCAATCCTTTTTTCTTTTCCCTCTTTCATAAATGTCACCTCATATTTTTATTGGCCTCACTCAATCCAAAATCGTTTTTCCTATTTGCATAACATGTCACACTGGTATATGGTATGAACTTTATATTATATCTACAGCCAATTTCTTGTTCTACCTTCCTGGTTAATGAAAACCTAATTGATTAAATTCATCTTCCGGTTCAATCCCATTAGGAAACAATATATCTTTGTTCCAATCAATCCATTCCCCATACTTTATTGCCCAAGAAAGCAATTCCTCTTTTAATCTTTCTGAGATCGGAATTTCTTCTAATTCGAAGATTGCAACCGCACCCTACTACCCCAAAATCGGATCAGCTCCAACATCTTCTTCTATTTTTAAATCATTTGTTTCTCCACTATTACACAACAGTTCAAACAATTCACTTCTATTAAATCACAATCACCTTATTGTTCCGAAATTATTAATCTTCTTAGTTGATTTGTAGTCTTCGATGATGTTACGTAAGTTTCACCTTCTCCCACCATGTACATAAGGGTACTTTTTTCATCTACCTTTCCCAACCATAAGTGAATGGCATGAGTAGGAAATCCGCCCTCATATTCAACCATTACATCATAGTCAGGGGTTGTTCCAGTGATATTTGATTGCTGTTTAACTGCGGTTCTTATCGCCTTTTCAAACACTTTAATTGCTTGTTCATCTTTGATTGAAAAAGTAATTTCTTGATTCATGTCACCAATTCCGCCTGATTTAGATACGTTGATATCTTTAACCTTTTCATCTAAAAGAACCATCGTATTATCTTGGCTATTTTGACAACCTACAATTAAAGATAACCCTGCAAGCAATAGCAAAGAATATAAAATTCTCATTATCATCTCTCCTATAAAATATGTTTTACTACTTATCTACGAAATAATGAACATATTGGTCTCACTTAATTTTGGCTGATAGCAAAGAAGCGTCTGGACAAAAATTTTGCAAAACAAAAAGACTAGATCACTAATGGACCCAGCCTAGAGTTTTCATTCAAAAAACCGATTGAGTAAAGATTGAATACAAAATAGACTGCCCGCTGCTATTCCCGCTTCCTTTGCTGTTTGGATACCAACTATAAAGCATTGGGTACCAACTTTTTAGCGTGGGGAAGCCAACCGAGAGACTAGAACCCTTACTGGACAAGAGATTGAAGGAATACATGATTTAAAAAAACGATTGGACTCAGATTGGATTGGAATACCACCGAATTTTACATAAAAAAACCGAAGGCCTGCCGGGAAGAATACCGGAGAAACCTTCGGATTGGGCACATTAATTTTATCTAAGAACCATTTATTTTATTTTAGGAACCTTAATTCTAAATAGAGACAACACAAATCTTGCTACTTAATTTTTGACCATCACTCCACCGTAACGCTCTTCGCCAAATTCCGCGGCTTATCTACATCGCATCCGCGATGAAGAGCAGCGTAGTAGGCGATGAGCTGGAGCGGAATAACAGAGAGAAGAGGTGTTAATAATTCATGGACTTCCGGCAGGACGAAGCGGTCTTCGTCTGTGTCGAGTCCTTTCATGGAAATGATACATGGGTTTGCTCCACGGGCGGCCACTTCTTTGACATTGCCGCGGATGCTCCAGTTGACGTTTTCCTGGGTTGCCAGTGCAATGACCGGGGTTCCGTCTTCAATCAAGGCAATCGTGCCGTGTTTCAACTCTCCGCCGGCAAATCCTTCCGCTTGGATATAAGAGATCTCTTTCAGTTTCAATGATCCTTCCAGGCAGACGAAATAGTCGATGGAACGGCCGATAAAGAAGCAGTTGCGCGTGAATGGCAAGTATTCGCTCGCGATTCTTTCAAACTCTTCTTTAGACTCGCAAAGTGCTTCCATTGCGACTGCAACAAGTCCCAGTTCATGCATAAGATCAAAGTCCTCTGCCAAGCCCCGGTCCTTCGCAGCAGCATCCGCCAGAATGCCAAGCACTGCAATCTGGGCCGTATAGGCTTTCGTCGAAGCGACAGCAATTTCCGGTCCAGCATGAAGGAGCAATGTATAGTCTGATTCCCTGGATAATGTTGACCCCGGCACATTCGTAATCGTCAATGCCTGATGGCCCATTTGCTTCACACGGACAAGCACCGCCCGGCTGTCTGCTGTTTCTCCGCTTTGGGAAATAAACAGGAATAGCGGCTTTTCCGACAAAAGCGGCATATTGTAGCCAAATTCGCTGGCCACATGGACCTCAACCGGAATCTTCGCCAGGTTCTCGATCAGCTGTTTGCCGACAAGACCGGCATGATAACTTGTTCCGCAGGCGATGATATAAATCCGGTCCGTCCTGCGCATTGCTTCCAAAATGTCAGCAGAAATCTCAAGGCTGCCCTGCACATCCTGATAAGCCTGCACAATTTTCCGCATGACGAGCGGCTGCTCATCAATTTCCTTCAGCATGTAATGCGGGTACGTCCCTTTTTCAATATCGCCGGCATCGAGTTGCGCCTCATATGCCGGACGTGTCACCGCTTCGCCTTCCAATGTTTGAATCTCGAAACCATCCCTATGCAAAAGGACCATTTCTTTATCCATCAGCTCGACAAATTGCTTCGTGACATGGATCATCGCCATCGCGTCACTCGCCACCACATTGAACCCTTCGCCTGTTCCAACGAGCAGCGGACTTTTATTCTTTGCAACAAATATCGTATCATTGTCTTCCTTGTCGAGCATGGCGATCGCATAGGATCCTTTCAGCAGCCCAAGCGTTTTTCGGAAAGCTTCTTCTGCATCCAAGCCCCCGTTCACGAACCGCTCGACCAATTGGACGATAATTTCTGTATCCGTATCGCTGACTGGAGACAAATCTGCCAGGTACTCCTGTTTCAGTAACGAATAATTTTCAATGACACCGTTGTGGACAAGTGTGAAACGGCCCGATGCGCTTTGATGCGGGTGGGCGTTCAACTTGCTCGGCACACCATGGGTCGCCCAGCGCGTATGACCAATTCCTGCAGCAGCAAAGATATCCTCGTCTACGGCAGCGCGCAAGTCGGCAATCCTGCCCTTTTCCTTGAATACATGGACGCCGTCCACATTTTTCACGGCGATCCCAGCTGAATCATATCCCCTGTACTCAAGCTTTTCCAATCCGTTCAGCAATATGGCCTTTGCATCATTTGTTCCAATATAACCTGTAATTCCGCACATAGTCAGTTCCTCCTGTAATGGAGGGCAAGCAGCGCGGGGGCATACTTGCCCCCTCATCTCTGTTTAGTTTGATCTGATGTGCACATCCCTTTTCTTTGTCCACCGAGTCGCCTCGCATGTTTTGAAAAAAGGAATACGACTGTGTGACACAGCCGGGGGGCACCCGCCGAAAACTCGATAAACCCCCACCTCGTCGACTGATAGTAAGTGCGGAGGCGCCTTGATCAGCCGCGACAAGCATAAGGCGAATGATGAAGAAGGTGCTTTCCAACCTTCATCATCATTTGACTTATGACCTCGAGCGGCTAGGCGCCGGAGCCGGATATCACTTAAGTGCGGAAAGGGCCTGCTTAGCCCCGACAAGCATAAGACAAGACGGGAAGAAGGCGCTTTTTGCCTTCAGCCCGGCTTGGCTTATGACCTCGAGGGGCTGGCCCTTGCAGCCGGATATCTTAAGTGCGGAAGGCGTTTGCCCAGAGGCGACAAGCATAAGACGAGCAATGGAAAAGGCGCTTTTTGCCTTTACCATTGTTTGGCTTATGACCTCGAGCCTCTAACGCCTGCAGCCGGATATCACGTACGTGCGGAGGCTCCGCATTTCTATCAGTCCTGGCGCTTTTCTAGCAATCTCTCCTCTTCGCTCCTTTCATTTCTAAACTGAACATGTTCAATCATACACTAATACGTTTTTTGGGGTCAATAATGAATATATGCATGGAAGCAGAATCCGTTCTTGTCTCCAGCTGCATAACGATTTCTCTGCAGTCCATATTAAAGACAAGGAGGCGTTAGCATGGACTTAGATTTAATTTGGAAAACACTGCTTGTCTTTTTGGCAGGGACCGTACTTTTGAGGGTCGGCGGCCGGAAATCTATTTCGCAGATGACGATGCCGCAGACGATTATCATGATTAGCCTCGGAACCTTGCTTGTCACCCCCATCGCGGACAAGAGTGTCTGGACGACATTCCTTCTTGGCGGCATATTGATTTTGTCGCTTATTTTTACGGAATGGCTCCAATTACGATCAAATCGGATGGAAAACGTCATTACAGGCAAAGCCGTTCCGGTAATCGAGAATGGCCAATTGGTTGTGAAAAACCTGACCAGGCTGCGCTTGACGGTGGATCATCTTGAAATGCGATTGCGGGAAGCGGGGATTACTTCCATTCAAGATGTCCAGACCGCCACTGTTGAAGCGAATGGGTTGCTGGGCTATGAACTGAAACCTGAGAAACAGCCTGCAACCAAAGAAGATATCATGCGGCTCGCCGAACTGATTCAAGCCAGCCAATTTTCGATTACGCCGGAGACAAACACCATTTTCAACGAGATTACGGACAAGCAGGAAGAGCGGCCTCATCCAAAATACCTCCAATAGAAAAAAACCAAGCGGCTGCTTGGTTTTTTAATCATTGCTTTTGTAGCCAGGTTAAGATGAAATCATATACTTCCAGCTTGTTTGTCTCATTAAGAATTTCATGCCTGGCCCCCGGAAAGAAACGGTGTTCAAGGTTTTGCATCCCGTGTCTCTCGTATTGGGCAATCACCTTTCGCACCCCTTTCTCATAGCCACCGACCGGATCCCGGTCTCCGCTGACCGCCAAAATCGGCAGTTGCGTCGGCACTTTGCGGATCAGTCCGTCATCATGAATCTTTTCAAGTCCGGTTAAAAGGTCATGAAAGAAGCCCGATGAGCAGATGAATCCGCAAAAAGGGTCGTTTCTGTACTTCTCCACTTCTTTCTGATCCCGTGTCAGCCAGTCAAACGGCGTATCAGGATTGGAGACCCCTTTATTAAAGGAACCGAACGACAGCTTATCCAGCAGCGGGCTCGGTGTTTTCGCACCCTTTTTCTTCTTCTCGTATGCTGCAATCAGTTTGCCTAGCTTGCCGGCAAGGCCCGGACTGCCGCCAGTACCCGATAAGATCACTCCGCTGATTGTTTCCCCATGCTTCTGGATGTACCGCCTCGCAAGGAAAGAGCCCATACTGTGCCCGAGCAGAAAAACCGGCACCTCCGGATATCGCTTATGAATGACCGTGTTCACGTTCCATAAATCACCGGCAACCTTGTCAAAGCCATCCACGTCTGCAAAATACCCGAGCACTCCTGCCTTTTCTCCCGTTTTCCCGTGTCCTCTATGATCATTGCCGAATACATAGATACCGTTGCTAACAAGGAATTCAGCAAACTCCGCATAGCGTTCGATATGTTCGGCCATCCCGTGGGAGATTTGCAGTATCGCTTTCGGTCTATCCTCACTTGTCCAGCTTCTGACATAGATGTCCGTTCCATCACTTGTCTCCAGCCAATCAACATTTGCCTCCATTCTCGAATCGCTCCCTATGATAATTTAAAGGCGGATACCATTTCTCTCAGTTTATCAGACATCGCGCTTAAAAGGCTTGCAGATGCGGAAATTTCCTCCATTGTTGCATTTTGCTGTTCAGCAGCCGCGGCTACGGTCTGTGTTTGCCTGTCCACCTCTTCGGACTTGGAAGCAATGGCCTCGATCATTTCCTGCATGCTCACTGTTCCGGCACTGACTTCTTCGCTGATGGCGGTAACTTCTTCCGTTCTGCCGGAGATTTCCCTGATCATACTTCCGATTTCCTCGAAACGCTGTCCGGATTCTTTCGCAAGTTCAATACCGCCCGATATATCCCGGCCGGACCGTTCAATTGCCGTGCTTGTTTCATCGACCTGCAGCTGGATTTCTCCAATAATATCCGAAATTCTCTGTGCAGCCGCTTCAGATTCCCCCGCAAGCTTGCTGACCTCACCGGCTACGACTGCAAACCCTTTTCCATGCTCTCCCGCCCTTGCCGCTTCAATTGCTGCATTCAGTGCAAGGAGATTCGTCTGTTTAGCGACATTATTGATCAGCGATACAATTGAGCTGATTTGAGCGGATTTACCATGCAAAGATGCTATCGCTTCGACGCTGAATCTGGAGGAACGATAAATTTCGTCCATCTTTGCGACTGTCTCTTTCATCTTGCCTTTGCCAGTTTGGGTTTGTGCGGCCGTTGCCCCTGCATAGTCAGAAACAGAATGAATCGATGCAGCCGCCTGGCTCATGCCCTCGTTCATTTCAGCTGCCACCTGGCTGCTTGTCTTCGCACTCTCCCGCTGCTCTGCCGCTCTCTCTGACACTTCCATAATCGATTCTGCGATTTGGCTCGCTGCACGGCTCGTCTCATCGGCGCTTGATGCAAGCTCAGATGATGTCGAGGCAACTGTTTCAATATGATGATGAAGCTCAGTTATCAGCTTTCGGAGCTGTTCTAGCATAAGATTAAAGTTACTTCCCAACTCACCGATTTCATCCTTAGATCGAATGAGCGCCGGTTCTATCGTTAAATCCCCTTGCGCCAGGCCCTTTAGCTTCTCTGACAAGAAAAGAATGGGACGTTGTATCGTCTTACGCAAATACCAGGTGAAATACAGTGAGATAAGAATGGCTGCCAACATGCTGAACGCCATCACAGCAAGCACTTTTTTGTAAAGAGCGGCTCCCTGCGTTTCGATTTCGGTCGCCTCTAGTCGGTGATTATCGCTTAACTGCTCCAATTCGGCTTGAATTTCATCCTGTAATATAATTGCCTCAAAGTTTTTTTCGGCCGCTTTGCCGTCGTTGCCATCAATGCTCATCTTAACGACTTCATCGATAAGGAGGGTATACTCTTCCCATGTCTCATTGACCTTTCTAAGTGCAGATTGCTCCTTTTCCGTACGGAGCATGTTTTTGTACTCTCCCAATAGCTTTTCTGCCCTCGCCTTATCATTCAAAAGCTGCTGCTCATACTTCTCCTCGAAAGAACGATCTTTCGACATGATATGCCGCAAAGTCGTCTCTTGCACTTTTTGCGTAAGTGCCTGCAAATCATTGATCGTTTCAACCTTGGGTAAAATTTGTTCATTGATCGTCTTTGCATTCTTGTTCAAGCTATAAGAACTGCCGATTCCGACCGTATTTGTTAGCAAAATAACTCCGATTATTACTGCAAAAACACCTGCCAGTTTCTTTCCCAATGTCAGCTTCATCTCAATTTCCCCATTCATGCTACTTTTCTTTATTTATCGGCAGATTCCGACTCCCTCTTAATACGATTTCCGGGCTCCTGAAAAATAAAATTCCGGCATGCTGTTGCTTTGAGCCTCTCCATGAGGTGGGTTATAATGGTACCCGTGTGTTTTACTATTTTGAGAAAAAAGGAGAATTCATCATGAAGAAATGGCTATTGATTACAGCCAGCATCGTCTTCTTGGCAGCCTGCTCTGCCCAAGGAGAGAAAGACTCGGCGCAACCTGTGGAACAAAATACCCCGGCAGAGGAGCCTGCTGCGGACCAGACCGGAATGGAAGAAGAACAAACGGAGAGCGAAGACCTCGTCGATACTGCCGAGTCAGAAGATAGAGCGGATGCCGGCCAAGAACAAGCGTCAGAAACGGACCTTCCTGAATATGCCCTTGTTGAAGAAAAGGCTGGAGAAAAAAATCTGAATAGCCGCGTTGAAAGTGATAATCCCGGAAATCGCATTGTCCTTTATGAAGATTTACAAGGAACGGAAAAATTCAAAAGTATTTATATTAAAAAGGAAAACCGGCTGAAGATTATCGACCTTGAAAATGACAAACTCATTTATAATGAGGTCGTAAACCTCTAAACTTTCTGAACTTTACCGATATAGCCTATAGGGACACTATGGGGGGTGAGAAAAGTACTTGGTCAATGGAATGCTCTAGGCCTTACGATTTTACGGGGGATGAATCAGCATTTTTCTGTTTATCAGCGATCCATGGAGAGGATATCGACCGGCATGCGTATTAACAGGGCAAGCGATGATCCTGCAGGCCTGGCCATATCTGAGAAAATGCGGGCACAAATCCGTGGTCTCAATATGGCAGGCAGAAACATACAGGATGGGATTTCCTTGCTGCAGACGGCAGAAGGCGGCATGAATGAAATGCACGCCATTCTCCAGCGCATGCGCGAGTTAAGCGTCCAAGCCGCCAATGACACCTATACGGACACAGACCGGCAATCGCTGCAATCAGAATTTGAGCAACTGCGGGATGAGTTGGGTAAAATTGCAACGGGAAACCAGTTCAACTCCATGCCGCTGCTTGACGGATCAAAAGGAAAGTTTTCCATCCAGACAGGTGCAAACAGCAATCAATCGATTGAGTTAACGATCGGAAATCTCACAGATCTCGGACTGGATGGCGTAAACCTGCTTTCAAGAGAGTCAGCATCGGAAGCGATATCCAAAGTGGATAACGCCCTTTCGAATGTTTCGACCGAGCGCTCAAAAACTGGGGCCTATATGAACAGACTTGAACACGCAAACTCCAATGCGATGTCGATGTCAGAGAATCTGGCAGCGGCTGAATCGAGAATCCGCGATGCGGATCTTGCAAAGGAGATAATGGAAATGACCAAAGCTCAAATTCTGCTTCAGGCAAGCCAGTATGCGATGCGGCTCCATCTTCAGCAGGCCCAGAATGTCCTCGAGCTCCTTCAACCGCCTAGGGCCAGGTAAATAAAAAAAACGCCGTGCACAGTCTTTTACTGTGCACGGCGTTTTTTTACTCGATTCCCATTTCCTTTTCGACTACCTCTGCAATACGGCGGACATAGTCTTCACATGCTTCAGCGGTGGGAGCTTCTGCCATCACCCTGACAAGCGGTTCCGTTCCGGATGGGCGGACAAGAATACGTCCATTTCCGTTCATCTCTGTTTCCACTTGGGAAATGATCTCTTTGACCTTCTCATTATCGGTTACATGATGCTTATCCACGACCCGGATATTGACAAGCTTCTGCGGATATTTCCGCATTCCGCCTGCAAGCTCAGATAGCGGTTTACCTGTAAGCTTCATGATATTCACGAGCTGCAGGCCGGTAAGAATGCCGTCGCCGGTCGTATTATAATCGAGAAATACGATATGGCCGGATTGCTCTCCGCCGAGATTGTACCCATTCTGTTTCATCTCTTCGACAACATAACGGTCGCCGACAGCAGTTGCCACACTTTTGATTCCCAATTCTTCAAGCCCTTTGTAGAACCCAAGATTGCTCATGACAGTCGAAACGACAGTGGACTGTTTGAGTCTGCCTTCCTCTTTCAAATGCTTGCCGCATATATAGAGGATTTGGTCTCCGTCAACGATGTCGCCGTTCTCGTCCACTGCAATCAAGCGGTCCCCGTCACCATCGAATGCCAACCCGACATTCGCTCCCTTTTCTTTTACAAGCTCTGCAAGCTTTTCAGGATGAGTGGAGCCCACGCCGTCATTGATGTTCAGGCCATTCGGAGCCGATCCCATTGTGGAAATGTCGGCATCAAGGTCGGCAAAAACATGAGTGGCGAGTGCATGTGTCGCTCCATTGGCGCAATCCAAGGCCACATGGATACCGGAAAAGTCTTCGTCAACAGTTTGCTTCAAATACTGCAGATACTTCTGGCCGCCTTCGAAGTAATCATTGACAGCTCCAATATCCCCGCCGGATGGACGCGGAAGCGTGTCTTCTTCCTGATCAAGCAGATCCTCTATTTCTTCTTCCTGTTGATCCGACAGTTTGAATCCGTCCGGTCCGAAAAATTTGATGCCGTTGTCCTCGACCGGATTGTGGGAAGCAGAAATCATCACACCCGCGCTAGCGCCGAGCGCCTTGGTCAAGTATGCAACACCGGGAGTCGAAATTACACCGAGACGCATGACTTCGGCTCCTGTTGACAGCAATCCGGCAACCAGGGCACCTTCCAGCATATGGCCTGAAATCCGTGTATCCCGCCCGATAAGTATTTTGGGGCGTTCCGTATTTTTTGTCAGTACATGGCCGCCGAAGCGTCCAAGTTTAAAAGCCAGTTCCGGCGTCAATTCCGTATTCGCTACCCCTCTTACTCCGTCAGTTCCAAAGTATTTACCCATTGAATCTATCGCTCCTTCTCAGACAAGTGTCACTGATGCAAACTACCGGCTCATTTGTCTTTCCATCTGTTTTTATCATTCAATTATCATCTTGGATATCATACGCTGAAAGGCCTGGGCTTGCGCCTAGCCATACTTAGCGGTGACAATGGCAGTTTGTATCAGACATTTTCCTTCTCTATCAGACTGATTCTAGCTTTCTTCGCCGACAGGCTGTATTGGACGCCTGCAAGCGGATTGATTACCGCCAGATCGACATCATGCTCTCCGGCGGCCAGCCCGCTGACGTTCATGGTAACAGAGACTCCGGCAGCTGCCGCCTTCTCAACGTCTGTCTTCTGCCCCGTCACCGTAACGGAGACTTTCCCGCTTTCCGGATCAAGAATTTTAATTTCAAGATTGGGATCCAGTCCCGTTTCTTTGATCTGCACATCGTTCAGGGTTGTTTCTCCCGTTTTTTGATCAGCTTTGATTTTGACCTTTATTTTTTCCGGCATCGCCTTATTGACACCTGCCGGCAGCTTGATCGATGCCTCTTTCTCTGTATCTCCGCTGACATCGCTAATGTCAACCACGGCTTCAACTTCCTTGATTGCCTCCAGCGTGTCAGTTCGGCCAAATATGACAATTTCCTTAATTTCAGAAGTCATGCTGCTGATCGTCATATCATCCTTGGCCTTTCCAGTCGTTTTTATTTTGACGGGAACGGTTTTCCTTGGGTTTTTAACCGGTATTGTCACAGATACCGAACCAGGCTGTACAATTACATCAAGCTTGTTCAATTCTTTGTCAAGCACATTGACCGGCGCATCCTTCTTAATCGTTTCACTGATTAATCCGCCCGCATCTATTGTTGCTTTCACATAGGCAATCCGATCCATCACATCTTTTGCTCCCGTGATCTTCACCGTTTTTGGAGAGATTTCCGGGCTATCCGCCTCGAATCCATCTGCCAGGATGCTCCTGTTGAACTCGGCCTCTACGCGGTAATCATCCGTTACTTTTTCCTGGACGGAAATATCCGCATAACCCGGTTCCACCTTAACTTTCAGCTTTTCCGATATATCTTTATATAAAACCGGCACACGGTGCTTGCCAATTTCCACATCGGATAAATCGATATATACCTCAAAGTCCCGCTGGCGTTTTGCCGCCTCCACAAATCTTCTCTGGCCCTCCACCTTTATATCGACCGTCTCAGGTATGCCGGTGACGACAAGGTTTTCAGCATCGTAATATAACCTGACAGGCACGTTGGGAATTGTCTCCGAATCAACGCTTTCCATGCCATTCGGATTTGTTTCCGTGCCCTTCCCGATGTCATTTATGGAGACAAACAAAAGGATTGACAGGGCTAATGCAATAATCCTGATAAACCAGGGATTGTCCATAAACTTATTCATCTCAGGCCTTCTCCCTTCTTTTCCATCTGGATGAGGAAGACTGCTTCGTTTTGTTCTCTGATATAAGCTCTCTCTCCAGCAGATCATGGAATTGCTCATTGGACAGGTCTCTGTATAACTCACCGTTTTTGGTGACAGAAACTGCTCCGGTCTCCTCGGAAACGACAATTGTCAAGCAATCCGTCACTTCACTGATCCCGAGCGCTGCCCTATGCCTTGTTCCAAGCTCCTTGGAGATAAAGGCGCTTTCGGACAGCGGCAGATAACATGCGGCCGCCGCAATCTGCGTTTTTTGAATGATCACTGCCCCATCATGGAGCGGAGTGTTCGGGATAAAGATGTTGATCAGGAGTTCAGACGAAATGAGTGACTGCAACGGAATACCCGTCTCTATGTAATCGCCCATTCCCGTCTCTCTTTCTATCGAGATCAGGGCACCGATCCTCCGTTTTGCCATATAGTTCACTGCATCGATGACCGAAGTGACCCGCTGTTTTCGTTCTTCTTCCTCCTGGATGCCGCTCCTTGCGAAAAACTTGCCTCGTCCCAGCTGCTCCAGCGCTCTTCTGACTTCAGGCTGAAATACAATGATGATCGCCAGGAACCCCCAGGTGATCACTGTTTGCGTCAGCCAGTGCAGTGTATTCAAATTTAAAAAATCACTAATTAACCATACGATAATAATGACAAATATCCCTTTTAAAAGTTGAATCGCTTTTGTGCCGCGTATTACCATAATCAACTTATAAATAACAAACCATACGAGGAATATATCCACTATGCGGGACAAATAATGCAAGAGGGGTAGGTCTGCAAACGGCATTTTCTTTCCTCCATTTATTTGATCAAAGCAAAGGACCCATCGTAAAAATGGAATCATATAACCTTTACATTATAACATATACTTTTCGCCCGCGCCTATTCATGCAATAGCATGCATCAAGTGTCTGCCGCTTCGATATTTCGACCTCCGACATTATTTCCAGCACAAAGAGGCTGCAAGCGCAGCCCCTGCCTATTCATTTATCTTTTTCACAAGATCCTTGCTTGCCGTTTTGATTTTATACCAAATCCACTCAAACGCTTTGTCGATCTCTTCTATATTCCCTGTCACATTTCCTGCCGATGCCATATATTTATCACCGTTAATCACAGTGACATTCCCATTTACTTCTCCTTCGATCCGCAAATTGCCATTCTTGACGACAAGGTCCCCTTCAACCACTTTTCCTTCGGGAACAATTACAGTATCATTTTCAACGACAAGGTCCGGCTGTTTTGTAAAGGCAAATTTTTGATCTTCATTCCACATACCGAACAGACTGCCTGCCATCAGAATGATGAAAAGGGAAGCAGCGGCAAGCAAAGGGTGCCTGCGCATCCAGCGTTTTGCCCCCATACTGCTTTTCTCTTTTGGCAGCCTAGCCATGACGCCGGCAGTAAAACCATCTGAAACTTTTATAGAAGAACTGCTTTTGATATAAGCAACGGTTCTTTTTAACTCCTGGAAATGCTTTTGGCACTCTTCACACTTCTGCAAGTGTTCCTTTAACAACTGCTCATTATCATGAGACAAGTCACCATCCAAATATTCTTGCATGAAGAGAACGATTTCTTCAGGACATGTCTTCACTTTTGCTTCACCCTTCCTACATATTGTGCAGCTGCTTTCGAAGCGCTTCACGCCCTCTGTGTATTCTAGTTTTAACCGTTCCCAAAGGCAACTCGAGTACCTCACTTATTTCATTCAAAGACAAATCATCAATATACCGCAGAACAATGACTGTCCTGTATTTGTCCGGCAAGCGCAATATTTCGCGCTGAACGATTTCCTGAAGCTCCAGTGTCTCCACTTCTTCGTGCGGCATTTTTCCTTCTGCCGCGATCTGTGAGTACATGGTCAGCCCTTCGGTTCCTGCCACTTCTGCATCCAGAAAATAATCCGGCTTCTTTTTCCGTATCCGGTCGATGCAGAGATTGGTCGCAATCCTGTAAATCCATGTGGAAAATTTGCGGTTCTGCTTAAAGCTGTGTATATTCACGTATGCCCGGACAAAGGCTTCCTGGGCAATATCCTCCGCCTCATGGCGATTCCCCAGCATACGGTAACATAATTGAAAGACCCTATCCTTATACAATTCCACAATTTCCCCAAATGCATCTTGGTCACCCTTTAGCACTTGCTTGATTCTTTGGTTAACAATCGCATCCATTTTCTCTCTATACCTCCGCCCCATTGCGGTTACCTTCCATACGTTTCAAAAAATGAAAGGTTTCATTTTTTTCTCTCCGCCCCGCTTATATTTCTTCCCTTGCCTCCGTATTAGGTTTTACTGTACAAACCGTAAAAATAGAATATAAGGCTTTCTAAAAATAGCTCTTCCTTTATTGTAGCAAAAATCACACAAAACAGGTTTGATTTTATTAGAATTGGGGTATATAATAGTTAAAATATGGATGGGATGGAGGTTTGCCCCCTGTGAATGCGGAAGAGATTCTATATCGTATCGAACAGTTGCGCTCAGAAATGGTAGCACTGGGATTGGCCTCTTCTTTTGTTGATGATCGGGTGGTTAGGGTCAGCGACAAGTTGGACAAGCTTCTAAATAAATACCATGCTTTAATTACTGAACAACAAAGCAGCAGTGCATGAATGCACTGCTTTTTTTGTGCCTTATAGCAAATGATCCCCCAACACCGACTCAATCAGTGCAACAGCTACTTCAGCTGTCCGATTCCTCTCATCAAGGATCGGATTCACTTCAACAAATTCCAGTGACTTGACGATACGTGCCTCGGCAAGCATCTCCATTGCCAAGTGGCTCTCCCTGTAGCTGAGACCCCCAATTACCGGCGTACCCACCCCGGGTGCATCATGGGGATCCAGTGCATCCAAATCCAGAGATAGATGGACACCATTCGTTTTTTCTTTCAGGTACTCAATGGTTTCCTCCATAACCATGGTCATCCCTAAACGATCAATTTCATGCATTGTAAACGTCTTGATCTTTAATTGCCGTATCAGCTCGCGCTCGCCCTGATCCAAATCCCTGGCACCAATCAGCACGACATTTTCCGGCTTTATTTTCGGGGCAAATCCTGCGATATTGGTTAACAGTTCATGGCCAAGACCAAGACTTACAGCAAGCGGCATGCCATGAATATTACCAGAAGGCGACGTCTTATCGGTATTCAGATCGCCATGTGCATCATACCAGATCAGCCCCAGATCCGGATTGTTTTTCGCAAGCCCTGCCAATGTTCCCATTGCCACGCTATGATCTCCGCCGAGCACGAGCGGCATTCTCCCGTCTGCGACAATCCCGCTGACCTGCTTTGCCACCTTTTCACTTGTCATGGCTATTGCTTCAAGATTGCGCAGCTGCGGCAGCAGGTTGATTTCATGTCCGCCAGCTTCTACCGAAACATCCCCCAAGTCAATTACATCAAACTCTAGTGCCTCAAGCTTTTTCACCAACTCCGCATAACGGATTGCACTTGGTCCCATGTCAACACCACGCCGCTGCTGACCCAGATCCATCGGCACACCAAGTATAGTAATCGGCTTATCCATTTTTCCCGCTCCCCCTCTACCTCTCTGTCAAAATAGCAATTTAATATGTCTGTTCCCCACATTGTAACCGTTTTCTAAGCAGTGGCTCAACTTGACATTTCTTTGTATAGTTATGCAATTGCGATACACCCATAGCGATGCTCGCTTTTTTCCTTATGTAAAACGGGAATATGTAACTTAGGGATAAACAGCCGATAATAAAGGTGCAGTACCGATTTTTCCTGGGAGTGAGGAGCCTTTTCATGTCTAAAAAATCAACCTTGTTTTTACTGTCCGCCGCTCTTTTACTCGTGTCAGTCGGTTTTAAGGAAAAACCATTGCTGGCAGCCCAAAATGACTTGCCGCGCACAACATGGCTTTGGGACACCTCTCAGATTGCTGAGCAGCCTGAAAGAATCCTGTCATTTCTCGTTGAGCATCATGTAAAATCGCTCTACCTGCAAATCAATGAGGATATTCCTGATGCCATCTATCATGACTTCATCAGGGAAGCAAGCAAAAATAATATCGAAGTGCATGCATTGGACGGAGCTCCAAACTGGGCAACTTCAACAAAACCGATCCAATCCTTCTTTGGCTGGCTGGAGAACTACCAGGCGGGCTCTGACGGAGAGGAACGCTTTAAAGGCGTCCACCTGGATATTGAACCCTATCTTCTCCCACGGTGGCATACAGCAAACGATATAATCGTCAAGCAATATCAACGGAGCATATCTCTCGCCTCTCTTGAATCCTCAAGGCTCGGCTTGCAGCTCGGCATCGATATTCCATTTTGGTTTGATGACTGGCACTTTTCAAACCTGTACGGAACAGGAATCTTATCTGAATGGCTCATTGATCAAACGGATGCAGTAACCATTATGGCCTACCGAAACGAAGCAAATGGACAGAATGGTATCATCAAACTGTCAGAAGAGGAAATCGGCTATTCCGAACGAGCCGGAAAACCAGTGCGGATCGGCATAGAAACAGCCCCATCCTTGGAAGGCGATTATCTGTCATTCGCCGGGAAAAATGATGCTTATATGGAGGAACAGCTCCAAAGAACTCAATATTCATTTAGAGACTGCGAACAGTTTGAAGGGTTCGCGATTCACTCTCTTGAAAGCTGGTTGAATCGCCATTGATCCACGGCTTCCTAATATTCTCTTCATCCCTTGCCCTGTGAAATGGCAAGGGATGATTAGCGATCAGCATTTTTACCAAATAAAAAAACCAGCACTCTGCCGATTGGCAAAATACTGGTTTCATGAAGAATGGAGCCTAGCGGGATCGAACCGCTGACCTCCTGCGTGCAAAGCAGGCGCTCTCCCAGCTGAGCTAAGGCCCCATAATGTTGGAGCGGAAGACGGGATTCGAACCCGCGACCCCCACCTTGGCAAGGTGATGTTCTACCACTGAACTACTTCCGCTTAAAATTGTGATAAGCAGCGCATTTCTGCGTCAGCTCTGTCTCTCGGTCGGTCACGTACGGTTGTACGCTCACTCCCTCAATCCTTCGCTTCCTTGAACTGCTTGCCTCTCCCAATTTTAAGAAACTTGGGTGATAAGCTGCACATCTCTGGATCAGCTCTGTCTCTCGGTCAGTCACGTACGGTTGTACGCTCACTCCCTCAATCCTTCGCTTCCTTGAACTGCTTGCTTCTCCCAATTTTGAGAAATTGGGGTGATAAGCTGTAAATTTCTATCTGTTTTCTCCAGAATCACAAAAAACAAAAGAAGCCTTGAATAAACAAGACAACTTCTGTATTTAGAGAGTGAGCCATGCAGGATTCGAACCTGCGACCCTCTGATTAAAAGTCAGATGCTCTACCAACTGAGCTAATGGCTCATGGCTGGGCTAGCTGGATTCGAACCAACGAATGACGGAGTCAAAGTCCGTTGCCTTACCGCTTGGCTATAGCCCAATAACATTTATTAGTATGTCTCTCTTCCTTATGCTTTATGCATAAGTTTCAAATGGTGGTGGGGGACGGATTCGAACCGCCGAACCCGGAGGGAGCGGATTTACAGTCCGCCGCGTTTAGCCACTTCGCTACCCCACCGAAAAAAATGGTGGTGCCGGCCAGAGGACTTGAACCCCCAACCTACTGATTACAAGTCAGTTGCTCTACCAATTGAGCTAGGCCGGCATAAATATGGTGGAGGATGACGGGATCGAACCGCCGACCCTCTGCTTGTAAGGCAGATGCTCTCCCAGCTGAGCTAATCCTCCATTT
>NZ_JBWBKF010000087.1:0-575 GCF_057657925.1 Lederbergia sp. B243.17
GGTAAAAGCTACGCATTAAACGAAAAGCGGAGGGCGGCGCTAGGGGCGACAAGCATAAGGCGAGAAAGGAAAAAGGCGCTTTTCAGCCTTTAGCCTTTCTTGACTTATGACCTCGAGCCCCTGCCGCTCGGAGCTGGACAAAGAAAAGCGTAGGCGCCTGTTTATCGGCGTACAAACTGGAGGGAAGCCAACGAGATAAAGGAAACACAGCGACGAAGGAGCTGATGTTGACTTATCGTAGGCGGCTTTCCGAAGTTTGCAAGCCGATAGGCGCCGAAGCTGGACAAAGAAAAGCGTAGGCGCCTGTTTATCGGCGTACAAACTGGAGGAAAGCCAACGAGATAAAGGAAACACGACGACGCAGGAGTCGATGTTGACTTATCGTAGGCGGCCTTCCGAAGTTTGCTAGCCCGATAGGCGCCGGAGCTGGACAAGGAAAAGCGGAGGGCGGCGCTAGGGGCGACAAGCATAAGGCGAGAAAGGAAAAAGGCGCTTTTCAGCCTTTAGCCTTTCTTGACTTATGACCTCGAGCCCCTGCCGCTCGGAGCTGGACAGAGAAAAGCGGAGGCGCCTGT
>NZ_JBWBKF010000089.1:0-48676 GCF_057657925.1 Lederbergia sp. B243.17
TTAATGGCCGTGAACTTACGTAAGTTTACGGCCAACACAGCAAGTGGATCCTAAATTTATACACAATAAAAAGAGAAAGGTGAAATTGTCTTGCTCAATTTCACCTTTCTCTTGGTTAGAGACTAGTTATGTCCCAGCCTCATTCCGATTGTTTAGTCCTGTTTTTGAAAATGGCTCAAAGAGGCTTCCAACGCATGGGCAGCTTTTTTCAATCTGACAACCATTTCTGCCATGCCATCAACCGTTTTCGTTTGGACAGTAGTTGATTGAACAACAGTCTGCGTTTCTTGAAAAGTCTCCTCAATGCTGCTTGCATTCTGCTCCATTGCCGCCAGCACTTCTTCAGAACTGGCGGACATCTCTTCGGTCACGGCGGATACATCTTGAATTCTGCCATTCACTTCTTCTGTCAAAAGAGAGACGTCCCTTAAAGATTGATCGATTTTTCCGATCAGCTCCGTGCCAAGCTTTGTCTTTTCTTTGCTTTCTGCCATTTCCTTTGCGGCTTTTCCTGTCAGCTCTTTAAAGGATTGAATACGTTCCGTTATTTCACCCGCAGATTGCTGGGAAATTTCAGCAAGCTTTCTCACTTCGCTTGCCACGACGGAAAACCCTTTGCCCGCTTCTCCCGCACGCGCAGCCTCTATGGCAGCATTCAACGCGAGTAAATTTGTTTGTTCCGTAATGCTGGTTATCGTTTCTGCCATCGTCTCGATGTGACTATAGCTTTCTGCCAGCTCCTCTACATACTGGTCTGTCGAGAGAACAGACTTTTCAATGTCCTTCATTTGATCAATGGCCACTGCCGCTTCACTGCTGCTCTTCTGCACCTTTTCCGTCATATCGTTTGAGGCGGCCGCGACATTTGTAGAGGAATCTGCAATTGACTGAATGCCGATTGTCATCTCCTCGAGTGCTTTCACAGATTCGATCATCGATTCTTTTTGCGCATCGCCCCGTCGTGCAATTTTATTAATGTCACTCGTTATTTTTCCGCTTTCCTCCCGGACGGCTCCTGAGGATTGCTGCAACTGCCCTGATACATCCAAAAGCTGTTCCGCCATACGGTTCATGTTCTCAATCATCTCTGAAAGCTTCATAAGAGAACCTTTGAATGCAACGGCAAAATCCTGAATCTCATCCTTGCTTTTAACATCAAGTGCTGCCAATGTTTCCTCTGAACGGGACAACTGTCCGTCTGCAAGCTGCTCAACACTTTCCTTAAGCGGTCCGAGCGGACGCAAAATCCGATTGATAGATATCCTTAAAGAGAATAAGACAGAAAAAATAATGATCAATATGATCCCGCTGAAAATCGGCATCAATGATTTCATAACCGTTCCTGTTACCTTGTCTATTTCTCCGGCAGCCACATCGACACCGAGAGCACCAATTATTTCATTTCCGTTTTTAATCGGCACTAAAACAGATTTTGATTTTCCATAAACCGGATCATCAATGATTGGATAGGTCTTGCTTTTTCCTTTTAGTACGTCTTGAAGATCTTCCTTTGAAATCCCAGTAAGCACTTCACCGGTTTCTGAGGCATCCTTATCCTCCATCCCATCAACATACACTACGGGCTGATCATTTTGAAAACCAACTGTATACATATAAAGGACGTTCGACTTGACCCGTATATCATTCAACTGGTCCTGCAAATCATTATAGATCTTTCCTTCCTCCAGGCTTTCAGTAAAAGCCCCATATTCATCCGGATCAATGAAAGAAGCTGCATGATTCGCTAGATGAACAGCCTGTTCACCGATTGTTCTTTCAACAGAAATTTTTGTATTGAAATACATACAGACAACTATTGCCAAGAATAAAAACAACAGTGCCGGCACTAACATTATCACTATTTTTGTACTGACCTTCCGGCTCTTCCCCATTCTCTCACGCCCTTGTTCAGATTTCTTCTCCTCTTTTATCGGCATCTCCATTCATCTTTTAAGTGAAATAATGAACATGGAAGAAATCAGCAAAAAAGGCCCCCTCTTGTTAGAGGGAGCCTTTTATTACTGACCAACGTTTTCTTGAAGCACAGATTTTCTGATTGTTCTTTCCTTTTTCCCGTGAAGGAAATAATAAAGGACAAGTGCGCCAAGAATCACAAAGGACATGGCAAAGTATAAATGGCTGTAGCCGGTATGCGGCAAAATTTGGCCATAGAGATACGGGCCAAATCCAAAACCACTGTCCAAGAAAATAAAAAATGTCGATGTTGCCAAGCCGAGGCGATGAGGATCAATTCCCTTAATGGCAATCGCTTGTGCACATGATTGGAAATTGCCGAACCCAAGACCAATGACCGCCCCTGCAAGCAGCAAAGTCGCACCATGGCTTGCCGAACTCAGGATGAACATGCCCGCAGCAAAAATGATCAGCGCCGGTACAACCACGACATTCGCACCTTTTGCATCCATCAATTTGCCGGTGAACGGCCTGGAGAACAGTACAGCAATCGCATAGACAAGGAAAAAGAAGCTCGCTGCATCTACCAGCTTGATTTCTTCAGCATAGAAGGCGACGAAAGAAAGCACCCCTGAATAGCAGAACGCGACAATAAGCGTAATAATCGCAATCGGCAGTGCCTTTGGTTCGATAAAGCTGGACAAAAGGCCGCCCTTCTTTTTCTCCTGTGCAACTTTTGGAACAGCTGCTGCTTCATGTTCCATTTTTACAAGGATTGATGTGACAAAGCTGATTGCAGCAAGAACTAGGCAAAATACAAAGATGACGCGGTAGCCCGCCGAATGGCTGAGCAGAATCCCGAGGAATGGACCGATTGCCGTAGCGAGAACCGTGCTCAGGCTGAAATAGCCGATACCTTCTCCACGCTTTGTCGGCGGGATGATTTGCGCAATAATCGTACCTGTTGCAGTCGTGCTGATTCCGAGCCCGAAACCATGCAAAAGCCGTGTAATGAGCAAGGTTGGCAAACTGTTGGCGAAAAAATAAAAAGACGTAGTAATCAAAAAGAATACTAAGCCTACCATCAAAATCTTTTTGCTGCCGATACCTTCAATAATCCGCCCGGTCATGATCCGGCCAAGCAATGTACCAATGATAAAGATTCCGGAGACAAGACCCGCCATGCTCGTCGGTGCGTCGAACTGCTCCGTCGCATACGGGCCGATTGTTACAATGAGCAAATACATAACAAGCATTAGAAAAAAGTTCGATGCTGAAATAATGATAAAATCCTTTGTCCAAAGTTTTTCTTTCTCCATACTAGACCTTCTTTACTTTATTAGATTTTTACGGATCCGAGCGAGTACACGGCCAGCTTCTCTTTGTTCTTCCTCACTGATCCCGATCAATGCTTCATTTTGCATCTCTTCGATCTTCAGCCGGATTTCCGCGCATAGCTTTTCTCCATTTGCAGTTACCTGCGTCATCTTTTCCCTTTTGTCCTTGCCGGCAACAAACTCTACAAGCCCCAGTTCCGCAAGACGTCTTATCATTCGCGTCACTGTTGGTTTCTCAACACCGCGCTTTTCAGCAATGTCGACAAGCGCAAGCGGGCCCTTCGCTCTGACAAGATCCAAAATGAGCCACTGCGAACTGTACAGTTCAAACTGTGCCAGCACGCCATTCAGCCGATTTATGTACGGCCGGTACATCTCTTTATAATAAAAAAACAGATCTTCCTGCAGGTTCATCATCCTCACGCCCTTATAATTAGTTACCCTAAGTAACTATAATAGAATATCATGGATATACCTGGGTTGTCTAGGGCAGATTTCAATTTACTACGCAATCTAATAAAAAAGAAACCTGGACTTCATACCAGGTTTCTTATAATTCACTGTTATTTTCTGATGGTGGTTTCTTTTCCAAATGTCTCTTTCATTTTTTCAACAGGATTGTATTGAATGGAACTGTCCCATTCAACAACCTGTCCGTTTTTGATCAGCTCTTCTTTTAATTCATCATACTTCACTTCTTGTACATTGATCCGGTTTTTTATTGCTATTTCCGCAGCCACTGCGGCGGACTGTCCCAATATCATGAAAATCGGCTCCATCCGGATCGATCCATACGCTATATGGGAACTTGAAACGCATACAGGGACAAGCAGATTTGTACATTCCTCCGCTTTTGGCCGAATGGAGCGGTAGGAGATAGGGTAAGGCGAGATTGGAATCTGAACGTCCCCTTCATTCACAACCCTGCCATCAATAACAACACGTCTGCAGTGATGGGAATCCATCTGATAAGAGGCCAGACCAATCGAATCCTCTGCCTCTTCCTGCCCGAGGCAGTTTCGATCCGTCATCACATAATCAGAGAGCATTCTCCTAGCCTCTCGGATATACAATTGATGCGGCCAATGCCCAGTGTCTGTGAACTCATCCTTAGGCAGCCCCCATTGTGAGACCTCTTCCCTTATGTCGTGTGGAACACGCGAATCATTCGCAAGAAAATATAACATACCTAAGTTATAAGTAACATGTTCTTGGAAGATCTTTTCCCGCTTCTCATAATCGCCATCTGGCCATTCATAATTCATTCCAATATGATCTGTTGAAATTCCTCCGAAATTGTTTAAATCCGACTTTCCGTTCGGTAGCATAGTATGAAGATTCATCGCATCCCAATAGCCTGCGTGAATATATCTTAGAAGGAGCATGTACTGATTTGCATCATAGTTCTCCGGCTTTGGAAAAGGTACTTTGTTGTCCTCTTCTTTCGTCAAGCAAATCCGGAAATTATAAGCCTGAATGGTCTTATCCCCCATACCGTTAAATCCAAGTGTCTCAACTTCCGCGATACCGGGGAGAAGCCCGCTTGATGGCACGCCCTCGACGACATAAGGATCTATCCATTTTTCAAATTTGTGATGGGGCCCGCCGAATTGAATCCCATTGTATATTTCCTTATAAGTTGCGTTTGACTCCCTTCCGACAAAATAGGAGACCCCAGCTCTTGCCATTACATCTCCTTCATACGAGGCATCAATGAAAACCTGCCCCTTATAGGCAGACCCATCTTCCATCGTAATTTCGGAGATCTTTCCATTTTCCAATGACACATTTGCAAGATGCTGATTGAAATATACCTCTATCTGATGGTCTTGTACCCACTTTTGGAAGACATACTGTGCAGCCTTAGGTTCAAATTTATGCTGTTCATCTTTTCCATAATATTTTCCGAGTTCACGGTAAAATTCCCGTGAAAGTCCGCCTACCGCTTCCTCAGCACCCAGATCGGTCGCCCCGAGTCCGCTAGCTGACATCCCGCCGATTTTCCTGCCAAATTCAACAACCGCTACAGACAACCCTGACCTTTTTGCCTGGACAGCTGCAGCTATCCCAGCGGCTGTGGCTCCATAAATGATAACATCCCGAATAATCTTTGAATCTCCAACCTTTTTACTTCGCCGGTAATAATACAGGTTCTCCAAACTCATTTTCTCCTTCCTCCTATGCTTCTTCATTTCACACTGCCTGCTGTCAGACCTTCAATAAATTTCTTTTGGGCAAAAAAGAAAATGATTAATAACGGTATTGTCGCTAAAGTGGTAGCACTCATTAAATGATGCCATGCTGTTCCTGTCTCATCCGTAAACAATGAAAGACCGATCGGCAGCGTCATTAAGTCTCTGCTGTTTATAAAAATCAGCGGATACAGGAACTCATCCCAATTCGTCAAAAAGGTGAATATTGTCAAGGTGGCCAATGCAGGCACAGCCAGCGGCAGCGTGATGTTCCAATAGATTCTGATTTTCGAACAGCCATCCATGATGGCTGCCTCCTCCAGCTCCTTCGGTATCGGCAAGAAGAATTGTCTCATCAAAAAAATCCCGAACGCACCCGGTGCTCCGAAAATCGGAAGTATAATCAACGGGATATGCGTGTTAATGATCCCCAAATCCCTCATGAACAAGAACAGCGGAATAATCGTCACCTCTGGTGGAATCATCATCACACTCAGCAAAAGGATGAACAGAACATTTCTTCCCGGAAAATTTATCCTCGCAAATGCATAACCAGCCATTGAGGAAAATAACAAAACGAATACGGTTACGATTGCAGCAATATAAATACTGTTCCAATACTGTTTTAGAAATGTTCCCTGCTGAATAACCTCCAAGTAGTTTGACCATCTGATTGGATTCGGAAAAAACTGAGTGAATATCCTTGTTGGCTCTTTTAATGAAGTGGACAGCATCCATAGTAAAGGTCCGCACATCAGGATAGTAATAAGGCCTAATATGACGTATTTAATGACAATCGCTTTCCTATTCTTCATAGAACACCCACCTCTTCCTTACGACCCAGGAAATCAATGTGAAAATCAGCAGCAAAAAGAACAGAACGAACGCCAACGCAGAGGCATAGCCCATATCAAACAGCTTGAAGGCAGTTTCCCAGATATAATAGACCAATACTTTTGTAGACTCATTCGGACCGCCCTTTGTCATGACATACACTTGCCCAAAAATTTTCATTGCCCCGATCGTGGTAATGATCAGCGTTAGAAACACAGTAGGGGTGATGAGTGGAAGTGTGATCGTCCGAAACTTTTTCGCCGGAGAAGCTCCATCAAGTTCTGCAGCCTCATACAATTCATCAGGAACCTGCTGCATGGCTGTTAAGAACAGGATCATATTCAATCCGACATTCTTCAGAACGCTAATAATGATTACCGCCGGCAGTGCTGTCGACTTGTTTAGCAGCCAGGATGGACCTTGAATACCAAATGCGCCTAAAGCTTGATTGATAAACCCAAGCTCAGGAGCAAGAAGGTACTTCCACACGATTGCCCAAACAATCAGGGATGTGACAACCGGGACAAAAATGGCAGTTCTGAAAAAAGATATGCCAAAAAACTTATCTTTTAATAAAGCTGCTAAGAGAAGTGCGAGGATGATGTTCAGAGGAACAAGACCCAGACTAAACAAAAAGGTAACGATCAGAGAATTTACAAAGGACGGGTCGCTGGGCATGTTGCGGTAATTCTCTAAGCCGATAAAAGTCGATTCTCCCAGTAACGGCCAATCGTGCAGGCTCATGAAAAAAGAGTATACAAGTGGGCCGAACATGAAAACTGTAAATCCTAAAAACATCGGAGCGATAAAGAACCAGCCAGTCAAGGCATCTTTCCAGCCACTTTTGGTTAGTTTCAAGCTCTTCATATCATCATTCCTAGCGTATATTAGTTTCAGACGACTTTCCGGAAGTCACTGACGGTTTTCCTGATGGATTCCGCAGTCGTTCCGATCGTCACAGCGCCGAGCATAACCGCATTTACTCCAACCTCCATCAAGGGTCTCATATCATTCGGTACCAGCTTCTTTTGGGATGGTATGATTAGCGGGAGATCTGTAACAAGCCTATATTTTTTATATAAAATAAGGTCATTAAAGTTGAGCGGTTTTCCGTAATCCTCTTTTTCAACGACCGACAGCTCCACAGCCTGAATATCAAAGTTTTCGATGACCTTGCCTATCTCCGGTTTGAACAAATGATCCACTGCCACAGTTTTTTCAAGGTTGTTCTGAAGCAATAGATCAGAGGTGATATCCTTTGAATATAAAGAGAAGTACGTAAAGCCAATATTCTTTAATTTACTGGTATCTACTTGATTTACTTCATTGACATTATCGCCTAGTACAATCCCAAGCGGGCCAGTATAAAGCTGTCTGATTGCATGAAAAGTATCCTTGTACTCTTCCAATCCATGAAACGTATTCCCGCTTGCCCGGTGGTCGACATTAATATGAAGCTTAATTGCATCTGCCCCTGCCTCGATGGCTGCTTCCGCTAAATCAACTCGATTTTCAGGCAAGCTAACAATGATCGCCATATCCTTTTCCTCAATTAAACTTTTCAGGCTCGTATCCAATTGAAATCACCTCATAAAATGATAGAGAACGGATAGTTCCGTTCTCCGCTTGTTATTTTTGTAAGATGGCATCTACTTTTGTTTCCATCTCTTTCAGTATTTCTTCCGGAGAGGCGGAGTGAGAGAACAATTTATCGAATCCTTTTACAATCTCACCCTCGATTTTTGTCCAATCCTCATGCAGCGGGTAGGTAAATCCATTATTCATCTGGTCAATAACAGCCAACTGGATTGACTCCTTTGGCGGGTTATTCGGCACATTAATAAATTCCTCTGATTCCAGCACGCTCTTCCTTGGTGGGACAAAGAAAGCGGATTGCGCTTGTATTCCCTGTTTGCTGCTCAAAAACTTGAGTAATTCTTTTGCCTCGTCAGGATGCTTACTGCCTGTAAATGCTGCGATTCCAGCTTGCCCCAGCAACGGTACCCTTCCTTCAGGCCCTTTTGGAAGCGGAGCGATATCCCATTCAAAATCCGTAATATCTCGGACGTTGGCAATATAGCTGTACATGAACGTAAACATTCCAACGTTTCCGCTTTCAAAGTTAATGTTTTCGCCCGGAGGCACATGTGATTTGTCTGTAAACATCATTCTGTCGAGCATTTCAAATGTTTTCACACCTTGAGGGGAATTCCACTCAAATGCACTCATGTCATCTGAAAAGATTTTTCCTCCATATGATAGCGTGTGTGAAGGCATCGTCGCAAAATTGGTCCATTCGTTAAATAATCTTGCACCGAACTTTTTATTCGAGCCGCTTCCTGAAGATAGTTTCTTTGCACTATCCTCAAACTGCTCCCACGTCCACTCATCCTTTTGTGCAAGCTCTGTTGGTGTTTCAAGTCCCGCTTCATCAAACATCGTCTTGTTATAGTACATAATCATCGGCGGGGTCGAGAATGGAAGTCCCAGCAATTTATCATCATGTTTCCATAAATCCAATGTAGACGGAATGTAGTCGTCAAAATCGAAGTCTTTTTCTTTTACGACATCTGACAGATCCGTGAGAATATTATTGTTCACAAACTGCGGCACCATCCGCTCAGCAACCCACCCTACATCCGGAAGTTCCTTTCCTGCCGCTAATACGGATAGCTTCTGTTGATAATCTCCATGAGGAATTGATTCGACGTTTACTTTAATATTGGGATGCTCCTCATAAAAGTCTTTCAGCAGTTCCTCATACATCGCGATATGCTGGTCTCCGCCCCAAGTGGTGAAGGTCAGCTCGACTTTTTTGTCTTTGCTTGCCTTATCGCTGCTGCAACCTACTAAAACGGATAAACATAAAGCAAGAATAACAATCAGGTACTTTTTCATGTTTTTCCCCCTTTCTTTATTCTCAGTGTATAAGGTGTGAAAGCGTTTTAATATACATCAATCCTCAGAAATGGTTTCTAAACTTCATATTAGAGAATACTAATGAGGACCTTCTCTGTATTCTTGTGGTGTTCTTCCATTTACCTTTTTAAAAACAGATGAGAAATGCTTAGGATTTTTATAACCTGTAAGATGAGCAATATCATATATTTTTAAATTTGTTGTTACGAGAAGATGCTTTGCAGCCTCCATTCTTTGATTTACGATGTAGTCGGAAAGCCTCATCTCCGTATGCAGGCTGAATTGTTGGCTGATATAATTCGGGTGCATACTCAAGGCACTTGAGATAAAATTTAGCGACAGATCGTTGCCCAGGTTCTTATGGATCAACTCTTTGATGTTTCTAATTAATAAAGGCTCGCTCCCCAAGTCCTCCGGAGTCCGATTCACATTTCCCTCATTGAAAAGAACTCCGAGGATATCAGCAAGCTCTTTTCTATTAATCGGCTTCAGCAAATAATCTTTCACCCCTAATTTCAGTGCTTCTCTGACATACGCAAAGTCATCATAGCCACTGATCACAATGACTGGAACCTGTGGATATTTTGTTTTCAAGAGTGTGATGAACTTTAATCCAGTCATCTCCGGCATCCTAATATCAGTTATTACAAGATCGGGAATATCGATAGCAATAATCTCCGATGCCCGCTTTCCATTTTCGGCTTCCCATAAAACCCTGTAGCCAGTTATCACTTCCTCCAACAAGATCTTCAGACCTGCCCGGATCGTTTTCTCATCCTCAACCAACATGACCTTTTTCATAATTTCCACCTTCCAATATTGGTATTATGAGCGTAACTGTTGTACCTTTACCTGCATCCGATTCAATATGCATTTCTCCATAATCTCCATAAATCAATTTAATCCGTTGAAATATATTCTCCAATGCAATGCTGTTCCCATCGTCAGTTTTAGTAGATACCAGGGAAACAAATGTCTCTTTTATAGCAGCTAATCGTTCTTTGGAGATTCCTGAACCATTATCCTGTATTTGAATATATAGGCGGCCTGCATTCTCTACTGCATCCACAATAATCGTCATTTTTCCGTTTTCATACCCATGTAAAATTGCATTTTCTATGAGAGGCTGCAAAATGTATTTTGGAACTTGATAGGACGGAACTTGTTCATCAATATTCCAGAGAACAAATAAGTTTTCAGCCAGACGTTTCTGCATAATGGAGGCATAGGTTTTTGTAAAATCAAGCTCCTCTTTTAATAGGACGAACTCATTATCGCTTCTCAACCGATACCTGATTAGTTTGCCGAGTTCAGATACCATGTCCGAAATTTCAAACTCCCTTTTCTGCAGAGCAGCCATATTAATACTTTCAAGTGAATTAAAGATAAAATGAGGATCCATTCTGAATTGCAAAGCTTTGTACTCCGATTCTGCATTCTTCTTATTTAGCACATATACTTTTTCTACAAGTTGCTGAATTTCAATCAACATATCATTATAGGCATCGCCTAAAAACGCAAAATCTTTATGTGAACTTACACCCAGCTTCCCGGTAGGCTTATCCTTTTGAAGGTTTAATATTTGCGTCTTGAAATTTTCTAATGGGCGCATTAAATGGTTTGACACAAAATACGACAAAACCAATGAGACGAGTAAACAGACAAGAATGATGAATCCCAATAGACGGTCAAAATTCCAAACATCTTTATAAATATAGCTCTTAGGTATGGTTGTTTTAATCTCTATTCCTGTTTTTGTAGAGACATCACTCATACATAGATACTGCTCCTTGGTTACATCATTCTTAATCCAGCCATCGCCCATGCCACAGACCGTAACCAGATCATGCATCGGATTGTTGAACAGCGGTTGCCCTTCCTGCAGGATTTGCCAATGGGCACTTGGCAATTGAGATGTTAGGCGATCCATATACTCCGCTGAAAAGTCCACCTTTACAATGCCTATCATTTCGTGATTAGCAGGGTCCTTTAACAGCCTCATAAAACTGATGTATTTGTTAGATTCATTGAGATAATAATCAGGATTATCTTCAGGAAAGATGGACCAAGCCCCATCTCTTTCCAACACCTGTCTAAACCAACTCTGCTTTTGCAGATTAATCTGCCCCTTCACCTTCGTTTCGCCCATATGGCTGAAAACCTGGCCATTATTTGCAATCACATGAACGCCATTAAATTGCTCCTTCTTATAAACCATTCCTGAAAGAAACAAAGAAAATGCTGTCTGCTGGTCATGATTTCGGTATGTTTTATCCTCTGCGGATTGATGTTGCTTTAAAATTTGGATCAATTGTGTGTTATAAAGAATTGATAAAGTCGATCTGGATGCATCCTCTATCATTAAATCAAGATTATTGTTTAACTGTCTTATAGAACTTTCCGTATTACTTGTAACCTCCTCAACCTTCGATACTGCAAATATTTGGTGGACAGCAGCCCCTATAATTAGAAGTGGTATCAAAATAAGCAACGAGAAAGTAATAAAAATCTTAGATCGCATGTCCTTGTTCCCCCCCCTCAACTATGTAACAAATGTTGATACTAGATTGCCCTGCTTTCAATTATCAAAGTAATTGCAAGGCCTAAACCGATCTCGATACCCCATACAGAGACTGCACCTGCAGACATAGAGATTCCTCACCATGCTCCCGTGCCAAGCCTCCTTTTTCACAGACTGACCTCCTCTCTTAACCAAATGTTCGACAGTAACAAACTGAATTCTTCATGAACTCACATTTGTTTTCACTTGTATTTTAATATTCAGTTTATTATAAAAGTTTTCGACACCCGTTCATATAGATTTTGCTGAAAAAGCAACCTATTTGTTTAATTCATCACGACAAATTTCTACGTTTTACTGACTGGGTTTCATTTAGAATGGGGTCAACAACTATTCGAAGGCGGTATTGAGAATAAAGGCAATTCTGACCGAAAGGCGGATGCGCAAAGCCACAGGCCTACAGCTGCAAACTGCAGCCAGGGAAGCTGGGTTGCCTGAATATGCACTTCACATTCGGGAGGTTCATATGGAGAACGTCGTCGCAATTACTGTGGAAGGGTTAGACCAAGAGTGGGTTGCGCTCATCGTTGAAGCTATGCAGGCTGGGATGGATCCAAAGGAGATTCAAGAATTTTTTCGCAGTCATTCTATCAGGAGCAAGGAGTAGACGGATGTTTTTCTGTTCTGCAAATGGAACATACTCTTCGTTATATGCTATAATTCAGGCGAAGGAAGGTGTTCTATATGATCGGTGAACGGATTCGGGAGTATCGACTGCAGAAAGGGCTGTCGCTTTCAGAGCTAGCAGAAAAAGCGGGGGTTGCCAAATCTTATTTAAGTTCAATTGAGCGCAACATACAACAAAATCCTTCAATTCATTTTTTAGAGAAGGTATCTGAGGTGCTGGATGTACCTGTAAATGTCCTACTGGATGAAGAAGTGATTGCTCCAGATGAGCTAGACTTTGAATGGAAACGACTAGTACTGGAAGCGATGAATTCAGGCGTATCCAAGCAGGAGTTCAAGGAATTCATTGAGTTCAATAAATGGAAATTAGAAAAAAAATAAACGTTCTGTCGGCCCTTTCGCCACAGAACGTTTTCTATTTTGCCTCATCTTGTTTGCGGTAGAAATAGATTGTCATCAATATCATGATTGATAAAAAATAGACACCATAGATGGCGATCGCACTCCATTTGCTGTCCGTAAACACACTCCCCGCCAGTGTGAAGATGAGGACAACCGGAATTTTCCCAAGCAGAGACGCGACAAAAAATGTGAGGCTGCGGACGGTGCTCATCCCTGCTAATACGTTCAGCAGCGGGGCAGGAACAACTGGGACCAATCTTAGTGCAAGAATGCTGAGAAAAGCATTTTCCTCGAAATACCCCTCATATTCACTTGCCTTCGGATATTTCCGTAGGATTTTTTCCATCCATTCCTGAAAGCCGTATCTTGCCATCCAGAACATTGCAATGGAACCAAGCATGACGCCCGCTAAGCTGATGCCTGTCCCTTGAAGCACACCGAACACCGAGCCGATCAATCCTGCAATCACAGCGAAAGGAACGACTGGAAAGAATACAAGCAAAGCAACAAATACAATGCTGATCAGGATAGCTGTCCCTCTGCCGGATTCTATTGCAGCCATCATTGCCGACTTTTGTGAAAATGCAAAGCCAACGAGCAAAAGCGCGGCCGCAATCATGATGATTTTTTTCAAACGGACAACCCCCTCTTCGACTTTATGTAAAACAACTTCCGATCCAAAAAACATGGAGCACAGCAATGACTGAATAAAACAGCGAGGCTGCAGCTGCCAGGCCGACGACCCACGTGCTGTTCTTTAACCTGTCAATAAACATAAACAGCAGCACAATCAGGGAAAAGCTTGTCTTAAAGACGAGAAAGAAAAACGGGTCGGCATTGTAGACCATAAGCATAAGCGGATTGCTTTCTTCTATTATAGAGGATTGCAGGCCGAAATAGGTGGCTACCCCATCGAAAAAGTTAAGTATCGCCAGAAAAAAAAAGATTTTATTTGCGCGCACTGCCAATGCCCTCATCCTTTTCTTCTTATTTGAATTAAAAAATGGCGGCTGATCGCCGCCAATTCTCTTTTATAATGTTTTGCCTCCTGCTTTCCTTCGCATCGCAAGTATCAATGAGGCGAGACCAAGCAAGATAAGCACTCCGCCGCCAAGCATGTAATTGAACATATTTGTCGCTGTATTCGGCAATGGCTGTCCTGTGCCTGCTGCGGCAGTGGCACTTCCACCTGTTCCAACTCCAGAATTTCCGCCGTCGCCGCTGTTATTGCCCGGCAACGCGGTCTTATCATCGCCCTGATCGTCGCCATCCTTTTCAGGTTCATCAGGATCTTGCCCAGGCTGGCCTTCTCCGTCTGGGTCTCCATCATCTGGGACGGACGGCGTTTCTGTGTCCGGATTATCCGGATCAGGTTCGCCAGGTTTTGGATCTGTTGGATCAGTAGGGGTTGTCGGGTTCGTTGGATTTGTCGGTGTGCTTGGATCGGTTGGAGCGCCAGTCTTCGGCGGTTCAGGATTCGTGCCTGGTGTACCTCCGCCTCCGCCCTTTATCTCCTCAGCACTAATGACAATATCAAATTTCGTTTCCGCTCCTTGAAAATCATTGCCGAGTTCAGGCGGGAATTCTGCGTGGAAGGTTAAGGTCTCTTCACTGTTTTGCTGCAGCTGCCTTGGCTCCAATTTCTTGAAATCGGCTAGCTTTCCACCATATAGGGAGTTGCTTCCCTGGTTAATTTCCAAGTTCATTTCCTTAAACAGCTTTTTGCCGGATTTGTACTTTATCGTTACCTGATAGCGCAAGTCCGACTCTCCATCGTTTATGATGGCCAAGTCCCGGACCGCCCAATCACCAGGAGCCATATTTTCCACATTAAACAGCACCTTCTCGGGGCGGACGGACAAGTTGATCGTCTTTACATCGGCTGCAGTCGTTTGCGCTCTGATGAAAAATAGACCAGCAAGGAGCAACGTGCAGGCGCTTATCAATGCAATATATCGAATTCCTTTCATGTTCTGCCCACCTTTATTATCGAAAAGATGGGATTGCTCCCATCTTTCGCTATTTATACGACCTTTTCGGCTGCCTCGCTCACCGGTTCAGAAGCTTTCTTGTCGATTTGGGAAATCGCCTGCCAAATCGTCAGCGCCGAATATCCGAGCAAAAGCAGTCCCGGCAAGATCAACAGCAGCACGCTGCCATTTTTCGATTGGGCAAAATTGACGAAATAGCCGACATAAGGCACTGTGAATCCTGTATATTCTGCAACTACGTTTTGGGAGAGGACAGGATCCATATCAGCGGCTTTGTTGTTATCCCCTTTCGTCGTATACATTACATACTCACCGCTCTTAACAACGTCAATTACCCGGTGCGTGATCAGCATATTGTCTTCTTCTAAGAAGGTAATAACATCGCCCTTCATAAACTTCGTCTTTTCCTCGACCGGCTTCACTGCGATGATTGAACCTGTCTTGATTCCCGGCTCCATAGATCCCGATAAAACAGACTTCAGCTGATATCCGAAAAACTGCGGTTCCCCACCCGCTGCCTTCGAGGAAATCACCATGAACAGCATTACGATAAAAATGAGGAACATTACACCCGTAAGGAGATTGCTCCCCCACTTCATTGCTTTCTTCATATTATTCACCTTCCTTTACGGCAGTTGGTTCTGGAGTTGGCCCGACTGGTTCCGGGTTTGGCTGGCTTGGCTGTTCATTTGTAGCGGGCAGAGTCGGTTCAGTTGGATTGTCGACTGGCGGTACTGGCTGTTCGGTTGGCTCTGGTTTTTTTGTTTCTTCTTTTTTGTCATCCGTCTTGCCATCTTCCTTAGGGGCTTCAGCTTTTTTATCATCTCCTGCTGCATCTGGAGAATCAGGGGCTGTGTCCTCGTTTAC
The DNA here is from genome assembly GCF_057657925.1 of Lederbergia sp. B243.17. Lineage (NCBI taxonomy): Bacteria > Bacillati > Bacillota > Bacilli > Caryophanales > Bacillaceae > Lederbergia > Lederbergia sp. B243.17. The sequence goes on from NZ_JBWBKF010000089.1 coordinate 15,665, forward strand.
CTCAGCTTCACCACCTATAACGTCGCTGCTTTCTGGTGATTGAGGCTGGCAGGATGAAGAGTCTTCAACACCGTTTTCATTAACAGAAGATGGTTGGTTTTCTGTTGTTGCTGTGTCAACTGCTGATATTCCTTCTTGGCCACAGGCATCTTGAGGGGGAGGCGGGCAAGTAACTTCAATAGAGTCTGATAGTATTTCACTTCCTTCAGAGTCAGCAGCCATAACTGTAATAACCGAAGGCGCCTCTGCACTAAATGTTATTGACTCAGACTCAAAGGGTTCCAGCTGAGTTATCTCATCGTCTGCCATCCCGCTTACATGGATATCTCCTTCAATTGATTCATATTTTCCGATATTAGTGACCACAGCCTCTAAAGTTACTACCTCACCACAACTCTCCGCATGAGGTTGACCATCAATTGTTAGAACTACATCCGTCTGTGCCCAAGGAACCGGCCATGTGTCTGCTTGGATTTCAATTTCTATATCCTCCTGACTTGTGAAGCCTGCAAATGTTGGTGAGATGATTGAAATGAGGGCCAGTATTGCCACATACCAAAAGGCAGTTGCCTTTCCGGCAAATCGGAGCTTCCTGTTTCTATCACGGTAGGTTCGTATTCTTAACTTTCGGATTGGGGGTCCCTCCTTTGCTGGGGGTTATGTAGAAAAAGGTGGGGTGGGCCCCACCTAGCTGTCTTATTTCGCTTCAACTTTTGTTTGCTTGGCATCGAACGTCCACTCTAGCTTCAAGGAGTCGCCTTGGAAAATATTTTGGTCTTTTTTGTTGTCAACAAATTCGTATTGCACAGAGAAATTATCCACTGTACCAGCCTTAAGTCCAGAATTTTCTCCACCAAGAATCCATCCAAGCAAGTCTCTTTCTACAACATCTGTCTCACTCAATTTTTTCAAGGTAGTTTCATGAACGACTTCTGTTTTCTTGTCCTTGTTTACTAAGAATTTCACTTTAATATGTTCTCCAAAATCGGCCCCGGCGTTATCGCCTTTTGCATCGTTCACAGTGTATTTGGAAGTCAAAAGAACCTTTGATACATCCAAAGAACCGATATTGTTTAAGTTAAAGCTTCTAAGCATGGTGTCCCCTGGTTTGATATTGGTAACATTAATAATCGCGTTTTCAGCATCCTTTCCGGTAACGTTAATGTCCAATGTCCCCGCTGCAAAGCTGCTGTTATTCACTTCTACGTCATTAAAGTATGCATATGTACCTCCACCGACTAGTGAAAGTCCCAGTGCTGCGGATGCGATGCCCAAACCCAATTTTTTCTTAATGCTCATTTTTGTTTCCTCCCTGTTTTTTGTTTTTTATTGAAATTCTTTTGCTGGGCAAAAGAAGGTTCAACCGATGTTCGTTCTCAGGTTTGTTCTGCCTTGTTCTTTATTAAGAACTACCCTGTGACTCGAGTATATGACAATAGTCCTCCATTTGAAAAACCCCAAATAGAACGATATTTTCTTAATAACGAACAACAAGCGCTGTTTTTCTCGTTATCTCTCCTGATTGCTTACTATCTTGTGTTTTTTAAAGAAACAGATGTTCATTATAATGAACATCAGAGGAGGGGAATGGATAGTGAAAAGATTATCTTTATTGTTTCTCATCAGCGGGCTTCTGGCTTTTATATATGGCGGGATTCAATTTATCCAGGCGAAAAAAGAGCAACAGGAGAGTTTGCAGGAGGCGAAGAGAATGCTTGATATCACTCCAAAACCCGATACTGCGCCTACCATGCTCTACAACACAAAGGATGAATTCCAGCCGGAAGCTGGCGAAACAATCGGTTTGCTTTCGATTGAAAAAATTGATGCCGAACTGGCAATTGTGGAAGGTACGAGTGAAGAGGAACTGGAAAAAGGGGTTGGCCATTATACAGGGAGTGCTTTACCTCAACAAGGACAGCAAATTGTTCTTTCCGGCCACCGAGATACGGTTTTTCGGAGGATGGGTGAAATCGAGAAGGGTGATCATGTGGTGGTAAAGCTCCCATATGGCAATTTTCCATACCGTGTCATCTCCACGAAGGTCGTCAGCGCAGACGATAGGACTGTCATCCAGCCTAATGTTGGACGGGAGGAGCTGGTCATCAGTACCTGTTATCCGTTCACCTATGTCGGGAATGCGCCAGACCGGTATATTATTACCGCTTTGCCAGTCCAATAAAATAGACCTGCAGACGCCTGGGTGCAGGTCTATTTTACTTCTTAATAGGTTCTTGGACTAATCTCTGGGTGCTCTATGCTTCTTCCTCGCAAATTCTGCACTTTTCTCATGACCCTCTTTTGTAATTTCGTTATAGTTTTCATGGCCGTTTCTTGTGCTTTCGCTATACAGCTCAAGACCAGTTTTCGTAATATAGTCATATTTTTCAAGCTGATTCTCGATGAGTGGAACTCGGACCTGATAGATGGCGTGGCTCGTATTTGGAAAACGGGTCTTTAAGTATTCACGTGCCTTTTTCATCCGTTTTCTTTCCTGCAAGGACTTGGCTTGCATGCTCTCTTTTGTTCCCTTGGCCAGAGCCTGAAGCTCTTTCTTTTTTTCAATCGATTTCTCCTGTCCCTGTTCTTTCCACTCCCACCAGCTTTTTTGGATTTCCTCATATTGCGCACGCATATATCGTCTCAAATCTTTTTCAGAGTTCACATACGTGAATTCTCCGTTCCCGGCATCGGCCACTTTTTTCAACAGAGTTTGGCCCTCATTGTCTACGTCATAACCAATGATATTTACGACGGTTTCAATATTTCCGGAAACGAGTGCTCCCGCCTCTTTTACCGGGTCTCCGCCGCATGTTTCAATGCCATCACTGACTACATACACGACTGCTTCTGTTGCGTCAGGCGGAATATCTTCTTTAACTGTCTGCAAGGCCAGACCGATCGGTGTCCAACCAGCCGGCTGCACCTTGTCCAGCGCACCTTTGAAGCCCGCATCATCGAACTGCCCCGAGTAAAAGTTTTCCGTGCTGCTGCAGGAAAGGGCCTGATCCGCATCACTGCCGGAGCCTTTATGACCATATACACGGAGCGACACCGTTGCGTCCTCCGGAATTTGTCCGGCAAATTCCTTAACCGCTTCTTTGGCAGCCTCCATTCTCGTCTTGTTGCCGGAAGCTGCTTTCATGCTTCCGCTCGCATCTATTAAGATCGCATAATGGGCTGTTTTTAATGTTGGCGAGTCGAGGCTTTCATCCGGTCTATCAACCTCCACGTCTACTGCAGTGTCGAAAAACAGAAAGGTATTCATCCCTTCATAATAATCCTCTGACAGCAATTGCAACATTTCCTCCAAATATTGCTCTGCAGTCAAATCATCCGGAAGCTGATCAAGTGCCTCATTGAGCTTTTGCTCATCGTACTGGTCTCCGCTATATGGGCCCGGTTTCCTCAACAGGTTCTTCTCGATCTCAGTCAGTTCCCGGTCAAGTCCTTCTATCTCATAATACTCCGGCTCTTTCGGCTCATAGGCAGCAGCCTCTACCTTCTCTGGTTTTTGAACTGGCGTCTGCTGGCCGCTGTCTGCCTTTGCCACCGGCTTTTCTTCCTTTGCCGAACAGCCTGCTATAATGATGAGCGAACAGAGCAAGCCGTATAAAAGCTTTTTCATTTCGCTGTCTCCTTTATCTTTTTTCTTGATTATAGCGGATTTCTCTCCCCCATATAGGAAATATTCGGAAAACCATCCGAAAGTGGCAGGACGAAACTCCCGCCCACCTTACAGTTTCGCAATTAAAGTCATGAATGGCATGATGAAATTTAGTATCGTATCAAGTAGGAGGTGCAGAGGTGTCCCATCAACCATATATCCAAAAGGCTATAGATTTTATTGAGGAGAATTTGTATGTACCGCTCCCGCTTGAGTCCGTAGCCGCACATTCAGGCTTTTCCAAATATCATTTTCTCAGGGTCTTTCAGGGAGTGGTCGGCATGACGATCGGAGATTATATCAGATCAAGAAGGCTGACAAACGCGGCAATCTTGTTGCTGGAGACTGACACACCGATCATCGATATCGCTTTTCACTGCTGTTTCAGTACGCCGGAATCTTTTTCCCGTGCTTTTAAAAAACTGTACGGCATGCCGCCGGGTGAATATCGGCGATCGATGAACCTGCTGACACATTACAATAAAGGAGGAATTTCAATGGAATTGGAAAACGAAATCAGAGGCTGGTTCTTAACCGGCAGTCATCCTGGAAACTATGAAGCTAAGCTCGATGCTGTCACTGTACACCAAGGAAAACGGTCTGCCTGCCTTCGGTCCCGGACCGTACTGGAGGACAGTGAGTTCGCTACGCTCATGCAGCAATTCCAGGCGAAAAAGTTTATCGGCAAGAGGCTGAAGCTCTCGGCTTTTATAAAGACGGATGGCGTGGAAGGATTTTGCGGTTTGTGGATGAGGATCGATGATGCTTCTGGAGACGTGCTGCAATTCGACAACATGAGCAATCGGCCAATTATCGGCTCGAACAATTGGAACCTGCATTCTGTTGTATTGGATATTCCTGAAAAAAGCTCAATCATTGCTTTCGGGATCTTGCTTTCAGGTAAAGGAACAGTCTGGCTTGATGAATGCAAATTTGACATTGTTGATGAAAAAACTCCGACTACCCATCTCGAGATCCAAGGAGAGGTTCAAGAGGAGCCAGTGAACTTGTCGTTTGAGCTTTAAGGAGGGAACGCATTGACACAATTCATTAAATTTGTTGCCGGCAGCTTGGCAATGGCTATGCTTATGTGGGGTGCTAACTTCTCTCTAGGATTGTTTGTCAGCTTCTTCACAGGCTTTGGTCAGCGGAATATAGTATCGGCAGGTTCGCTGGCTATATTTATACTTGCTTTTGTCTTGAGTTTGGCAAGCCATTTCGAGAAGAAGCAACCATCCTAATGAAAGGCGGACAGCTGCAGAAGCTGTCTGCCTCACTTTCCCCACAAGTACTTACAACTACTAAATCCACCATGCCAGAAGAACGGGTTAACGGTAAAAGATTTAGCTCACTTCAGCGTGCTTCATTTGTTTTTTCATTCTGATTGTCTTCAGCATATGTCCATCAAAGTCCTCATCAAACTCTGAGACGACCTGGAAACCTTTCGCATGATAAAAAGTCAGGCCAATTTTGTTTTCCTTTTCGACATTGATGAACAGCTCTTTTACACCTTCCAGATGCCCGATTCCTGACTCAAGAAGGGCAGTGCCTATGCCGGTTCCCTGATATTCCGGAAGCAGGTAAATCGCACCAAGTTCCGCCTTGCCTCCATCCTGCAATGGTGAAAAGTTGGCAAAGCCGACGATGCTGCGGTTTGTTTCAGCAACAAGCAAAAGGGAATGACTGACCCTTCTCTCCATTGATTCATCACTGTAAGCGGAGCTTAAAAATCGCTTCTGGATTTCCTTCGGGATAATTCCCTCATAAGTGGCTCCCCAGCTTTCCTGTGCAACTCGCTGAATGTGCGGAATATCTTCCTTTGCTGCCTTGCGAATGGTATATCTCATTCTCTATCCCCCCTGTTCAAGCAAGTATACTATAAACAGGGATTGATATATCAATAGAACTCCGATATACTGGGGCTAATTACATAATTGTCCGTCCGGGTGCTTGAGTGAATCAGGCTGAGATAGCAGATGAATCCGCTGCTGACCGCTAATCTGATCTGGGTAATGCCAGCGTAGAGAAATTGATCTTTTTGATCATAAAGGGGCCCCTTCTCGACCGTCTGTGCATTCAGACGGCCTTTTTTGTAAGAAAACAAAGAAAAAGGGGTTGGGATGGGTGAAAAAGTTAAAGTTTACCGATCTATTGATCACTATCATGATCGGTGTTGTTTTCGGTATCATCATGAAATTCTGGGATGATTTATACACGGTAATCAAGCCAGCGCTGCCCGTTGCGCGCCAGCTTATCTATGGCATGTGGTTCATGGTTGCGCCATTTGCCTTTCTGCTGATCCGCAAACCTGGTGTTGCCTTGCTGTCAAGCATAGCTGCAGCGGGACTTTCAGCGTTTATCGGCCATGGAATTGAAGTGCTTATTTATGGATTTGTCCAGGGGCTTGGCGCAGAGCTGCTTTTTGCAGCTTTCCGCTATAAGCGGTTCGGCATGGCAGTTGCCGGTTTTGCAGGAATCGCCTCATGTTTCGCCGGCTTTTTCCTCGATCTTTTTTACGGATATGCCAACTTGGAGCTATGGGCCCTGTTTGTAAAATATGGGCTGCGCGTCGTCAGTGCCTTCCTCTTCACCGGCGTATTTGCATACTTGATTGTGCGTGCACTTGAAGAGACGGGCGTCACCAATCTGATCCGGCCTGTCGCAAAGGAAGAATATGAGGCTCTTGACAGACCGGTCGCAAAGTAGAAGGTGTTCAATTTGGAAAACAAAAGGAAAATCAGTGTTAAAAATCTGAGGCTGAAATTTCCGGGAGAGGATTCCCTAGTTTTTAGGGATCTCTCCTTTGCTGCTTCACAAGGGGAAAAGGTGCTGCTGCTTGGTCCGAGCGGCTGCGGAAAGTCGACACTTCTACAGGTGCTTTGCGGCATCCTCCCCCATTCGATTGAAGTGCCTTTAAAATATGAATCGATCATGGTGCCGGATTCATGGGGATTTGTCTTTCAAGATCCGGACACGCAATTTTGCATGCCGTTTGTGGATGAGGAGCTCGCGTTCGTGCTTGAAAACCTGCAAGTGCCGAGAGAGGAAATGGAGCCGCTGATCAAAACGGCATTGGACCGAACAGGACTCGGCTCGCTTGAACTGCATACGCCGATCGAGACACTTTCCCAAGGGATGAAGCAGCGGCTGGCGCTTGCTTCAGTACTTCTTCTTGAGCCCGACGTATTGTTTCTGGATGAGCCTTCGGCATTGCTCGATCCCGAAGGCACCGAGCAAATATGGAAGTCTGTTAAAGACGTCACCCATAAGAAAACGGTCATCATCGTTGAGCACAAGATTGAAAGGATTGCGGACTGGGTTGATCGGGTCGTGCTGTTCAACCATGATGGGGATGTGATTGCCGATGGAGAGCCGGATACGATTTTCAGCAAACATAGGCAGGAATTGATTGAGTATGGCATCTGGTATCCCGGCGTCTGGGACGATTACATCCACTCCCCCCGATACTTGGAACTGGGAAGCAGCACAGCCCCAGAACAGTTAAAGACGGTTGTAAGGCTGGAGGACTTTTCCGGATTCAGGGGAAAATCAGAGAAAATCCGTGTGCCTCATGTCGAGATCGATGCAGGAGAGTGGATTACGATTATCGGTGATAACGGTGCCGGGAAAAGCACGTTCCTCCTTTCACTCATGCAGCTCTTGCGGACAGAGGGACTGTATGAACTTAACGGAAAACCTCTGATTTGGCGGAAAAAGAAAAAGAGACTGCCCGAAGGACTGGCGCTCGTTTTCCAGAATCCCGAACTCCAGTTTATAGCCAATTCCGTCTATGAGGAGCTCGCTGTTTCGCTTCGTTTGACCGGTTTGAACGAAGCTGAAACGGATCGGAAGGTACGAGATCTTCTCACTCTGTTCGGGCTTCCCGTAAGCGGGCAGCGGCATCCTTACCAATTATCTACAGGCCAGAAACGGCGGCTGAGCGTGGCGACTGCCTTTGCACGGGAATCGGACGTCTTGCTTTTGGATGAACCGACATTCGGCCAGGATGCGCAGAATACATTCCTTATGCTAGAAAAGCTAGAGGAGCTGCGCAGGAACGGCACCGCGATTGTCATGGTTACGCATGATATGCAAATTGTTGAACATTTTGCAACGGAGATTTGGACGATTGAAGATGGAAAATTGGCTTTGGTGAAAAAGCAGGCGGGAAAGGAGCGGGATGATGCTGGCAGATTGGTTTACACCTAATAGGGAGACATGGTTATATCGCGTAAATCCCGCTTTGAAATTTATGTTGTTTTTCTTTCTTTTGCTCGTTGTGCTTTTCAATCAGAATTACAGTTTTGCATTGTATCAAATGATCATGTATGGAATTCTTTTATACGGAAACAGCGGATATGCTTTCCGGAAACTATTGCTTTTGTCGCTGCCAATGGCACTTTCCTTTTTTTCCTCGGCAGTTACAATGATGCTATTCGGGCGCGGGGAAACGGTTTGGTGGTCATGGGGTCTGATTAAAATTTCTGAGGAGAGTTTTTATTACGGTTTGCTGCTCGGCTATAAAACACTTTCCTTTGGATTTCTCGGGCTTGCCTTTTTGCTGACCTCCCGTCCTGTTCTTTTCTTCTATGCGATGATGCAGCAGTTCAAGCTGCCTTCCAAATACGCTTATAGCTTTATCGCCTCCGTCCGGCTGCTGCCGGTTGTGGCAGAGGAGCTGCAGACAAGGAAGAATGCGCTGCAGGTGCGGGGCATAGATTTTTCCGGCGGAGTGCGGGGCTACTATGAGAGACTGAAGCTGTATACAGTACCGTTGTTTGCACAGAGCATCCGCAGGGCACAGCGAATTGCAGTTGCGATGGAGGCGAAACAATACCAGATGGGTGCCAAACGCACCTACTTCTACCCTACCGCCTACTCAAAAATGGATGCAATCTTCACCGCTGCGATGCTTACTGCATTTACCACAGCCTACTTGCTATCGAGGTTCCTGCCCGGGGTCTGATTCGCAGTTATCGGGAATGGGGTAACAGAACCGGGAACAACTTCTCCCCTGTTATCGTACGGAAGCACCGGTATACTTTTTCGTGAGAGGATGATTTATTTGAAACATATTGCCTTGTCATGGAGCGGCGGAAAAGATAGCTGCATGGCCTATCACCAACTGATAAAGGACGGGCAACAGGTTGAATGCCTGCTGACCACCGTACCGGAAGAGACTGGGCGCACCTTTGCCCATGACGAAGATACGGAAAAAATCAAGCAGCAGTCACAAGCACTCGGCATCCCACTTGAGATCATTCGATGCACATATGATTCCTATACAGAGGATTTCCTCGCTCAATTAAACGTATTGAAAGAAAAATACAATCTGGATGCAATCGCCTTTGGAGACCTGTATTTGCAGGGTCACCGCGACTGGGGCGAAAAACTCGCTTCATCGGCAAAGTTGGAGGCTGTGTACCCTCTTTGGACCGATGTGACAAAGTTGCTTTCCGCTTTGCAGTCATTCATCGATGCAGGTTATAAGGCGGAAGTGATTCGTGTGCGAGAGGATATTCTCCCCGCCGATTGGGTCGGCCGGATTCTCGATCAGCAGTTTGTTGAGGACATCTCCCAAACAGACGCCTGCCCGATGGGGGAATCCGGAGAATACCATACATTCGTATTTGACGGGCCACTGTTTCGGCACAAAGTTAAATAAAAGGGGCTGTTTTCCGCCGATTTAACGCACTACTCCTGGGCGGGAGACAGGCCTCTTTTTTCTTTCTTTTGTAAAAGGCTGTCACCGAAAAGAGAATACGGTTACCATACTTGTATATAAGCATTTTAGTTGATTAAGCTTGCTGTTGTGTATGGGCCTAATGCGAGCGATCGAATAATAATAGGAGCAGCGGGATAGCAACTCACGGGAGGGGAATTGAATTGACGAACTATATGATGGGTGTCGATATCGGCACAACAAGTGTAAAAGCCGTATTATATACCGAAAAAGGCGACGTAGCGGCGCAGGAAAACATCGGCTATCCGCTCTACACACCTGATATTTCTACAGCGGAGCAAGATCCGGAGGAAATTTTCCAGGCCGTCATCTTGGCGATGAAAAGCACAGCCGCCGCAATCTGTTCGGGGAAGCTGTCGTTTGTTTCATTCAGCAGTGCCATGCATAGCGTGATTGCCATCGATGAGCAAGACCGACCGCTGACACGTTGCATTACATGGGCAGATAATCGAAGCGAATTATGGGCGCAGAAAATCAAGGATGAGTGGGATGGCCATGGCATCTACCGCAGGACCGGGACTCCGATTCACCCGATGTCTCCCTTAAGCAAAATCACCTGGCTTATCAGGGAGCATCCTGAAATCGCCGCCAAAGCGAAAAAATACATCGGGATCAAAGAATACATCTTCCATCGGTTTTTCGGTCGCTACCTAGTCGATTATTCGATTGCTTCGGCAACGGGAATGTTTCATCTTGAAGAGCTGGATTGGGATGCGGAGGCTCTGTCGGTTGCAGGGATTACGTCTCATCAGCTTTCGACGCCGGTGCCGACGACAGCTGTTTTTGGCGATATGGGCAAGGAGCTGGCAGAGCAAATCGGCATTAACCCTTCGACTCCTTTCGTCATCGGCGCCAGTGACGGTGTATTATCGAACCTTGGAGTAAATGCTGTCAAGAAAGGAGAAGTGGCGGTCACGATCGGGACGAGCGGAGCAATCCGGACAATCATCGATCAACCCCGGACAGATGAAAAAGGCAGGATCTTCTGCTATGCCTTAACAGAAAACCATTGGGTGATCGGCGGTCCGGTGAACAACGGCGGGATGGTTCTGCGCTGGATTCGCGATGAATTGGCTTCTTCTGAAGTCGAAACGGCCAAAAGACTTGGCATTGACCTTTACGAGGTTTTAACAAAGATCGCCGAGCGGGTCAAACCTGGCGCGGAAGGCCTGCTTTTCCATCCTTATCTTGCGGGAGAGCGTGCCCCATTGTGGAATCCGGATGTACGCGGCTCCTTTTTCGGGCTAACGCTGTCCCACAAGAAAGAACATATGATCAGAGCAGCACTTGAAGGCGTAATCTTCAATCTGTACACTGTCTTGCTCGCACTGGTTGAATGTATGGACGAACCGGTTACGAAAATCCAGGCAACCGGCGGCTTCGCTCGCTCGGCTCTTTGGCGGCAAATGATGGCTGACATCTTCAATCTGGAAGTGATCGTCCCGGAAAGCTTTGAAAGTTCCTGTCTCGGGGCATGTATACTGGGGCTCTATTCTACGGGAAAGATTGATTCACTTGAGGAAGCGGCTGCCAGCATGATTGGCACTACCCACCGGCACGAACCCGAACAACATACTGCGGAAGCGTACCAAAAACTGCTGCCCATCTTCCAAAGCCTCACCCGCAGCCTGACCGAATCCTATAGCCAAATCGCTGACTACCAGCGAGAGAGCCTTCAAAGAGGGAATTCAAGAGACTGACCACAGCAATCCGCCCTAGGTCAGTCTCCTCGCAGAATTTCGCCGATTTTTTGCCAATCTTGCTCAAGGGCCGGGCGGTGGGAGGGGCGGTAAAAAATGGAGGCGGGGTGGAACGTGGGAACGATGAGATGCCGTTCGCTTGTCCAAGAAAATGCAACGTCCGTCAGATCTTTCAAATATTGCACCGGCTTTTTAAGAAGCTGCCCGTGCAATTCCGTCACCTTCGCCTCCTTGCCAAGCAGGCGCTGAAGACCAACATTACCCAAAGTGACAATGAGTTTAGGCCTGACATGGGCCACTTCATAATCCAGAACAGGGGCATGGGCCAGGATCTCTTTTTGGGTTGGCGGACGATTGTATTTCCGTTCTACGATCGTGCCGTCTCTCTCTTTCTTGCTCCCCCATTTATATGGCCTGCTTCTGACCGCACTTGTAATATACACATCTTCCCTGGTAAGCCCGATTGACTCCAGCGACTTCATCAGTTCCTTACCTGCACGGCCGATAAAGGGAATGCCTTCAACGATTTCAAATTCCCCAGGCGCTTCGCCGATTAACATGATTTCCGGCCGTTCCGGACCGGATCCATAGACAAATCCCTCAACCGGAAAGCCCTTAATCCTCTCTTTTCCAAGTTCTGCAATCGATTCGGGTATTTGAAACATGTATCCACCTTCTTATCCTCAAATTACATAGGGCTCTAATGCTTGCTGCACGCTGTCGGCAAAGTTTTTCCCAGCTCCCCAATCAAAGCGGAAAAAGACACCTTCGGAACTGCCGGCGGCAACAACATGGACATTTGTCGTTCCATCAAAATTATCAATTGTCGCAGTGATGGAAGCACGGTTACTGGATCTCATATAATACTTTTCCAGGATCAGCACATGGATCTCATGCTCGCCTGTCTTGCGAGTATAGCTGTCCACCAGTGTCCCGCTTACATTCCGCTCCAAAATCTTCTGTTCGATAATATCTCGTGCCACTGACGGGGTAACGGTTACCTTAAAGTTGGTGATTGCCATCTTCCTCTCCCCTTTCTTTCCCTCTTTTACGGTTTAGCATGCAGAAAGTTTCAGCCCACGGTCTACACGAAAAAAGCGGCTCCTCCCCTGCTAGGGTAGTGCCGCTTTTACTCTATCCTTCTGTCGCAAACTCAGTAAACATTCCACCTGTTGCCCGTTGCAAATCTGCTGGAGCGATCTCCATCTGCAGCCCGCGTTTGCCTGCCGAGACGACCATTGTTTCCAGATTTTCAGCCTCTGCCTCAATAAAAACCGGGTATGCTTTGAGCATGCCGATCGGCGAGCAGCCGCCCCGGATATAGCCTGTCGTTTTCTCCAGATCCTTCATCGGCAACATTTCAACCTTTTTATTACCACTTCCCCTGGCCAGCGCTTTCAGATCAATCTCCTTCATTGAAGGCAGGCAGGCGACAATCACACCGGTCTTATCACCGACTGCAACAAGCGTTTTGAAAACCGGTAAACCCGCAGTCTCTGCTGCATTTTCTTCATCCTGCCGGTCCTCTTTCCACGGATACTCATGCACCTCATACTGGATATGTGCTGCATCCAAAATTCGCATCGCATTCGTTTTATGCAGTTTTTTCTTCTTCATGCCGATCCCTTCTTCATATGAATTTAGATTAGGATAGCATGAATGCCGATTTTGGGGAAAGAAGAAAGCTGCATACTTCACAAGATTCAAATCAATTTTATTGTCTGGCACCTTGTTAAATCCATTTATTCCGCCTTCGGAAACACATTTTTTATTTGTCAGTCGATCTCATAATTGATTAAAAACCGGCGCCTTCTCAAATCGTATAGTATTCCGGTATCTCACGATTCTGCTTTTCAATGATCTCCAAAAAATAGCCGAGCTGCTTCTTCGTCCGCTGTAATGTGTCCACATCGAGGATGGGAATCGGCCTTTCTTTATCGATGTCAATATCAGTCAGATAGACGCCCTTCAGATTCTGCCCTTTCAAGGTCGACAGCAATGGCTTCAACGAAAATTCCAATGCGAGAAGATGCGATTTGCTGCCGCCGGTCATGATTGGAAGAATCGGCTTTCCTTCCAAAATGTCCTGCGGAAGCAGATCGACCAGCGCTTTCAGCACACCGGAATACGCCGCTTTGTATACGGGGGAACCGACGATGACCCCTTTGGCGTTGCGGATCTTTTCAGCAATCTCCCCGATGACCGGACTGTCATAAGCCGCCTCGAATAATACTGATTGCGGCACATCCCGGACAGACAAATGGGTTACGCTGATCCCTCTTTCCTCCAACAGCTTACCTAGAAATTTCAGTACAAGCTCAGACCTTGATTGGTGTTGCGGGCTTCCCGATATGATGACGATTTCGCTCATTTGCTCTCATCCTTTCTTTTCCGATAAAATTTTTTCCAATAGAAAAAGCCTTCTCCCGTATGATGAGAGAAGGCTCGGCATGCTATATGCGGCATTCGTTTCTCATCTTTAGAATACAGATTGTATTCTTCTGAAATTAGCACCATACAAATAATTTGCTGGTTGCTGAGGTGTCATCGGGTCAGTCCCTCGGCCTCTCTTGATAAGAATCGCTATTCAATTGAAAAATGAACTTAGTATGAAGTATAGTCAGACAATACCGAAAAGTCAACTGCAACTTTTAAAACTTTTATAATCTGGCCTTCTCATATACTTTCAGATTAGCATAAATCAGCGCAAGCTTTGGTGTCCCGATTCCTTTCTCCGCAGCAGCTGCGAGAAGCGATCGATAAAAATGGTCTCCTTCGGTAGGAAGCCCCTTTTCCATATCCCGTTGCATGGAGGATTTCATTTCTTCTCCCATGCTGCTGATCTTGTCGAAAACAGCCGACTGCAGAGCATCCGTGATTGGTGCGTCCAATACTTTCATGACAGCAATCAGCTCTCCGATGACATCCTTAATGGCCGACTCTCCTTCAACTGTTGCACGGATCGGGCCGATCGGCGCCCTCATGAGCGAGGTAATGCCGGAAAATGTCGCGATGAACAGATATTTTTCCCACATATCCTTCAAGATTGTTTCACTGTAACGGAAATTCGCCTTCGTTCCTTCGAATGCAGCCCGCAGTTCCTTGATGCGGTCGGTCGACTCCCCGTTCCGTTCACCGAACACCAGGTCATGGGACGGGCTTTTTTGCAGAATCCTTCCTTCGTCATCGAGAGTCGTTTCGATAAAGCACATTCCGCCAATTACACGATCAGCACCAAATTCAGCAATCAGTTCGTCCATATGGGCTATGCCATTCAGCAGCGGGACGACCATCGTCTCCTTACCGACATATGGTCTGATATCATCGATGGCCGATTGAAGATGATACGCTTTAGTAGCAATCAATACCGCATCGAACGAATCCGCCTCGTCCCCGGTTGAAATCATTTTCGGCTGAAAAGTAAAGTCTCCGTTAATGCTTTTGATTACAAGCCCCTTTTGCTCGAGCGACTCGCGGCGTTTTTTTCGGACAAGAAATGTGACGTCCTCCCCTTTTTCCACAAGCCTTCCCCCAAAATAACCGCCGATTGCCCCGGCGCCCACGACTAGAATCCTCATCTGCTTTCCCCCTTCTATTCCATTTACTCTTGCACTCATTATAACGAATCGGATTGAACGGGGAAAATATCGGGTATTGTACGGAGTAAAATCTGCTAAAAGGCAAATAGTAAAAGGACGATTGGAGGGTTGGAAATGAAGGAAGATGAACGGTTGTACCGGACCGGCCAGGGTGTGCCGGCAGAAGGCACTTATATTTGCCAATCCGGAGAAAAAGCGACTTTCAAAGACGGCGAAGACTTTCCGGTCTGCCCGGTGAAAAATGAAGATACGTACTGGAAACACGATAACGAATAATCGAAAAAGCGGCCAGAACCGTTTCCCTGGGGAAAACGGGCTGGCCGCTTTTCATTCTGCTGATGCCCAGACAGACAATCCCGCGCCGACAACACCGTTATCCTGCTTTAGGCAGCTGATGCTCATCCTGTTGAGCAGATGCTGCTGTTCAGGCAATTGATAGTTTTTTAGACGATCTTTGATCATTTCGAGCAAAAAAGGGTTGTTTACGATGACGCTTCCACCGAATACAAGCTGGTGCGGGTCGAGCAGGGAGGAGATCGAGTACAGCCCTTGCGCAATGTTATCTGCGACTTCCCGAACCACCTCTATTGCCTGAAGGTCTCCCTCTTTAAACCTGCGGAACAATGCCTTCGCATCAATTGCTTCTCCGGTCCATTCACTCGCAGCCCGGCCAATTGCAGGTCCGGCCGCCACTTTTTCAAGAGGCTGATTTTCTCCTCCGGCCGCTTTGGACAGCACGGGCACAAGTCCAAGTTCACCGGCAAATCCTGCTCCCCTGAAAAACTCCCCTTTATGGATGATCGAGCAGGAAATGCCTGTGCTTATCGTCACATAAACAAAGGTCTCGTCATGCCCCGCCTTGGCATCCTTCCATTCTGCATATGCGGCCACATATACATCATTATCAATGACAACACGGCCGACCCCAGTATATTCACGCAGTTTTTCGGCCACTGGATAGCCCGCCCAAGGCAGGTTATTCTGAAAGACGGCGATGCCCGCTTGTCGGTCCACCTTTCCCGGCACACCTGCTCCGATGCCGTCGATATCCCGCCAAGAGAGGGAGGCCGCTTGCAGCGACTTTTCTGCTGCTTCGACAACCTTCTCGAACATTTTATTTTTATCTGAGGGATCACTCTCCACTTCAAAGCGATAAAGCAACTCCCCTTCTTCTGTTACGATCCCCGCAGCAATCTTTGTTCCGCCTATATCAATTCCAAGCGCTTTTTTCAAATGATTCTCTCCTTCTCCAAGGATTTTTTCCCGGTTATGTAATATGCGCCTTCCACTAAAGCTCTTACCGACAAGCTTTCAAAAGAAATTCAATACTTTTTCATATATTTCATTAATTCAATAAATAGTTCTGTTAATTCACCGGCGTCAAGCGAACCTTGAATATCGCCTATCCCGTTGCCTAGTTCAAAAATGGGGAAGCGGACAGGCATAATCCCACCCGCTCTCATTCTTATTCTCTCCTCTTCTTCTTTCTCCTTGCAAAACCGTATACCATTGCTCCCATCAATCCGAGCAGCACGAAGATCGGCAAGTTTCCAACGAAGAAAACGACAATGCCTGAAGCGGCTGCAAGCAAGAAATTCAAAGAGACGGCGAGCTGCTTTTTCGTCTTTTCCCAAGTGTCCAATTTCTGCCCATCTACTCCTGGCACGACGACCCGGGTTTCTGTCATATGAATTTCTACGGTCGAAAATGCGGTCTGGTTCTCCAAGTACTTCATTTTACCGGTAAGTACTTCGATTTCCTCTTGGACCTTCGCAAGATCAGCAGAAATTTTAAGAAGATCCTCCGTTTTCTGGGCATCCTTCATGAAATCAAGCAGCCGCTCCTCCACCGCCTTCTTCGATTTCAAGCGGGATTCGAGATCGACATATTGTTCGGTGACATCTTCGCCTGAAACATTCCGCCCTACTACCTTTTCGGCCCTTTTTTCAGCATCTTCAAGCAGACGCTTAAAATGCTTTTCTGGAACCCGGATCACCATCATGCCGCTGAGCATTTCCCGATCATCTCTGAATACATTCGATTCGACAATGTATCCCCCGTATCCAGCCGTCTTTTCTTCGATTTCCTTTCGATCCTTCTCCAAATCTTTGACGTTCAGCTCGAGGGTCGCCCGGTGGATAACCATTCTTTCTTTCCCTACGACCTGGTCGTCTTCCACAGTCTCTGCCGTATCGGCTGCCATCTCCTGTTTCGCCTCAGACTCGGAACCTGCAGCTGAATCCATCTCTATGCTTTTCGCTGTATCACTCGACTCACTTGAACTGCAGCCCGCCAGTGAAAAAATTAAGACAAATGCAATTATCGGAAGCCACCATTTTTTCACACAAGCTCCCCTCCTTTCCCTATTTGACGGTGAAAGAGGAGAAAAAGTTACCAGATCGAGATAAAAAGACTTGGGAACCTTGAAAAAAATTGTTGCTTTCTTCTTTGATACCGGAAGTATTCGAAAAGGCGAAACTTCCTGTGTCTATCACACGCTTTGACACCGGAGGTATTCGAAAAGGCGAAACTTCACGTGTCTATCACACCCTTTGACACCGGAAGAATTCGAAAAGATGATCTTTCAGGTGTCTAAGCACTTGCTGCCCTCCGCACTTAACCTATCCGGATCCGGTGCCTAGCCCCTCGAGGTCATTAGCCAAACCGGGAGGAAGGCAAAAAGCGCCTTCTTCCCGGCTCGTCTTATGCTTGTCGGGGCTAACCGAGGCACCTCCGCACTTAATTTATCCGGCTCCGGGCGGCAGGGGCTCGAGGTCATAAGGCATAAACAGTGAAAGGCCAAAAGCGCCTTCCCCTGTTTCCGCCTTATGCTTGTCGCTCCTGGTCAGCCGCCCTCCGCACTTAATCTATCCGGCTCCGGTGCCTAGCCCCTCGAGGTCATAAGCCAAGTCGGGAGGAAGGCAAAAAGCGCCTTCTTCCCGGCTCGGCTTATGCTTGTCGGGGCTAAACAAGGCACCTCCGCACTTAATACGCCATTACATCCTTTTCCAGTTGTTCTATCAGTTCCCGGCTCTTTTCCGGGGAGTCGGCTTTGGTGGCGAAGTAGAATTTGGCTTTCGGTTCTGTGCCGGATGGGCGGACGCAGAACCAGGAGCCGTCTTCCAGGTGGAATTTAAGTACATTTGATTTAGGCAAATCGATGGTTTCCGTCTCACCCGTGCGCATGTTTTTGCGCTCTCCGGAAAGGTAGTCCTCCATGACCGCAATCTCGATACTTGCAATGCTCGCTGGCGGGTTTTCGCGCCAGTTGTTGAGGATACGGGCAATTTCCTCGACTCCGGCCTGGCCTTTCAGTGTCAAGGATTGCAGTGATTCTGTGTAATAGCCGTATTGATCATAGATTTCCATTAAACCGTCATAGAGTGTTTGCCCTTTATCTTTGTAGTATGCCGCAGCTTCTGCCAAGAGGACAGCCGCTTGGACGGCGTCTTTGTCGCGCACGAAGTCTCCTGCCAGATATCCGTTGCTTTCTTCGTAGCCGAAGAGGAAGGCATGCTCGCCGCTTTGTTCAAATTCGGCGATTTTTTCACCAATGAATTTGAAGCCTGTCAATGTATCGATAACAGAAACGCCGAAGGAGCGGGCAATCTCACGGCCGAGTTCAGACGTGACGATGGTTTTCAGCATGACGCCGTTTTCCGGCAAGGTTCCTTTTTCTTTCTTTTTTAGAAGGATGTAATGGAGCAGGAGGGCGCCGATCTGATTTCCGGAAAGTACGATAAACTCTCCTTCTGCATTTTTCACCGCGGCCCCAAGCCTGTCCGCATCCGGGTCGGTTCCGATTAGCAGGTCCGCATCAAACCGGTGGCCGTACTCAATTGCAAGCGCCAGTGCGTCGCGTTCTTCCGGGTTCGGCGAGGTGACGGTCGAAAAATCGGCATCTGGAAGCTCCTGCTCTTTTACAACTTCCACATTTTTAAAGCCGAATGCCTCGAGCCCTTGGCGGACCGGCAGATTCCCTGTTCCATGCAGCGGAGTGTAGACGATTTTCAGTGAATCGGCGACCCGGTTGACGAGCTCTGAATCAAGCTGTGTCGTTTTCAATGCAGCCAAGTAAGCCTTGTCGACCCTTTCGCTGATATAGGTAAGGACTTCGCTTGAAACAAGCTCCTCCTCATCTGCAGCTTCGATCAGCAATTCATCTTCCACGCCGTCCACATACCGGACGAGTTCATCTGCGACATCCGGTGTCAGCTGGCCGCCGTCCGGCCCATACACTTTGAAGCCGTTGTACTCAGGAGGATTATGGCTTGCCGTGATGACAACACCGGCAAAAGCATATAAATAACGGACAGCAAAAGAGAGCTCTGGCGTCGGCCTCAGCCCATCAAACAAATAAGCCTTCACCCCGTGCTTTCCGACCGTTCTTGCCACCTCCAGAGCAAATTCCGGGGATTGATGGCGGCTGTCATAGGCGATGACCACTCCACGATGCTTTGCCAACTCGCCGTTCGCTTCGATATAGCGCGCAAGCCCCTCAGCCGCTTTTCTTACAGTGTATACGTTCATCCGGTTCGTGCCCGCGCCGATTTCCCCGCGCATTCCCGCAGTGCCGAATTCGAGCACCTTGCAAAAACGATCTTCAAGCTGCACGTTATCTCCAGCGATACCATCAAGCTCTGCTTTCAGCAGTGGGTCGAGACCGCCGAATGTGTTCCATTTTTCATAAACTGCTTGCCAGCCCATTCTTTTCCCTCCTAAAAATAACAGGAGGAATGCGGTACATACTCCGCATCCCGCTGTTAGCTGCTTTCCCTAATCTCTAATTGGGTTGAGATGAATATCTTTTTGGCGACTGTCCTTTCACCGCTGATTCTTTCCATCAGCAGGTCGACAGCTGTTTCCCCCATCAATTCTGTGTATACTTTCACCGTGCTTAGCGGCGGGTACACGTATTTGGAAACACTAATATCGTTGACCCCGATAATTGAAACCCGTTGAGGCACCTCCACTTTTTCTTCATGGAGCGCGCGGAGGCAGCCGATCGCCATTGAATCACTCCCGACGAAAAAGGCAGTCGGCAAATCGTCTCCATGCTCGCTGATCGCTTTTTTCATCAGCTTATAGCCACCCTCTACCGTAAATCGGTCAGTGTAGATGAATCTCTCATCCAGCAGGTCTTTCTCCTGCAAGTAGGCTTTGTATGTTTTTTCCCGGGGATCCTCAATGCTTGCCGTCGTCCCTTTGAACACTTCCTGTCCGCCGATATAGCCGATTTTTTGATGCCCTTTTTCGATAAAGTAATCTAGCACCTTTTTGACCGCTTTTTCAAAATCAACAACAACGGCATCGAAAACGTCATCTTCTGGTGAGAAGTCAACGAATACGAGGTTTTCTGTAATGCCGGAAAGCCTTTCAACCTGCTCAGAGCTGAATTTTCCGGCGGCAATGATCCCTTCGACGTTGTCCAACTCTTGGTCTTCAAAGTCCTGGAAAAACTTGACGAGCTGGACATCATGCGGCTCGCAGCGATTTTCTACCCCAAGCCGGATTGACATATAATACAGGTCGTCCAGTTCTTCCTTCTCTGTATACCAGTGGACGAAAGCGATCTTCTTTTGCGCCTCTGTCCGTCGATTGTTCCGCTTTTTGTAAGATAAATCCTCCGCAGCTTCAAAAATCCGCTTCTTCGTTTCGTCAGAGACAGACAGGGTCGAATCATAATTGAGCACTCTCGAAACGGTGGAAATCGACACGCCCGCCTTTTCCGCTATATCTTTGATCGTTGCCACGTATCACGACTCCTTTAGTTTGTTATCCCGAACGAATATTTAGTGACCGACAGGAACTTGCGTCCAGCCGGCAACATAAAGGATGGGAAATGTGGATGATGGATAGCATCCGGCAGCCCCTGAGTTTCGAGGCAGATACCGAGAAATGGCCGTGACTGCACACCTTGCTGCAGTAAAAAGTCATCTTCCAGCTGGTTGCTCGTATACAGGACAACACCCGGCTCGTCTGTCTCAATCTCAAGCATCCTGCCGCTCTCATGGTCGGAAACTGAAATCTCCACTTCCCTTTCTTTGTTCAACAAAAATGGATGATCATAACCCCGGCCTGCAATCGCATGCTGCGGGTGGTCTGAAGATAGGGCGCTCCTAATTTTCCGCCCCTCTCTGAAATCGAATGAGGTGCCGGTAACGTCCAGCATGTTGCCGGTCGGAAGCAGGCTCCTATCCAATTCAGCGAACCGGTCGCTTGCAATCTTTATCTCATGGTCCAGTATATCGCGCTTTGCGCTCCCTGATAAATTGAAGTAGGAATGATTGGTCACATTGAGCAATGTATCCGCGTCTGATTCTGCTTCATACCGGATGACCAGCTCGTTCCCGTCCGTAACCGTATAGGTAACGGTGATGTTCAGATTGCCTGGATAGCCTTCTTCCCCGTCCGCACTGAAATAGGAAAAGCGGATACCGTCGGCAAGCTCTTCCGCATTCCAAATGACGTCACTAAACCCTTTCTTCCCTCCGTGGAGCTGGTTTTCCCCTTCGTTTTTCGCCAAATGATAACTTTTCCCGTTCAGCTCGAACTCCGCTCCACCAATCCGGCCGGCCACCCTGCCCACAACTGCTCCGAAGTATGGTGAATGCTGCTCGTAATCTTCGATATTGTCAAATCCGAGTACCACGTTTTCCAGCTTTCCATCCCGGTCAGGCGCAAGAATTTCCGTAATAATGCAACCATAATTCAAGCAGGAAACGGAAAAACCACTCTCATTCTCTATCGTATACTTTTTCACTATTCCGTCCACTGTTTCTCCAAAATGCTCTTTCTTGATCTTCATCCTTCCACCTCACCCATTCAAAGCAGTAATAAATTTCCGGAAAGCTTCGGAGCCTTGCCCGTTCCGTTTAAAAACACCGGCATCTTCAAGAACCCTGAGGAATTTCTTGCCTGTTTCCTGGCGGATGATCTCCTCGGCCTCTTCTTCACTTATAATGCCATGATACTTTTCCGCAAGCTCCTTTGCCCACGGCAGATGATAACTGGCGACGTCAGCCTGCTTGCCGGCCAGCATGTTGGCGATTTCCCGCAGTTCGTCTTTTAAACGCGCCGGCAGGACAGCAAGCCCCATCACTTCAATCAGACCGATGTTCTCTTTCTTAATATGCTGGACATCTTCATGCGGATGGAAAATACCGAGCGGATGCGCTTCATCTGTCCGGTTATTCCGCAGCACAAGGTCAAGCTCATACAAATTATTCCGCATTCTCGCAATCGGTGTAATCGTGTTATGCGGCGTCTGCCCGGTGAACGCTTCAATGCCAACAGTTGGATCGCTGTACCTTTTCCATTTATCAAGAATCATTTCTGCGGCATCTGCTAGCGTTTCCCTGCTTTCCGCTCTCAGCCGGATGACGGACATCGGCCATTTGATCGTTGCCGCTTGCACATCCGGAAAAGCATCAAGGGCAAACGAATGCTCTTCCTCGGCTTCCGCCATCGCAAATGTATACTGTCCCGCCTGGTAATGGTCATGAGAAAGGATCGAGCCGCCGACAATCGGCAGATCTGCATTTGATCCAATGAAATAGTGCGGGAACTTCCCGGTGAATTCAAGCAGGTTCGAGAAGGCCCGGCGGCTGATTTTCATGTCGCGGTGCTCCTCGGCAAGCAGGATGCTGTGCTCATTGTAGTACAAGTATGGCGAATATTGGAATAGCCAGTTTCCGCTCTCAAGGTTGACCCGGATCATCCTGTGATTGGCCCGTGCCGGATGACCGATTCTTCCGGCGTATCCTTCATTCTCCACGCATAACAGGCATGTTGGATAGCCCAGCTTTTTCACCGTTTTCTCAAGCGCAATCGTCTTTGGATCCTTTTCAGGCTTCGACAGATTGATCGTAATGTCGAGCTCACCGTATTCCGTGCCCACTTTATAGCGGATATTTTTCGCAAGCCTTCTCATCTGAATGTACGTGCTGTTTTGACTCAGCTGATAAAAATAATCGGTAGCAGCTTTCGGATCTACTTTGTATTTTTCATAAAAAACTTGATTGATTTCACTTGGTTTTGAGAGAAAGCAGTCCATGATCCGGCTTGTCAGCATCTCTTCTTCATAATCTGCATCGCCAATGATCCCCTGCTCCGCTGCATACGCCACAATCTCATCGAGAAGGCCTGGGATGTCGCCTCGTTCGATCTCCTGCTCTCCCTGAGGAACATATTCGTCGAGTTGTAAAATTGAGAGAATCCGGTTTCTTGCATAGATTTTATCTTCCGCTTCAATTAGTTGCACTGCTTCCGCTGCATCCGCCAATTGCCGAATTGTATCAAAAATCCCCATGTCGCCGCCACTTCCTTATCGTTTATATCCTTCAGGATGATCCTTGTGCCAATTCCACGCATCTTCGATAATTTTGTCGATTTCAGTTCTGCCCGGTTTCCAGCCGAGCACTCTTTGTGCCTTTTCGGACGAAGCGACGAGGATGCTTGGATCACCTGCCCGTCGTTTCCCTACCTCAGCAGGAATAGGGTGCCCCGTCACTTTTCTCGCTGTTTCGACAATCTCCTTCACTGAAAAGCCTTGGTTGCTACCCAGGTTGAAAACATTGTTCTCTCCGCCATTTTTCAAATAATCAATGGCGAGCAGATGTGCCTCGATCAAGTCCTCTACATGGATGTAGTCACGGATGCACGTTCCGTCAGGCGTATCGTAGTCTTCACCAAAGATCATGATTTTTTCGCGCTTGCCGAGTGGAACTTGCAGAACGACAGGGATAAGATGCGTCTCCGGGTTGTGATCTTCACCGATTTCCCCCGACTCTCGCGCACCCGCCACGTTGAAATAACGGAGCGACACGAATTTGATGCCATATGCCACGCTGCACCAGTGCATGATCCGCTCCATCATGTACTTCGTTTCGCCATAGGCACTCTCAGGGTGTGCCGCCATCTTTTCGGTAAGCGGGATTGCCTCCGGTTCGCCGTAAACAGCCGCCGTCGAGGAAAAGACAATATGCTTTACATCGAATTCATTCATCACTTCGAGTAGGACCTGGGTGCCGAATACGTTGTTGTTAAAATAGACGAGCGGGATTTCCATCGACTCGCCGACGAGTGAATTGGCCGCAAAATGGATAACAGCATCGATTTTCTCTTTTTCAAAAACCGAGCGGAGAAAGGCTTTGTCACGAATGTCTCCTTCATAAAACACCGCTTCCGGATGGACCGCCTCCCTATGACCGGTCTGCAATGAATCGACGACGACAACCTTCTCTCCCTTATCGATCAGCTGATAAACTGCATGGGAGCCGATGTATCCTGCTCCTCCCAATACCAATAAACTCATATTGCTGCCTCCTCCTCAGTAATTTCCCGGGCCCCATCGCCGATGCTCGCGACATAAAATTTCGCTTCATAGCCGATTTTCTTTCGATAGGCGTCCCCGACTTCTTCAATAAAATGATCGACCGCATCATTTTCTACAATGGCGATTGCACAGCCGCCAAACCCTGCTCCCGTCATTCTGGCGCCGATCACCCCGTCCTGCTTCCAAGCTGCTTCCGCCAGCGTATCAAGCTCGACTCCCGTCACTTCGTAGTCATCCCGGAGCGACACATGCGACTCATTCATCAGCCTGCCAAACTCCTCGAGATCACCGGACTGAAGCGCATCAAGTGCCGCCAATGTCCTACGGTTCTCGTAGACGGCATGCTTTGCCCGGCGCCTCGCGGTCTCGTCTTTAATTTCATGTTTCAGTTCCTCGAACTCCTCCCCGGTCAGTTCCCCGAGCGACCCGATCCGTTTCACTTTCTGCAGCTCGGACAGGGCCTGCTCGCATTCGCTCCGCCGCTCATTGTATTTGGAGCCTGCCAGTTCACGCCGCTTGTTCGTATTCATGATAATAATGCTATGATTTTTCATATCCAGGGTCGCGTATCGGTACTCGAGGGTATTGCAGTCAAGCAAAATACCTCGTTCCGCTTTCCCCATGCCGATTGCGAACTGGTCCATAATCCCGGAATTCACGCCAATAAATTCGTTTTCAACCTTCTTGCCGATCTTCACAAGTTCAATCCGGTCAATCTCCAGCTTGAACAGTTCTTCCAGCATAACACCCGTCACAAGCTCGATTGACGCGGAAGAAGATAGCCCCGCACCATTCGGGATATTACCGAAGTACAGCACATCTAGCCCGGAGGAAATCGGATATCCAGCCTCTTTAAAAAAATGGCACATCCCTTTAGGGTAATTCATCCAATCATCGCTCTGTTCATAACGGAGCTCTTCATCGACTTTGAACTCGAGAACGCCCTTATCAGGAAAATTGGCCGAATACATCCGCACCCGATTGTCCGTTCTTTTTTTGGCGAAGGCATATGTGCCAAAGGTGATAGCACATGGAAATACATGTCCTCCGTTGTAATCCGTGTGCTCCCCGATCAAATTGATCCGCCCAGGCGCAAAGAAAAACCGATTAGCTTTCTGTCCAAACTGTTCTGCAAACATTTTTTCCAGCCTTTGAAAATTCAAAATAAGTCCCCCTGACGATTCTTTAAGTAAAGTTTTACTAAAAGTTTTCTCTAACGAAAAGATAACCCTTTCATCTTTCGCTGTCAAGAGATTTCTGACATTTACACCAGGGGGGGAATGAATAATATTGCCGACCGGTGAAAAGCTACAAGCGACGTAAAAATCAAGAGAAAAAGGTGATATGTATGACAACTGTACGCGAAGCCATGACGAAAGACGTCAAAGTGTGCGCTCCCCATGACACTGTCGTCCAAGCAGCTCAATTGATGCGCCAAATTAACTGTGGTGCGATACCTGTATGTGAAGGGAAACAAGTCGTTGGAATGATTACTGACCGCGACATCGTCATTAACGGAGTGGCTGATGGGCAGGATCTTTCCTCAGCTCATTGCCATGATTACATGACACGCAATGTCATTACTTGCTCCCCCGATACTGATGTCCACGAGTGCGCCCGCTTGATGTCGGACAACCAGATCCGCAGAATTCCGGTCGTAGAAAACGGGGAACTTGTCGGCATCTGCGCCATCGGGGACCTTGCTACGGTAGATATCCACATCAATGAAGCAGGAGAAGCACTAAGCCAGATTTCCGAACCTGATCAACTTCATTAACTAAAAGCGAGGGCGGTTGGTCAGGGGCGACAAGCATAAGGCGAGAAAGGAAAAAGGCGATTTCCAGCCTTTATCCTTTCTCGCCTTATGACCTCGAGCCCCTACCGCCCGCAACTGGACATGAAAAAAAGCCTCCACTCTGCGCTGAAGCAAAGAGTGGAGGCTTTTCCTTATTTAATATCCCTGTTTCCGGTCAACCACACCGTTCAGCGGCTGTCCTTCTAAATACCGTTTCAAGTTGTCTGCAAAATAACGCCCTACCCCTTCCGCTGTGCTCGGGCCGGAAATATGCGGTGTGACATGCACATTCGGCAAGGTCCAAAATGGATGGTCAGCCGGCAATGGCTCCTGCTCAAAAACATCCAGCACAGCTGCCCGCAAATGACCGCCCGCCATCACTTCTGCCAAATCCGCTTCTTCAATGAGAGCCCCGCGCCCGACATTGACAAGACAGGCGTCTTTTTTCATATTCAGTAAGGTTTTCCTATTGAGGATATGGCGGGTCTCTTTGGTCAGCGGCAAGGTGAGAACCAGGTAATCAAGTTCCTCTACAAACTTCGCCCATTGGTCTTGCCCAAAGTGAACATCGACAATCTCCTTTTTCTTGCCGCTCGCGCTGAGTCCATGCACCTTCATATCAAATGCGCGCGCTTTGCGGACAACTTCCTCTCCGATTGACCCAAGGCCTGCTACCCCGATCACCTTTCCTTCAAGCGTTCCTGTCAAAAATGGTGCCCAGCGTTTTTCTTCCTGGGCCATGTTCATTTGCTGAAGATCCTTTTCGATAGAGAGCAAATACGCAAAAACATACTCCGAAATATAGCCCCCGTACTGGCCGACAACCCGTGTCAGCTCAATCGTAGCGGGAATTGCTCCTTCGACTGCGAGGTCATCAACTCCCGCCCCCATCGATTGGAACCAGCGAACCTTTTTCGCACCAGCTCCGTGCAATAAGTCGACCGGAAACTTCCATGCCAAAATCACTTCCGTTCCCGGGAGCTCCCTCTCCGCCTCTTCCCGGCTGAAGGCGGTCTTTATCGAAGAAAAGCCCTCCGCCCGGATAATATCCGCATAGGCATCCGCTTCCCCTGGAATCGGATGATAAATTAGAATTTGAAAATCTTTATTTTTCATAATGACACTCCCCCTTTATATGTAATGTCAGGTTCTGCTCCTTCTCACAATCGAATCAACAACTGCCTGCAGCGTCTCAGGCTTGTGGAATTCGATTGGTGATACGCCTTTTTCAAATGTGACGGCATCCGCTTCCACTAGCAAAACATATTTGTCATTTACCTTTGCGAGATGAATCGTCTCGCCGAAATCAGAAAGTCGGCCTTTGACAGATGTATCGCCCACCTTCATCTTCAGCTCGGTTTCCGGCGCAAGCTCAACGATCTGGGCAGCCGCCTCGACGACTTGCGGCAAGGTGAGCCGTTCCCGGATTTCCCGCTGGGGACTCACCTCCCACACTTCCATCTCTTTTTCAAACTGTTCCCGTTCCTCGCTGTTTTCCTCGTATACCTCGTGGAAATGCTCCTCCACCATCGTCTTCACCTGCGTGCGCAAAATCTCCGGCATCGACTCGCCGTATTCGACAAACTTTAAAAAGTCCTCGAAATAGCGGGCATGGGAAGCCTGATGGATTTTCAGTTCAGCCTCGTCGGTCATTCCCTCTTCCTGCATATACGGATACTGGATCGACTTCATATTTTTCGTTGTAATCGCCATTTCAACATTGCGGATCAGCGTCGATTCGTCCGTGATTGACACGACCTTCGGCTCAAAGTCGCACTTCAGAATGAACAGGAACCGATCATCAAAATACTTTTCCGGCTTGGCTGAAACAATCAGGAACGCCCCGCTCCTGACAGCGCTCGTATCAAGATAGGCACGGAGCAGCTCTTCGCCCGATTTTTCGAAAAGCTCCTTCGTCTGTGCATTCTTTAATTTATAGAGCAGATTGTAATTCGGATTCGAACTGAGCGCATGGCCTTCCTCTACGATAAAGCGGCCGATCTTCGTCGGTACCGTTTCCGATTTCGGATGCCGGTCCGCTTTTCGCTTCACAATTTTCGTCAGCTCCCCGTCAAGAAAATCCTTGATCGCATGCTCCTCGTACTCGTCCGCATCCAATGTCTGAAAATGACGGTATCTTTTCGATTCCTCATCCTCCGCTTCAATTAGGTTAAATGATAAAAACAGCACATCAAAATCCATCGTCCACCTCTGCTATTCTTGTTGTTAGCGTGTAAAACTGCTGATGATTCCTATTATAATCGTTTGTCCCAAGCGAGTGAACCAAAGAAAAAACCAACACGTTTTACTGTGAAAATTGCGACTATAAAAAACTTGCATCCTTCTATTGTCATCCGTTTTTTCAGCGTGATATAATACTAAAAAAATAACCTGCCTTTAATTACGGTCCAGAGAGGCCGAAAAGGATGAGTAAACAATGGCTGCATTATGACCATATCTGCCCATGCCCTTTTGTCCTCCTGCGACAGAAGGGCATTTTCAATTTTGCTTGCAGAAAGCATGACTCTTTTAAACAAAGTCCTGTGAGGCTTGAAAAGAGAATGGCTGCTTCTTCCATTCCCTCAGAAAAGCATGTTTACGCAGCAAGCAAAAATACCATTGGAGGGTGAAACAGCATGGATTATCGCAAAAAAACTGTCGTCGCATCTGTATCCGGATTAACATTGGAAGGCATGGATATCATGTTCATCTCCTTCGCCATGTCGATGATTATTTCCCAGTTTCACATTGACTTGGCAAAAGGCGGCCTGATTTCTTCCATCACCAACATCGGCATGCTGCTCGGCGGAATCCTATTTGGAATTCTCGCTGATAAATACGGCCGTGTCCGGATTTTCACGTATACTGTGTTTCTTTTCGCTATCGGAACTGCTTTGACAGGCCTTGCTCAAAATATTGAACAAGTGTACATCTTCCGCTTCATTGCCGGAATCGGGGCAGGCGGAGAATACGGCATCGGAATGGCGCTCGTCGCCGAAGCTTGGCCGAAAAACAAGCAAGGCCGCGCTTCTTCCTACGTCTCAATCGGTGCCCAGTTCGGCGTCATCATTGCCGCCCTGCTAAGCGCGATGATTTTACCGACATTCGGATGGAGAGCGTTGTTCTTTGTCGGCATCATCCCTGTCATCTTTGCCTTTGTTGTACGTAAAAACCTGCCTGAGTCCCCTGAATGGGTGGCAGCCAAGAATAAGAAAAATGGCACGATGAAAGAAAAAAGCGGCAAACTGAGCGAGCTTTTCAAAACGCCAAGAATTGCCTTCACCACACTCGGACTTGCCTTGATGGCGACTGTTCAAATCGCCGGATATAACGGTCTGATGATCTGGCTGCCATCAATGCTGCAACAATCCCAAGGGCTGTCCGTTTCAAGCTCCGCCATCTGGACGATTAGCACAGCGGTCGGCATGATTCTCGGCATGCTCACATTCGGCCAATTCATGGACAGGTTCGGCGCTAAGCGTTCCTACGGGATTTTCCTGCTCGCTTCCGCCAGCGCAGTCTTTTTGTACTCGTTCGCAACAGGCGCTGCCGGTGTTCTGATCGGCGGAGCGATTGTCGGCTTCTTCTCAAACGGAATGTTCGCCGGCTACGGAGCGCTGATTAGCAGCTTCTATCCGATCCACATCCGCAGCACTGCAACAAACACGATCTTCAACTTCGGCCGTGCAGTTGGCGGACTCTCCCCAATCATGGTCGGGTACCTGCTGCAAAACTATACGATGCTGACAGCAATGCTTTATCTCGGCGTCCTGTACATCGTGTCTTTCGCCGTCATGCTCACTTTGAAGCAGCGTACAACTGTGAAACTTGCAGCCGCTGCCTAAGCGGATATGGAAAGGGCCAGTTCCCTGGTTGAGGAGCTGGCTCTTTTTTGTTCATATTCAAAAAGTAAGCCGGAACATGGTTGATAGAAATAGGCTCTCAGCAAAACCGCTCCCTTTGAAAAATCCGACTCCACATTCTATTCTGACAACTTATATATCCAAGCAAGCCTTGTGCGGCTTTGAACCTCTTCTTTCCCCATCGCATACCGGACAGTCTGAGTTCTTCGCGCTATTCCCTCTGTCTTGCATGATGACGGATTCTGCTTTCCGTATAAAACAGCCAAAGAACAGAAACCGTAACAAGTGAAAACGAGGCCCACAATGAATAATGCGGGTTTAGCTTCACGACCCAAGCACCTGTACCGGCACCGATAACAAACATAGATAAGCCCGAGACCAAATTGAAAAATTCTCTTTTCGCCTCCGCATCCTTGTTGAAAACAGCTTTGTACAAATTGTTCATCGCATTTTTCGCATTACCTGTCATAATGCCGTTATTGACCGCGGTAGATCCAATTTTACGAAAGACCGTCAGTTCATAACCCGCCAAGAGCCCGAGACAGAAGACCATCAAAGAATTCCCCATCGAATGCTGGAACAATGCCAGAACGAAAAGCAAAAATGCTTGCAGAAGCAAGAAATACCGATACCTCGTTAATCCATGTTCTGAGTAGCGCTCAATGACACCCTGAGCGACAAAAGCTCCTAAAGCGAACCCGGCGAAAACAGTCACATGGCCTCCGGCCGCCGCCCAATTACCGGTGAAAAGCTTGACACTGAATACGACCATATTCCCGGTCTGTGCCGTTACAAATACACCACTCTTCTCCATAAATGTATAAGCATCAATAAATCCCATTAAAAATGTCGTCATGATCGTCAATACCGTAACAACCTTCGCCTCTGCCTTACGCAGGCCCTCCATGTAATCGGCCCCCCTTTTGTTAAAATCCATTGCTCGCCCTATACCCTGAAACGAAAAAACTATCAAACTGGCAATAGTAAACTAGATCCTTCGTAGAATAAATGCAGTCTATCCGGAATAAATCTGCCCTTTCGAGAATGTGCTCGCTATCCGTGAGTAAATGCTCGCCATCCGAGAATAAACGCTCGCCATCCGAGAATAACACTCACCATCCGTGAATAACCCCGCCCATCCGGGAGCAAGCTCCGTCTATAGGAAATAACCGCCTCCCCAAACAGATGCTCCCATGATATACTAGAAAGCTAGCAAAAGAAAGGAAGATCATCATGGATGGAAAAATGCATTTGCTTGCCGGCGGATTGACCGGGTTCGCTGTTGCCAGTTATACCGGCGCAAGTCTCGCGGAAAGCACGGTTTTTACGATACTCGGCGGGTTTTCTGGTCTCGTGCCCGACCTGGATGTCGGCGGAAAGCTGGCCCATACTCTTACACTGAAGAAAAAGTGGCTCACCCTTTTATTGGGGCTGTTCGGCATTCTGCTTATTACATACAGCCTGACTTCAGCAGGTACGGCCCAGGCTGGATGGATTGGCATTCTCATCGGCGCCTGCCTGATCACCGTGCCTCCACTTGTGATCAAGCAAAAAACGATGCTTCTGTTGTCAGGCCTTGCCATTCTTGCTGCCGGGCTTTACCTCAACTTATTCTGGCTGCTGCTGTTTGGCATCTATACAACCATCGCTTCCCGGCTGCCCCACCGTTCTCTCACACATTCAATCATCGGGCTTCTGTTTTTCAGTTGGATCGCATACAGCTTGGAGAATGATTTGCAAATCGGCGGTGTACTGCTCACATGCACGCTTAGCTATGCGAGCCATCTGATCCTCGATATGAAATGGCTACCGGGGAACCGCAAGGGCGTCAAACTATTCCAGCCCTTTAGCAAGTTTGAGGTCTGAGGGGGAAATCCAGCCCCCCTTACTTTATCAAAAGATTTACACCTCATTACCATTCCCTAACACCCTCTTCATTTCAACTTAACATGCCCCCGTTACAGTTACATTGAACGTACATATAACGAGGAGGGATTTCATGTTGTTGAACAAGAAATTTTTCAAGCGGGCACTGCCAGCTGCTGTACTATCTGCTGCTTTAGCCGCAAGTCTGGCAGGGACATCTGGCAGTGTCACGGCAGAAACGGAAAGCAAGGAAAAGGTGAAAAATGTAATTTTCCTGATCGGGGACGGAATGGGGGCTTCGTATACGTCTGCCTATCGCTATCTTAAAGACAATCCAGAAACAACCGGTGTCGACCTCACGGAATTCGATCCATATCTCGTAGGGCAGCAGATGACCTATCCGGATGACCCGGAAGAAACGATTACCGACTCTGCCTCTGCAGCGACTGCAATGTCCTCTGGAGTCAAAACCTATAACAATGCCATCGCTGTTGACACAGAACGAAAAAATGTGAAGACGGTTTTGGAAGCGGCAAAGGAAGCCGGTAAAGCGACTGGCTTGGTGGCTACTTCTGAAATTACCCATGCTACTCCTGCAGCTTTCGGTGCCCATAATGAAAGCCGGAAAAACATGGATGAGATCGCCGATGATTACTATAACTTGCGCATTAACGGACACCATACGGTCGACGTTCTACTCGGCGGTGGAAAATCCAATTTCAAGCGTTCGGATGCTGACCTCATTTCCGCCTTCACAGAAGACGGCTACAGCTATGTAACATCAAAAGAGGATCTGGCAAAGGATAAGAACACTCAAATCCTCGGTCTGTTTGCAGACGGCGGCCTGCCGAAAATGATCGACCGGACCGGAAGCACACCTTCACTCGAAGACATGACAAGAGCAGCAATTGAACGGTTGGACTCAAATGAAAACGGGTTTTTCCTGATGGTGGAAGGAAGCCAGATCGACTGGGCGGGCCATGACAATGACGTTGTTGGGGCAATGAGTGAAATGGAAGACTTTGAGAAAGCATTTAAGGCGGCAATTGATTTTGCCAAAGAAGATAAACAGACTCTCGTCGTTGCAACAGCGGACCATTCAACTGGCGGATTCTCGATTGGAACGGACGGCGAGTACAAATGGAATCCGGATGCCATCAAAGCTGCCAAAAGGACGCCAGAATTCATGGCTGGTGAAATTGCCGGCGGAAAAGATGCGGAATCCGTTTTGAAATCCTATATTGACCAGGAGATGCTTCCACTGACAGATGAAGAGATCGAAGCGGTAAAGAAAGCCGGCACGAAAAGAGGCCCGTGCCTATGAGAAGAAGCTGCAGGAAGAGCTCAACCTGGACCGTATGGAGAACGGAAAGAAACCGTTCCCTCCTGAGAAATTCGAAAAGGAAGAATATAAGGAAATGAAGGAATCAACAACAGACCCG
>NZ_JBWBKF010000021.1:0-602 GCF_057657925.1 Lederbergia sp. B243.17
CCTTGTCTGGCGGCGATAGCGAAGAGGCCACACCCGTTCCCATCTCGAACACGGAAGTTAAGCTCTTCAGCGCCGATGGTAGTTGGGGGTTTCCCCCTGCGAGAGCAGGACGCTGCCAGGCGAATCATTCCGCAGTAGCTCAGTGGTAGAGCTATCGGCTGTTAACCGATCGGTCGTAGGTTCGAATCCTACCTGCGGAGCCATGATGCTTCCATAGCTCAGTAGGTAGAGTGCATCCATGGTAAGGATGAGGTCGCCGGTTCAAGCCCGGCTGGAAGCTTATCATTCTTTTGGTTTTATAAGGGCCCCTTGGTCAAGCGGTTAAGACACCGCCCTTTCACGGCGGTAACACGGGTTCGAATCCCGTAGGGGTCACCATTTACTTTTAAAAAACAGTTATACTTTTTATCGCTTGCAGAATGAATGAGCTGACGCAGAGATGCGATGCTTATCATAATGTCAAATGGAGGATTAGCTCAGCTGGGAGAGCATCTGCCTTACAAGCAGAGGGTCGGCGGTTCGATCCCGTCATCCTCCACCATATTTATGCCGGCCTAGCTCAATTGGTAGAGCAACTGACTTGTAATCAGTAGGTTGGGGGT
>NZ_JBWBKF010000090.1:0-29189 GCF_057657925.1 Lederbergia sp. B243.17
CGGGTCTGTTGTTGATTCCTTCATTTCCTTATATTCTTCCTTTTCGAATTTCTCAGGAGGGAACGGTTTCTTTCCGTTCTCCATACGGTCCAGGTTGAGCTCTTCCTGCAGCTTCTTCTCATAGGCACGGGCCTCTTTTCGGACGACTTTCTTTTGAAACTTCCTTTTGTTCGCGCTCGCTTTCACATGGGTGGAGTCGATGAAGACATGTTCCGGACTGAGAAGTCCACGATCCGCAACCTCCTTCAGTATCCGGTAGAAAATCTGCTCGAACAGGTCCGTGTCTGCGAAACGCCGGGTATAATTCTTTCCGAAGGTTGAGAAATGGGGAACCTCCGTGTGGAAGCTAAAACCGAGGAATCAGCGGTATGCCACGTTCGTTTCGATTTCCCGAATGGTCTGTCGCATGGATCGGATGCCGAAGGTATATTGGATAAATGTCATCTTGATCAGGACAACCGGGTCGATACTGGGTCTCCCTACTTCCGAATAAAGGTCTTCAACCAATGGATAGATGAAGGAAAAATCTATTGCCGCATCTAGTTTGCGAACAAGATGATCCTGTGGGACCAACTGCTCAATGGAGAGCATTTCCAGCTGTTCGCGTTCATGGACCTGGTTTTTCGTCATCATTTCTAACACCTCATGAAGTTTGTAGGGGATACCGTTGATTGGAGCGGAGGATGGCGACTCCTGCGGGAACAGCACGAGCGGAAGACCCTGGACTGAGCGCAGCGAGGGAAGCGGCTGGAGCCGTGCCCGCGGAAAGCGTCCATCCGTAGCGGAAATCAACTTTTTCAAATAATACTTCCATTGTAAAAGAAAAAAGGCTGTAGGCAAACTCCTGAATTTCTGGAGTTTGTCTACAGCCTGGGCAGCCAACTTTGGCTGCTTTTTTCGCTGCTTGCGGAGCAAAGATCCTGCATTTAAATGTATACAGATACATGGGGCAGAAAAAAAGGTGAGACGGAGGATGTGCAGTTAGACAAGTGTCAAAAGTACTATGATAAGTCAGGGAATGAGGCTGGTTTCTCCTTTATTTTGTTGGGCAAATGAACCCTTGCTACCATAGACGACGCGGACTTTCTCGGGTAAACTGATTGGCAGAATAGTTGGAAAGAAATGGACTGGAATGCCCAGGAGGGATGAGAATGTCGGATCATCATGAAGAGAAGCAAACACAATTGAAGGTCATTCAATTCGATAAAGCGAAACAGCAGCTGATAGAGAAGTCGCAGCCGAAGGAAACTTTTGCGGATGTAGGCGGGTTGGATGAGGTCAAGAAGAAGATACAGATGAATTTTATTATGCCTCTGAAGAATCCGGAGTTTTTTCAGGCGTTTGGCAAAGAGGCGGGCGGCAGTTTGTTGCTGTATGGGCCGCCTGGATGTGGAAAGACGTTTTTGGCGAAGGCTATTGCCGGGGAGATTAATGCGAGTTTCCTTCATATGGAGCTACAGGCGATTTTGTCGATGTATGTTGGGGAGAGTGAGCATAATCTCCATGATGTATTCGAAATGGCACGGGAAAATCGGCCCTGCGTTTTGTTCATCGATGAGCTTGATGCCATCGGAGGCAGCCGCCATACGATGCGCCAGCACCATGACAGGATGCTTGTGAACCAACTTCTCCTCGAGTTGGATGGGCTGAATAGCCACAACAGCGGTGTTTATATTATCGGTGCAACGAACACGCCGTGGTATTTAGACTCTGCATTGCGACGCCCTGGACGCTTCAATCAGTTGATTTTCATCCCGCCGCCAAGCGAAAAGGAAAGAGAACTCATTCTGGAACTAAAGCTGAAGGGCAAACCGAAGTTGGAGTTGGATACGAAGAAAGTTGCCGGAAAGGCCGTGCATTTTTCAGGTGCCGATCTTGAACAGCTGGTCGATGAAGCAGTTGAAAAGGCTTTGCACCGCTCATTGGAATCTGGTGAATTGCAGCCGCTCACGAATGAGGATTTGAATGAGTCGCTAAAAAGGCGCAAACCGACTACGTTAGAGTGGTTTTCAACAGCGAAGAACTATGCGACTTTCAGCGATGTGAATCAAGATTACGGGCATGTCCTGGAATATATGAAGGATCACAAGATTCGGTAGGGGGAATGGCGGATGGAGCAAGCTGTCCAAT
The DNA here is from genome assembly GCF_057657925.1 of Lederbergia sp. B243.17. Classification (NCBI taxonomy): domain Bacteria; kingdom Bacillati; phylum Bacillota; class Bacilli; order Caryophanales; family Bacillaceae; genus Lederbergia; species Lederbergia sp. B243.17. The sequence goes on from NZ_JBWBKF010000090.1 coordinate 2,131, forward strand.
TCAATCAATTCGGGAAGCTCGTCCAGTTGTTGGAATGGGAGCGGTATGACGAGGCGATAAAGGAGACGGAAAGTTACTTGCGTGACTATCCCGATGATGCAGACGGCTATGGTTTGCTCGGGAAGATTTATCTTGCGATGGATAAGTACGATAAAGCGATGCATTGGTCAAAAGAGGCATTAAAGATTGACCCTGAAAATGAGCTCGGCTGGGCGGTTCGGACTTCGACGCTTTATACGCAGCAAAGGTGGAAAGAAGCATTGGCGGCTATTGAGCAGGCACTCGTCCTCTTTCCGAATGAAGGATATCTCTATCTCCTGGCGGGCAACATCTATGTGCAGAAAGCTAAGTTCGAAAAAGCATCGGAAATGTACCGGACACTGTTGAACCTTGAACCGGATAATGGTTTGTATTTGGCAAATTACAGCTATCTGGAGAGCTTGTTGGGTCACCCGGAAGAATCTCTCCGGGCGGAAAAGCAGGCATTGGTAAATGAGCCGGATAATGCGGAAGTCTTTATGTATTGCGGGTGGGCAGCTGATCAGCGAGGAGACTATAAAACGGCAATGGAGTATATGAAGAACGCCGTCCGGCTTGATCCGAAAAGTAAGCAATACCGTGAAGAATACATGGAAATTTTGCAGAAACAGTACAAAGTTTACCAGTTTTTTCTCGGGCCATCGAGATATTTATCGAAAATGAATCCGTATTTTGCACTTTTGCTTTGGTTCCTTGCGTGGTTCGTCTTCAAGCCGCTGGTCGTTATCTTCCTTGTGCTCTACGGAGCGGCCCATTGGATAACGAAAATGGTTGTGAATATGAAAGTGTTCGGGAAATTGATTGTGAAGGTATAGACGACAAGCGGCTGACGGATAAAGCAGAGTAGTAGTTTGTTGTAATAATAGAGTGTTATTTCAGGAAGGTGATGTTCACCTTCCTTTTTTGTGTTGGTTCAAAAAAGAATACCTGCTCATTGTGTAGAATGGCCCTATATTGGGAAGATTCACCGTTTACAAAATATTTTTTAGTAAAATTTATTAATAAAGTATTTACTTTTAGTAAAATAAATTTTATAATTCAAACAAACAAGAGGGGGGTTTATGATGAAGAGTAGATTCGCAGGGTATAAAATCATGTTGTTGATCGCTGTTCTTTCTGTATTGATGCTGGCTGCATGTGGTTCAGGCGATGCAAAGAAGACCGGTACGACGAAAGACGGAAAAGAGGTAGTCCGTTTCGCGACTTGGGATTCAGAAGATAGTCTTGCACTGCAAAAAAAGCTTGTTGATAAATTTAACTCTCAACAAGATAAGATCAAAGTAGTACTGGAAGCATACGGTTCAGAGTACGATACGAAAATCGCAGCAGGCATGGGGGCGAAGGATGCTCCAGATGTTATGTATATGTGGAATTATCCTCAATACAAAGATGCACTTGAGCCGCTGGATTCCTACATCGAAGAAAAGGGTGCTGAATACAAGGATGATTTTTATGAAGCACTGTGGAATTACAACTCTGCTGACGGCAAGATTCTCGGTTTGCCGGTAGGATTTACTACCCATGTTGTTTACTATAACAAAGACCTTTTTGACAAAAACAATCTTGAATATCCGCAAGGTGACTGGACTTGGGATGAATTTAGAGAAGTAGCGGAGAAATTAACCGATAAAGACAGTAAAGAGACTGGGTTTGTGTTTTCTGGAAAACCGGATCCATATGATTTTGAAATGTACCTCTGGGGCAATGGAGCTAAATATGCTGAAGACGGTGAGCTGAGCGGCCATTTGAACTCAAAAAAATCGATCGAAGTATTCGATATGTTCCAAGGAATGCTGAAAGATAAAATTGCTGTCGCCGCAGAAGGATCAGGGTCCAATGATATGAAATCCGGCAAGGTCGGAATGTTCATCAATGGCGCCTGGTATCTCGATACATTTAAAGAGGCAGGCATCAATTATGGCGTTGTGGAAATTCCATCTTTTAAAGATGGAAAAAGTGTAAGCGTCATCAGTTCTTCCGGTATCGCCATGTCAAAGGATTCTAAGAATAAGGATGCTGCATTCGCCTTTATGGAATTCTGGGCGGGAGAAGAAGCGAACAAGGAAAGAATGGACTATGAATTGCCTGTTTTAAAGAGCTTGGTAGAATCAGAGAAGCTGCAAGAAGACCCGGCAAAGAGTGTCTTTTATTCAATGCTTGAAAAGAGTGACGGATATACCCCTACATCCTTCCAAATGGAGGACTGGAGTACGGTATCAGAGGAATTAAACTTGGTCTTCGAGGAAATCTTCAATCCTAGCACTTTGCAGGATCCGAAGACGGTTCTGAATACAGCGGCTCAATAAGTTTTACTAAAGGTAATAGTGCAAAGACCGCCAAGAGAGTAAAGAATTGTGATCACTCTGCTCTCTTGGTCAATGATTTTAGTAAAAAGAAGTGTGAAGGACACTACATTAAATAAGAGGGTTATATGATGACGAAAAATAACAGGAAAAAAGGAAATTATCAGCTGGTCCAAAAAAGAGTGCCGTATTTTTTTATCCTGCCATGGATCATCGGAGTTCTCGTTTTTACACTGGGGCCATTAATATTTTCTCTCATCATGAGTTTATATGACTGGCCGATTACGAGGGAGCCGACATTTGTCGGTTTTGGAAACTACGTAAAAATGTTTACTGCTGATCCGCAGTTTTACAAGTCCTTAATCATCACTTTTAAATTTGCGGCCATCTTTGTTCCCCTGAATTTGATTTTAGCCCTAATTTTATCACTGCTGATCACCCAGCCAGTTAAAGGGATGAAATTTTTCCGAACGGTCTTTTATCTTCCTGCAGTTGTTTCCGGCGTAGCCATTTCGATCATTTGGGGCTGGATTTTCAACTCGGAATACGGGATTCTTAATTACCTTTTATCTGTACTGGGCATAGAGGGCCCGCAGTGGCTGATTGACCCTAAGTGGGCGATATTCACCATTATCATTGCCAGTGCCTGGGGCGTAGGTACGATGATGCTGATTTTCTACACGAATATTAAAGGGATACCGAAAGAACTCTATGAAGCTGCGGCCATTGACGGGGCCAACCCGTTAAAGCAATTTTTCCATATCACCATTCCCAGCATTACACCGACGATTCTGTTCAATGTAATTACATCGATTATTGGAGCGTTGCAGCAATTGACGCTTGTTCTGCTATTGACGGGCGGAGGGCCGCTGAAATCGACTTATTTCTACGGTCTCTTTGTTTACAATAACGCATTCAAGCACCATAAACTCGGCTATGCGAGCGCAAATGCATGGTTTATGTTCATTATCATCTTGCTGTTGACCCTATTGGTCTTTAAGTCTTCATCAGCTTGGGTGTTCTATGAGACGGAAACGAAAAAAGGAGGAAAAGGAAAGTGAAAACTTCTAAAACCCATAAGTTTATCGTCTATTTCTTTTTGGTCCTCTTTTCTCTTTACTTTCTGTTTCCTTTTATTTGGGTCGTGTTGACAGCATTAAAGTCGGATACAGAAGTTTTTGCTTATCCTCCGAAAATCTTCCCTGATGTACCGCAATGGCGCAATTTCATTGATGCATGGATGAGCCAGCCGTTTGGGACGTATTTGAAAAACTCGGTCATTGTCACAGCCTTGACGACATTTGGTCAGTTGCTCTCCAGCTCTTTGGTGGCGTACGGCTTTGCCCGTTATGATTTCAAATTTAAGAACACCCTGTTTATCATCTTGCTGTCGACAATGATGATTCCTTGGGATGTAACGATGATTCCGCTTTATATGCAATTTAACATGTTCGGCTGGATCAACACGCTCAAGCCGCTTATTGTACCGTCCTTCTTCGGTTCTGCCTATTTTATTTTCCTTTTGCGGCAATTCTTGATGAATATTCCGAAAGACTTGGAGAATGCCGCCAGAATTGATGGGGCGAATGAATTTCAGATTTACTATAAAATCTTCCTGCCGATCATGAAGGCTCCGCTCATTCTGATTGGTGTGCTGAACATTCTCTCGGTTTGGAATGACTATTTAGGACCGCTGATCTATTTGCAGGATCAATCGAAGTACACATTAGCACTCGGTTTGGCAGCCTTTAAGGGAGTCCATGATTTGCAAATTTTGCCGATTATGTCGATTACCCTCATCATGATTCTTCCGCCTGTCCTCATCTTTTTCTTTGCCCAAAAATACATCGTGGAAGGTGTCGACGGGTCAATCAAGTAAAGATGAAACCAAGTGGAAGGATAGCGCCAAAGGATAGATGTTCACAAAAAAATTAACTCAACTGTGTTATCTGGAGGAAGAGCATATGCATAGAGAGATGAAAAGATGGGAAGACATCGGCCTGACTGGCATTAATAAGCTGGAGGCCCGGGCTAATTTTTACCGATATGATGAGATTCCTGAAGAGTTGGCTTTTAAAAAGGAGTCTAGCAAGGGGTTTAAATCGCTTGATGGAAAGTGGAAATTTCTTTTTCTAGATGCACCGGAGTATTCTCCGGGCGGCTTTGAACAGGCAGACTTTGATACGTCCTGTCTAGACGAGATTACCGTGCCATCGTGCTGGCAGCTTGAAGGGTATGGAAAGATGCACTACACGGATGTATTGTATCCTTTTCCCATCAATCCCCCTTATGTACCAGATGAAAATCCGACTGGGATTTATTTTAAAGATATCGTGTTGGAAAAGGAGCCTGAAGATAACTACATTTTGAAATTCAATGGTGTGGATTCCGCCTTTGATTTGTATATCAACGGCCAGCATGCCGGATTCAGCAAAATTTCGAGATTGCCATCTGAGTTTGACATCACGAAATTTTTAAAGTCAGGAAACAACCGGATAACGGTTCGCGTTTACCAATTCTCAGACGGAACCTATTTGGAAGATCAGGATATGTGGTGGCTGTCAGGCATCTTTAGAAGCGTAGAACTTCATCAAATCAGCCCGGATACAATGTCTGACCTGAACCTTGAAACGGTAGCGGATGAAAGATATGAAGATTTCACTTTGAAAATAAGCGGAAGCTTCTTTACGCAAGACCCGAAAGATTTAACAATCCGAATCTATGAACATGGAAAAGAAATCGACCAGTTTAAGGCTCAGGCAAAATTCGGTTATTTCTTTGCGGATCGCTTATTCGAAAATCCGCGTTTGTGGAATGCGGAAGAGCCGAATTTATATAAAGCGGTGGTGGAATATGAGCTCCAAAATGGTCAGAAAGAGTTCGTCCCGGTCACGTTTGGATTCCGTACGATCCAGATTATTGATAACGAAATCCGGCTAAACGGCAAGAAAATCTTTTTCAACGGAGTCAATCGCCATGACTCCCACCCGAAAACAGGCCGTACCGTCACATTGGAGGATATGGAGAAGGATATCCAATTGATGAAGAGCCACAACATCAACGCAGTCCGCACAGCACATTATCCGAACCAGGATGAATTTTATGATCTTTGCGACCAATACGGCCTATATGTCATTGATGAGGCGGATTTGGAGTGTCACGGATTTGAAAATACCGGCCACTACAATTGGCTGAGCGACAATGAACGCTGGGAAGCACAGTATGTCGAGCGGGCTGAACGAATGGTTAAGCGGGATCGCAATCATCCGAGCATTATCATGTGGTCGCTCGGCAATGAATCGGGAGCCGGGCAGAACTTTTCGGCGATGTACAATGCAATCAAGAAAATCGACGCATCAAGACCTGTCCATTATGAGGGAGATCGGATGGCAGCCTACAGTGATGTGTATACGACAATGTACACGAGGCTGAAAGCACTTGAGGAGATCGGCAAGGTCAGCGAGGGAAAGAAGCCGCATATTCTTTGCGAGTACGGACATGCAATGGGCAATGGACCTGGAGGCTTGACAGAGTACCAGCAGATGATGCGCAAATATCCGCGTTTGCACGGCGGCTTCATTTGGGAATGGTGCGATCATGGAATTGAGACGGTTGATGAAGATGGGAATATTTATTACCGGTACGGGGGCGAATTTGGTGACTTCCCGAATAACGGTAACTTCTGTATTGACGGGCTTGTCTTCCCGGATCGGACGCCATCACCAGGTTTGATTGAGTACAAAAAAGTGATTGAACCGATCAAAACAGAAATCATTGATGCGGACGGGCTGCGGATTCGAATTGAGAATGCATATGATTTTAGGGATCTTGCCGGCCTGGTTCTGCAAATAAAAGCGATGTCTTATGGCAAGGTGATTGAAGAAGGCAAGGTTGTGCTGGAAAGTGTTGAGCCGGGCAGAGGGAAGGAAATGGTTCTTCCGCTTGATATAGAAAAACTGCAGCAAAGCGATGATGTCCATATTTACCTCGAGTATATTGACCCGGAGGAAACATTGTATGCCGGCAAGGGCCATGTGATTACCGAAGAAGAATTTCTCGTTGTATCGACCGCGAGTCAAAAGACCGTTGTACCTGCACAGTCAGGAGGACAGCCGATTGATATCCGGGAAAATGAGCGGGAATTGATTCTTGAAAACGATCAATTCAGGGCTGCTTTTTCGAAAATTAAAGGAAAGCTTGAGTCCTATTCCTCAGGAGGAGATGTCCTGATTCAGGACGGACCTCAGCTTACGATTTGGCGGGCGCCGATCGATAACGACATGTACAAGGTTGACGACTGGATCAACAAATATTTCCTGAAGCAGGCGAAGGAATATCTGATCAGTTTCACACACGAGGAGTCGACGGTTGTAATCGAAAAGTATTTTTCAACAACCAATCAGGCATGGGGATTCCAACTCATTTACCGATATGTATTTACGGAGGAAGGCGCAATGCAACTGACACTCACCGGCAAAGCGGTGATCAGGGGCAAAGAGATTCCGGAAATGCTGCCGAGAATCGGGGTCTCCATGAGGGTCAATCAGAACTTTGATGAAGTCATCTGGTATGGGCGCGGCGATGGAGAAAGCTACCAGGACAGCAAACGCAGCCAGCCGGTTGGACTTTACAAGAAAAAAATTGAGGATATGCACATCGATTATGTGTATCCTCAGGAAAATGGCTCTCGAGCCGATTCGTCATTTTTGGCTTTATCGGGCAAGGATGAACAAGCGTATCTGTTCAATTTCGCAGAGAAGATGGACTTTACCATCCATGATTATGAAACGGAAGCATTGGAGACCGCCAGGCATAGAGGAGAAATTAAAAAATCCTCTCACAGCGTCCTGACGTTGGATTACAGGCAGAGCGGCCTCGGAAGCAACAGCTGCGGAGAAGATCAATTGCCTCCTTACAGGGTAGGCGTGGAAGATTTCGAGCTGAAGTTTGAGATGCGGAAAATCGATCAGCGGGAGCTTGAGCAGGAGAGTAAAATTTTCAGAGTGAAGTGATCAGGGAGGCGGGGCAGGGCTCCGCCTCTTTTAAGTTGTAAAAGGAGGACACAACCATGAATATAGATATAAGGGAAATTCCTTTTTCCCGCTTCGGTTCATACTTCTGCGTATCACAAGAGAAGAACGTAAATGAGGTATATATTCGCGATGTTCACGGGGGCGATGAGTCGCCTTCGAAACTCTTTAAAGTGAACATACTTGACGAGGGCCTCAAGCAGGATTATGAAATTGAGGCAACAGAGGTATCTGTGAAGTTTTTCTTAAAGAGCAATCCGGCTCGTTACGCAGAAATTACTATTCCGGAAGAGGATGAACTTCATATTCTCGTCAATGGACTTGAAGTAGGATTAGAGCCCATTAAGAAAAAATATGATTCTTTTATGGAACTGGCACCGGGGAAGTATGAGTACCATATTTACTCGAAGGAACTGAAGCTGATGCTACTGGAGTTAGAGGGGGACATGCTTGTCAATGCCCCTTGGGATATAATTGACAATAAGCATGTGGATATCTTGCTGAAGGACGGTCATTTTGTCATTACCAGTTACAGGACTGTTTATCAGGAGAAAAGATATCAGGAATTCGAACAAGGAAAAGCGGCTGTTTCTGATGCTTATAAGACTTGGTTTAAGAAAATGAGCAAAGGATACGAGGGGACTGAATATCTTCCATCATTAGAGAGAGCCTCCTATATCACATGGTCCAGCATTGTCCATCCAGCCGGAATCTTGAAGGACTACGCGATGTATATGTCTAAGCTTTGGATGTATAACATTTGGTCATGGGATAACTGCTTCAACGCGTTGAATTTGGGTGAGAATTATCCGGAGCTTGCTTATGCACAGCTCGAGGCCTTCATCGATAATCAGGATGAATCAGGGGCATATCCAGATTTTGTCAATGACAAGTTCCTATCCTTCAATTGCATTAAACCGCCGATCTTTTTATATGCGTATGAAAAATTGATCGGGATGAATGACTACTTTAAGGATGAAAATCGTCTGCGGAAGGTATATAATTCCAGCAAGAAGGTTATGGAATATTTCGAAAAGCACAGGACATTTGAGGGGAATTTGCCTCTTTACAAGCATGGAAATGATTCAGGCTGGGATAATTCATCGCTGTTCTATGCGGGAATGCCGGTCGAGGCTCCAGATTTAGCAAGTTTCTTAATCCGTTCCTACGATATTTTGGCAAAGTTTGCTGATATGCTTGGCGAGAATCAAGCGGTAGTGGATTTTAAAAAGAAAGCGGATGAGCGGTACGCATTGTTGATGGAACGCCTCCATGATGAAAGAGGTTTTTTCGGCAGGCATGGCAAGGATGCGGAGGAGATTCAAATCAGATCCAGCCTGATTTTGCGATTGCCGGTGATGATCGGGTATCGTCTTGACAAGAAATGGATGGACCAGCTCGTTGAGGACTTGGAGTCAAAATTTGAAACACAATACGGCTTGGCAACAGAGAGTCCGGATAGCCCCTATTACAAGGAGAATGGCTATTGGCTCGGTCCGATTTGGGCGCCTGTCACCTATTTGTTCATCGACTCTCTTAAAGAATTCGGCTATACGGAAGCTTCAAAAAGGCTGAGAGATAAATTCCTGTCTCTTACTCTCGTTGGAGGAATGGCTGAAAACTTTGATCCTCTAACAGGAAAGGGCTTGGTCGATACCTCCTTTACATGGACATCAAGTGTGTTTTTACTATTATTGCAGAGCAAAGTGCAGGAGGATTAAATGAAAAGATTTACTGGGGAGATAGCCCTTTTCACGACAGCGATCATATGGGGCAGCGGATTCGTGGCCAGCGCCATATCATTGACGTACTATACTCCTTATCAAAATATGGCGATCCGCTTTTTGACGGGAGCCATCCTGTTATCACTATTGTTTCATAGAAGGCTGAGAAAAGTGAATCGGGGGATGCTGTTAAAGGGTGCGATACTCGGGGTTTTCCTATATCTCGCCTTCGCCCTGCAAACAGCAGGATTGCAGTTTACCACGCCTTCAAAAAATGCCTTTTTGACCGCGGTAAACGTTGTAATTGTCCCTTTTATCGGTTATCTATTTTATAAAAAACGAATGGACAAATTTGAGTTATCCGGAGCGATACTGGCGATGGCCGGGGTGGGTGTCTTATCTCTTACCTTGACATTCGAAATGAATATTGGCGATGTCCTTTCCCTTCTCTGTGCTGCAGCGTTTGCTTTCCATATCTTTTATACTGCCAGCTTTGTGAAAAATGAGGATCCGATTACGCTGACCTTGATTCAGTTGGTAACAGCTGCCATCATCAGCTTGGCCGTTGTCGGTTTTAAAAAAGAAATGGTCATGTCGATAGAACCGGCAGCTCTTTTGCCCGTACTGTATTTAGGAGTCTTTTCTACTACGATTGCCTATCTATTGCAGACTACCGCCCAGAAATTTATGTCTGAAACGAAGGCGGCAATCATTCTGTCAACAGAATCATTTTTTGGGATGGTCTTCTCAATCATCATTCTACACGAGGTCGTGACCCCTAAAATGATAGTCGGTGCTATTTTAATATTGCTGGCCATTATCATCTCGGAGACGAAACTGGCCTTCTTGAAGAAAAAGCGTTTCACTCCTGAAGATACATTGAAGAAAACAGGGTAAAAAACGAAGAATGGAATGAGATAACGTATGGCGACAATTAAGGATATAGCAGAACGTGCGCACGTATCTATCACAACTGTTTCCAGAGTTCTGAACTATGATGAAACCTTAAATGTAACCCCTGAAACAAGAAAAAGGGTTTTTGAAGCGGCGGAAGAGTTGAATTACAAAATTCCCGTGACAAAAAACCGAAAGAACAAACGGACCATCGGTTTTTATCAATCCTACTCACTTGAAGAAGAATTGTCTGATACGTACTATCTATCAATCCGGGTGGCTCTGGAGAACAAGCTGAAAAAAGAGGGCTTCTCTATTTTGCGGGTCTCCTCTAAAGGTTCGAAAGAGTCATATAAAAAGATTGATGGGCTGATCTGTCTTGGCTTTTTCAAGCAAAAGGATATCGAATTCATCAAAAGTCTCAATAAACCATGCGTTGTAGTCGACTCCAGCCCGGATGAACAATTTGATTCCGTCCTCATCGATTTCAACTCCGCAACAAAGAAGGCTTTGGACCATCTTTATGATCTAGGGCATCGAAAAATCGGTTTCATCGGCGGATGGGAAACGGATATGTATGGCAATCGGTTTAAGGATTTGCGTCAGGATGTTTTTGAAAAGTACTTGATGGAGAAAGAGATTTTTGACAAGGATCTGCTAAAGGTCGGCGGATACAACCCGCAGGATGGGTATGTCTGCTTTAAGGAGTTATTTGAGGGGAAAAACAAACCGACGGCTATTTTCGTCGCGAATGATACAATCGCCGTCGGCTGCTACAAGGCTGCCTACGAATTGAACATCAGGATACCGGAAGATTTGAGTATCGTCGGTTTCAATGATATATCCTCGGCCCAATTTATGGTTCCTCCTTTAACGACGATCAAATTGTATACTGAAATAATGGGAGAGACTGCAATCGAGCTGCTGATGGACAATATTTTAAACAAACGCGAAATCTCCAAAAGAATCACGATCAACACGAAGTTAATTAAAAGGAATAGCACAGCAAGAATTGACGAAGAAAGTCATTCCTAAGATGGAGCAGGAGGAGAAAAACATATGTTTTTCTCCTCTTGTTTTTTTGTAACGGCAATCATAGAACGCAGGCCGCTTTCCAGGATAGACACCTGTAGAAAAGTAATTTAAATATTTTCGGGTGTCAAAGAGCGGATAGACACCCGAAGAACTATAATTTAAGAAACTTCCGGCACTAAAGCGCAGGAGACACCGGAAGGCATGTACCCGTATTGTTAACTTTCATAGAAAATCAGTTTTGATTGGCTCTCTGGACTGCATAATCTTTTTCATGTACTTTTTCCTGTTGAAACCGTTTTGGACGGTTCATCCACAATTGGCCTGATTTTCCAATGTATTGTCTGAGAAATCATGACCAAAAATGGCGGCATGCCGAATCCAAGAAGATAGGTGAGGATTTGTGTCCCTTTTCTCTCGCCAAAGATGGATTTCATGATTCCGGTGAATCGTCCAAGTGGATCATCCATCGTCCATTCAAAGATAAGAAGCGGCGGAAAGGTGATGGCAAGGACGACGAAGAAATAGACCGTAAACCAATCTTTTCCTTTAAACCGGGGAAAGAGAGTTTCTCCCCAGAATCCGAAAATGAAACATGCCATTGTAATGGCTCCAATCAAGAATTGAAGAAAAGGCACTTGATCGGCTGCCTTGAGGCCAGAAAAGAGGCAGAACGCAGCCGGAATGATAAGCATCCCATGCAGGATCAAAGGGTACCATTTTTCCAGTCTCATCACGAAAGCTGCCAGTACCGCAAGCGAATAAAGTGCAAGCAGGGTAGAAGAGAGATACATATAGAACGGGTCATATTCAGGTGTCCAGTTGGCTATAAAGTAAAAGAGTACCACGAATACCATGCCGCCAAAGATTGCCGGCTGGAAAGATTTCTGCTTTTTTCTGTAAGTAATTGTATTCCGTTTCGATCGGCTGCCTTTTGCCATGTTCATTAATCGCCTCCTGTTCATGTTCAAAGCTGTGCTTTACTTCTTTTTGAAACGGTTCCCAGTATTTGCATAAATCAGTCCGAATGCGAGCAGGCAAATGAATAAGATGATTCCAGCAATGAAAAGCAACTGGTTGTCTAAGCCGTCTGACAAGACCCATAGGAAGAGGGAGAAAGAAATGCCGTACATGATTTTTGCCATGAATTTGCACAGCGCTTTTTCATCGTATTGTTCTTTTTTGCTGTCAGGTAAGGTATTATAGCCTGCAATTAGACCAGCTCCCTTACCTTGAGAAAGTACGGTGGCGAATATGAGGAAAGGAATCATGATAATAAAATTGATGATCATGGAGCCATTCTCCTTTAAAATGATGTCCTATGAATACGTATCATACAGAAAGAAGGTTTCACATGAAGAAAATAGATATTCCGGTCGTTTTCTGTTAGCATTATCTATCATGATGAAAGAGGACGTGAGAAGATGATTAACATTCAAGAGCCGGAAGCAGATGTAACAATTGTTCAGCGCAAGCAAGTGATCGAAGGGGATGAGGTGGAGATCAAGCCGGTATACGGGTTTATTGATTTTCATAAAATCCCTCGTGACAAAGGCGGGATTATCCAATTTTTCAACAAGGACGATGAGCTGCTTTTTGTCGGGAAAGCCCGAAAGCTCCGCCAGCGTGTGAAGAAGCATTTTGAGGACAATGTTTCCCCGTTGAAGGGACACCGCGAAGAAGTAAACAAGATCTCTGTCACAATAGTTGATGATCCGATGGAGAGGGAGATTTACGAAACGTATCTGATTAATACGAAGCGTGCGAAGTATAATGTTGACAAGGTTTTTTACCAATGATAGAAGAAGCCTCCTGCGGCTGCAGGAGGCTTCTTTCATTCTCAGGTGCGGTCCCAAAATCTTTTCTGGGCAAGTGCACCGACATATTGTTCTGCAAAATCAGGGGTGTCCGCGGCGAGGATGACGCCGTCCATGTTGTTTTCTTCAGTCTGCTGGACGTATTTGACCGCGCCGGCTCCGACCAGGATCGGTTTCATATGCATGTATTGCATGCGGAAGAAATCGAATGCGCCTTGGTCGAATTTCATCTGGTTTTTAGCTGTGCCGCCTACGAGGTAGATCGAATCATAGAGAACCGGGTGAACGGTCAGCATCGTTTTGTTTGCTTCGAGAACCGTTCCATCCGCACCTTCAACCGGACCAAGTGATTCGGAGATGATGTCGACGATGGCCATATTGCTTTGCAGGGCATCAAGTGCTTTTTGTACTTCTGCTCCGTCAAAGCCGTTGCCGATTACCACGCCCACTTTTGCGGTCATGGCGGAGTGCGGCGAATTTAGCTGGCTCAGTGAAGGGTAGCTTTGGTCATTTTGCACATGCTCGTTTGCCGGCGGCTCAACACCGATGCTTTCAGCAAGCAATGTTGCGAAATCTGTATCGACGTTCCCCCACATCTCGACGTTTCTTTGGCGGATTTCCGGGTCCTTTACACTGCCCAAGTGGAAGCTGAACGATTCGACAAGATCCTGCTTTTCCGGGACAGACAAGCTGTTCCAGAACATCCGCGCCTGGGAGTAGTAGTCCTCGAATGAGTCGCTAGGGAACTCTCTTGTTGCATGGCCTTCCACTTGTTGCGGATAGTTCTCGTATCCGCCTTGCTCAGGAGGGGTCTCTGCCGGTGTGTTTCCGGCCCTTGAGTTTTTATGGAAGTGGACAGTGTCTTGCTCAATCGGATACTTCATGTAGCTGTCGCGCAGATTGCTGTCATACTTTTTCAGAGGCCGGTTGACCGGGAGCTCCTCATAGTTTGCTGAATTCTGGCGGTACAGTTCTGTATCGCGGTAGGCAAAGGAGCGGCCCTGCAAGACTGGGTCATTCGTGAAGTCGATGCCGGGAACAAGATTCGACGGGTTGAATGCAGACTGCTCTTCCTCAGCGAAGAAGTTGTCCATCAGGCGATTCAACGTCATTTTGCCAATCAATTTCACCGGAATCTCTTCTTGCGGCCAAAGCTTGGTGTCGTCCAAAATATCAAAGCCATACTTGAATTCATCTTCTTCATTGATCAGCTGAACGCCGAGCTCGTACTCCGGATAAGCTCCGCTTTCGATCGCTTCAATAATATCGCGGCGGTGGAAATCAGGGTCGACGCCTCCGATGACATTTGCTTCGTCCAGCAATAGGGAGTGGACGCCCAGTTTCGGCTTCCAGACGAAGCGTACAAAAGTTGATTTGCCCTCTTTGTTAATGAAACGGAACGTATTGATCGGATAGCCCTCCATCATCCTCCAGCTTCTCGGACGGCCGCGCATTGACATGAGCCACATGACCATATGGGCAGATTCAGGGTTGTTCACAACATAATCCCAGAAATTGTCGTGGGCCACCGTCGCCTGCGGAATATGATTTTTTGGCTCAGGTTTTGCTGCGTGAGTGACATCCATGAATTTCATTGCATCTGCCAGGATGAAGACAGGGAACTGCAGGGAAAGTGAATCATAGTTTCCTTCATCTGTGTAAAATTTCACTGCAAATCCACGAATATCAACGGCCGTATCCTTTGAACCCCGATTTCCGATAAAGTTGGAGAAGCGGACAAAGACCGGCGTTTTCTTCCCTGGTTCCTGCAGGAAGTCTGCCATCGTGTAGTCACTCATTGATTCGTATACTTCAAAGTCGCCATATACGCCATAGCCGCGGGCATGCACGACTTTTTCGGGGATGCGCTCACGGTTGAAATGCGATTGTTTTTTATAAAAGTGGAAGTCTTGGAACATCAACGGCCCGCGTTTTCCAGCCCTGAGTGTCCGCTCGTCATTCGCAACCTTCATGCCATTTTCATCTTGAAGCTTCTTGCCTTCTCCAGTATTTTGCCATCTGAATGATTCGAGTTGTTCGTCCTTTTTATCCAGCTTACCGTCTCTACCGTTTTTCTGATCCATGTTTTTCACCCTTTTCTTCACATTTTTCAGCCCTGCGCTGCACTGATGAATCTATGTAACTTGCTTGTAGGGGCTGTAGCCGCAGGAGGTTGCGCTGTGCCGCCTCGTGCCAATAACCATCTTCCCTCTGCAACGGGTGATTAAACAGGTGAAAGGGGGGATGGGAAAAAGGGAGGGGGGCAGAGAAGAGCCCGCCTGGTTTAAATCGCCGGCGGGCTGAATGCTTTATTCGTGGCTAGATACTGCAAAGCTACCAAATTGGGTGGTGTTGAATACAACACCATTTCGGTCTCTGTCGTATTTGGTGCCTGGAAGTTTAACCGTATTGCCATCCTCGATTCTCCAGGCGGCAAAATCGTTGCTGTGATCGTCGCTGAACGGGATCAAAACTTTTACGTCTGCTCCAGGATGATGGAAATCAAACGGTGCATCGTTGGCAGCGAACCCGATGTCGACGGTTTTGCTTCCTTCAGGGAAAAGAGAGGCATCTCCCTTCTTGAACGTGAGCGTAATCTTATCCTCCTTTTTCATAGAATTGTTGCTGAGCATATGTCCCTGAAGTTCTGTCTCTGCCAATTCTGTCGTCACACGGATCCGTTGGTTTTTCCCGTTCTTCGCCAAGTATTCGGTCGGCAAAGTCAAGCTGTAGCCATTTGCTCCATCCAGTTTGGCTATTGCAAGAGTTATTATTTGAACTCCTTTTGCTTTTACAGCATTCTGGAATGCCTCATCCAATTGGGCAGCCGTAACCTCTGCTATGGCTGTTTCACCTGATAAGTCGGGCTGCAGATAAATGGTATCCGATTTTCCTGCTTCCCTTACATAGACTTTGAAGGTGAGTGTTTTGCCCGGTAAATCTGGTATAGTAATGGATACTGTTTTTTCGCCAGGTGCAGTAAAGATGCTCTCCACACTGATATTGTATTGTTCGTTCGTCAAAGTCACTGTCTTGCCATTGCTATAAGTGGCCTCGATGACAAGCCCTGAAGGATCAAAGGACTCACCAACCACGTATTCTGTTTTGGTTGGCAGCTGCTTGATTGCTGCGTTTTGCAACTCTGTGATAAGCGGCAGTTTATACAGATTGGAGCCTTTTGCATAATAGATGTTCCCCTCGTTGTCAAAATCCATTAAATTCACCGCACCATCTATCAGATTGGTATGCGTCAGTGTCTCGGGATCAATGACAAGGAGCTGGCGTGCGATAGTTGTGTATAAATATCCATCTTGGCCCCAGCGGAGGAAAAATGGCCGCCAGGAGCTTCCCTTCGCTGCTTTTTGCATGAGAAGCTTATGCTTCTTAATCGACTTATTCGCAGGATCCATGGCGAATAGAGCAAATGTCTCTTCTCCGCTGTCATCCTTTCCAAATGCCGCGCCCCAGAGAAACCCATCAGGACCGAATGATAATTCGCCGATCATCTGGGGTGTTTTCAGGCCGGGCACATTCAGTTCAAAAATCTCGGTTTCCTTTGTTTTTGTATCAAACTCAAACATTTTAGCGGCAGCTTCAGACGGGTCAACGCCAAGGCCTCCCCAAATGCCAGAACCGCCGTAAACTTTTCCACCCTGATAGGCGAGGCCGATAATGCTTTGGTTTGGAACGATGTTTTCATAGGCATCCCATTTGCCGCTTATAGAATCATACATGGCAAAGGTGCCGCCAAGCTTTCCGTAATCCGGTATCGTTCCTGTGAAGAGCATGTCGTCACCGGAAGCAAAGGCGAACGGGCGGCTTTGCAGCTCAGGCACGGCATAAATCTGCTTCGGGTTATTTGTTGCATTGTCCCCGGTAAAGGCGTACGGCTTTGCTGGATCGTATTCATAGATTCTCGCTCCACCATAGGCACCCATGTACACTTTTCCATTCAGGAAACCCATTCCTTCGATTTGATGCGGATCCCTTTCTTGGAGTGTGTATTTCTCTTGCTTTGTATCGTAGACAGCAATTGAGCCCTGATAGCCGCTCAAATAGATATTCCCGTCTGGACCGGATTCGAGCGCCTGGATGTCGAGCCCGGAAAGATCCACTTTCGGATAGGTCACAGTGGAGGTTCCGGTTGAAGGATCGTAAACGAGATATTCGTTTCTCGTGCTAATCATCGCCAGCACATCTTTTCCGTCTTGCTTGATCCATTTCATCGTTTTCGTACTGGTAGTCGGCATGTTGACAGTTGGTTCCACTTTCTCAAGCTCATCCGTTGCCATATTGTAGGACCAGAGATGGAAGGTGTTCTTGTTTTTGAAATAAACGATATTGCTGTCGTATGGTGACGGGGGAGAGATAAACCCGTCAGTTGCCATATCTTCAGACCAAAGCAAGGAACGGATCAATTTGTTTGTCTCCAGATCCAAGATATGGAGTGACGTTCCGTTTACGACAAAAAGCCGGTCTTTATACTCCCATATATTTGAGATCATCGTATCCTCGCCGGTGACAGGAGTCGGTATTTCCGTTTTTTCATATGTTTTCCGGTCAATTCGGTACAAGTAGGCGGTAGAGCCTGTCCCTGCATAAACAGCATCATCCGTCACGCCAAGCCCGCGGGTGTATTGCTGCTCGGGATGGAGCCGACCGAGGTCTTTGAATGAATCATTTAAGATATCCAGTTCGAATACTTTCCCCTGCGGGTAAGTGGCCCCGTATACTTTACCGTCCGAGGAGGCTTCAAGCTCCCACACCCAGCGGTCGCCCGTACTGTTCGGGCCAAGGTTTTCGATTCTCTTCTCCTGAGGGAGATATCGATAGACGATGCCATTCGATGTTCCGGCAAAGTACACATTGCCATCTGAACCGATTGTCACGGCCCAGACGACGTCAAGCCCGGGCATCTCCTGCTTGAAGTTAACAGCCCCAGTCTTTGAATTGACCGCATAAAAGACTGCCGGTGACCCGCTGTTGGCAAAATAAATTTCACCATCTCCTATCGCCGCACCTTGTGCTTGTCCAGCTAAAGGGCCTGGTCCAAGGTTGATCGGATCGCCATACTTGGATGGGAGAGAGGTCGACTGCTTGCTCTTCAACTGGACATCATCATAATAGGCCTTTGTTACATTCGCCACACCCGAATAAAGCATGATGGCAGCGGTTGCTGCGTTGTCCGGAGCCTTGCTCTCCAACTCTACTGATTTCCATTCTGCGCCCGTATCGATGATGGCGGATTTTTCGTGAATCTGCTTATTGGCGCTGTCATAGTAGCGGAGATAAACGACAGTGCGGCCCGTAACAACTTTTGCCTGGAAAGAGGCGATGTACGTCTCGCCGCCATTGATATCAACCGGGTCGCTGATTAAGCCTACAGAAGAAGCCGTATTTTGATCCTCGATCAAAAGACTGTATTTCCCCTCTGTTTGCTCTTCGTCAGTTCTTGATATCGAGGTTCCTGCGTTTAATGACTCAGGGTAAAAGTTCCAGTTGGGAATCCTGCCATCTTCTCCAGGTTCCATTTCAAAGCCTGGATTTTGAATCGAAGGATTGTCCGGTTCATTTGCAGCCGGATAAAGTGGTAGGGCAGAAAACGCTAAGATCAGACCCAGCAACGTGATTAAGAACTTCTTCATCCTCATCTCTTACACCCCTTTATTATTTTGTTTGCGCTTTCATTAAATATCTTCCGATTCACCTCCAAATTTGCTTATTACTTTCACTATGGATTAAAGGACTATGTCGCTAAAAGGTCTTTAAGTAGAAAGGGCTTTTGGGCCTAGAGAAGGAGGGGGGCAAGGAAAAGAGGAGGAAGGATGAAAACTGTTCTTCACTTTATTGCTCTTCTAATAGGACGGCGAGTAAAGAAATATGTACAATAAGAGGAAAAGAGGTGTAAATGAAGGGATTGACTATAGAAAAATACTTTCCGTTTTCTTACTGTTGCAGATGATTAGGTTATGGGGGCGAGCTATACAACATTTCAGCAGTGCAATTTTGATCAGTATTCCAATTGCCGTAATTTTTATTATGTTGCAGAAAAACTTTGTCTCTGGGCTGACGTCCGGAGGGACAAAAGGATGACATCAAATAATCATAGGGTAAAAGGAGAGTATTATGTCTAAATTTGAGAAAAGCTTCACGACTTCTGCCTCATTCATGCTTCATGGTGGGGACTACAACCCGGATCAGTGGCTCGACAGGCCGGATATTTTGCAAGATGATATCAAACTGATGAGGATCGCGCATACGAATGCTTTTTCGTTGGGTATTTTTGCATGGAGTACTCTGGAGCCTGAAGAGGACGTCTTTAACTTCGAGTGGCTTGATGGAATCATAGATAATATATACCAGAATGGCGGCAGAGTTATATTGGCGACTCCGAGCGGGGCGCGGCCGGCTTGGCTGTCCCAAAAGTATCCCGAGGTTTTGCGTGTTAATGAGCGCAGACAGAAGCAGTTGCATGGAGGCAGGCATAATCATTGTTTCAGTTCGATCGTATACCGAGAAAAGACCCAGCAGATCAACCGCCTGCTGGCCGAGAGATATCGGAATCATCCGGCAATCATCATGTGGCATATTTCCAACGAGTATGGCGGTGAGTGTCACTGCGACTCGTGCCAGGAGGCTTTTCGCGACTGGCTGAAAGAAAGATATAACGATAGTCTTGACGAGCTTAACCATTCCTGGTGGACGGCGTTTTGGAGCCATACATACACGGATTGGTCGCAAATTGAGTCCCCTTCGCCAATTGGGGAAAATGCCGTTCATGGATTGAATTTGGATTGGCGCAGGTTTGTGACAGATCAGACGATTTCATTCTATGAAAATGAAATTGTCCCCTTGCGCGAATTGACGCCGGATCTTCCGATTACAACGAATTTCATGGCAGACACGCATGATTTGATTCCTTTTCAAGGATTGGATTACAGCAAGTTTGCCAACCATTTAGATGTCATCAGTTGGGATGCTTATCCAGCTTGGCACAACGATTGGGAAAGCACAGCGGATTTGGCTGTTAAGGTTGCTTTTATCGATGATCTGTACCGCAGTCTGAAGCAGCAGCCCTTCCTGCTGCTGGAATCTACACCGAGCGGGGTAAATTGGCATCAAACGAATAAAGCGAAGAGGCCAGGCATGCATCTCCTATCCGCGATGCAAATGATCGCTCATGGTTCCGACAGTGTCATGTACTTCCAATGGCGTAAATCACGAGGCTCTTCTGAGAAGTTGCATGGAGCTGTAGTAGACCATGATAACAGTCCGAACAATCGGGTGTTGAAAGAAGTGGCGGCAGTCGGAAAAATACTGGAGAGCTTATCCGAGATTGTCGGTACGCATCGTCCGGCTGATGTTGGCCTGCTTTATGACTGGGAGAGCAACTGGGCGATCAATGATGCTCAAGGGTTCGGCATGGATACAAAAAGATACCCGCAAACCTTGCAGGAGCATTATCGTAGGTTTTGGGAGCGTGATATCCCAGTTGATGTGATAACGAAAGAGAATGATTTCTCCGATTATAAATTGCTGATTGTCCCGATGCTTTACTTGATGAGCGAGGAAACCATCTCCAGGTTAAAAGCGTTTGTGGCGGGTGGCGGAAGACTGGTGTCAACGTATATTACCGGCATTGTGAATGAACAGGATTTGACCTATTTAGGCGGATGGCCAGAGGAACTGCAGGAGATTTTTGGCATGAAGCCTATAGAAACAGATACATTGTACCCGCGTGATCTCAATCATGTGGAATATGGGAATAAGATGTATCCGCTGAAGGAGTATGCGACGGTGATCGAGCTTGTTACGGCTAAAGAGGAAGCCGTGTATCAGGACGATTTTTACGCAGGTACTGCAGCTGTTACATCAAACCTGTACGGTGACGGGAAAACCTACTATATAGGTGCCCGCCTGAATAAGCAATTCCACGACGATTTCTATGATTCTATCATTGAAGAACTTTCGCTGCATCCGATCTTTCCGGTTGAGCACGGGAAGGGTGTGTCTGTACAAGCAAGACAGGATGAGCAGAATGACTATGTGTTTGTCATGAATTTTACGGAAGAAGAACAGCTCGTCACCTTCCTTGAGCCTGCGCATGATCTGATAACAGGCGAAAAGTTGACAGGGAAAATCACTTTGAAAAAATATGAAGTAAAAATAGTACAAAAAACGAGATAAAGGTTTTTTATATGAAAAAAACCGGCTCTCCATTGAGAGCCGGTTTGCTGTATCAGCCTGTATTCACGAGTCCCGCAGCCACGCCATTGATGGTCAACAGCACTTCGGTGACGAGATCGTCTGAAGGGTGGTCTGTTTCGCGCAATTTATCGATCAGGTGGACCTGCAGGTAGTTCAGCGGGTCTACATACGGATTGCGGCGGTGGACCGATTCTTGGATATTTGGCGTGTGGGCAAGCAGTTCATCGTTACCGGTGATCTTCAGCAGCGCCTCACGCGTACGGTTGTATTCTTCAGAGATATTGCCAAAGATCCGGTCGGCAATTGCCTTGTCCTCAACCAGCTGCAAATATTCTTTCGCCGTTTTCATATCGGCCTTCATCAGAGCCATTTGCAAATTGTTGATGGTTGAATGGAAGAACGGCCATTTTTTATACATTTCTTGAAGGATGGCAAGCTTCTCTTCTCCTTGCTCGATAAAGAAAGAAAGACCTGTGCCGGCTGCATACCAGGCAGGAAGCATATGCCTCGATTGCGTCCAAGCGAATACCCATGGGATCGCACGCAAGTCTTCGAATCGTTGGCTGTTTTTTCTGCTCATCGGCCGTGAACCAATGTTCAAGGCACCAAGCTCTTTCAAAGGAGTGGCCTGGTTGAAATAGGTAAGGAAATCAGGGTCTCCAAAAACGAGTGATGAGTATTTCTCCAATGATTTCGCAGAAATGCTTTCCATCGCTGTTTCCCATTCCGGTTTGCGGAATTCGATCTGTTCCGGAGCGCTTGATACGCGTGCGCATGCTTCGAAAAGGGCGGATGCCGCCTGTTCGAGATTCCGGTAGGCAATATCCTCGAGCAAGTATCTTGATGACAGCACTTCGCCTTGCTCGGTAATTTTGACGCCATCGCCCAATGTTTCAACCGGCTGGGAAAGAATACTCGTGTTGAGCGAGCCGCCCCCGCGCCCGAGTGAACCGCCGCGGCCATGGAAAAACTTCAAGCGGATATCGTATTCACGCGCCATATTGTGAATTTCTTGCTGGGCTTTGAACAGCTTCCAGTTTGCGGTCAATGTGCCGCCGTCCTTGCTGCCGTCCGAGTAGCCGAGCATGATTTCCTGATGGTCGCCCCGAGCTTCCAGTTGCTTGCGGTACACATCCATTTCGAATAGGTTCCGCATGATTTTCGGGCCGGCGACAAGGTCGTCAATTGTTTCCAAAAGCGGTGCCACATGAATGTCGCTCTCGATCTTTCCGTCGGCATAGCGGCGGTAAATGCCTGCTTCTTTGGCTAATAGCAGCACTTCCAGCAGGTCGCTCGATGATTGCGTCATGCTGATCAGATACACTTCGATTGAACGCTTGCCGAATTCCTTGTGAGCCCGTTTGATCATTTTGAACACATTCAGCACTTTTTGCGTCTCTTTGGAGTACACTTCGTCAAAAAGAAGCAAAGGTCTCGGATCGTTCAACACCTTGTTTAATACGTCGACTTTTTCCTTCTCAGAGAGCTCGGAATAGTTTTCCGTAATGTTGACAGCGCGGAGAAGTTCATTGATTGCCGCCTCGTGTTCACCGCTATGGTTCCGAATGTCCAAAGTGGCAAGGTGGAATCCGAATAATTGAACTTGACGGATCAGCTTGCGGATAGCTTTCATTTTTCTTTGGACAGGCTGATGCTTTTCGGCACATGTTCGCACTTGCACCAAGTCAGCCAAAAGCTCCTCTGAATTCTGGTAGCCGGCCTCTGATTTGCCGACATCGCGCAGGCGTTTCAGAATAATGGCAAACTTCCTTCGATATATTTCTGAAGAAATCGGCCATCTTTCATCATCTTTTAAGTATGCCGCTTCTTCTTGATCAACGGCCTCGATCAGCTGCTGGTCAATGTCGATTCGCTCTGTTGACTGGCTGAATCGCCTCATTAATTCAACAATGGCTTCATCATATTTCCTCAGTACAAGTTCCCGCTGCATCTCCAATGTTGTCCAAGTAATCTCTGGGGTTACATTCGGGTTTCCATCTCGGTCTCCGCCAATCCAGGAGCCGAAACGAAGGAAGTTCGGAACGTCCCACTGGTTATCCGGAAGCTGTTTCTGCAGCTGCAGTTCAAGTTCCTGGTGGATCGCCGGCAGCGTATCGAACAGCGTCTGGTCGAAATAATAGAGGCCGTTTCTCACTTCATCGAGTACGCGCGGCTTGCGGTGGCGAAGCTCGTCTGTCTGCCAAAGAGCAGTTACTTCATTGAACAGGCTTTCCTCAAGTAGTGTTCTTTCGTTTGGAATTGTCATCGGATTGTCTAGCTTTTGCAAAATTGAAGAAATTCTTTTTTGAATTTCAAGCACGGTCCGTTTCGTTGCTTCTGTAGGGTGAGCAGTAATGATCAGTTCAATGGACAGTTCATTCAGCACTTTCTGTATCTCATCACTGGAAAGCTCATAGTCTTTAACTTTAGAAACAGCATCTTCCAATGAAAAAGGCTGGCTGCCGCTGCTTTCAAGCAAATATTGCCGTCTCCGGCGAATGCGGTGGTTCTGTTCAGCAATATTGATCAGGTAAAAATAAATGGAAAATGCCCGGATCACTTGCGGTCGCACGGGTGGTTCAAGCCTGCTGATTTCTTCTTTTAGCCGGCCATATGTTTCTTCGTTGAACTCTTTTCGTATGCTCTTCGTCATTTCCCGGATTGATTCAACTTTGTCCAGCAGCTCTTCGCCGCCGTGGTGAACTAATATTTCTCCGAGTATATTCCCCAGAGTTTTCACGTCGCTGCGCAATAACGCATTATTATCCATGGTCTCGGTCATCCCTATTTCCTCCTTCTTCCCTCACTCTGCTACATTCGGAATAAATCAAGGACAGTTTATCTCCCGGAGATAAAAACTGTCCTTTTCCGATAGAATCTGTACGACCTGAAAGTACAAGAATTTTATCATAAGTGATAGAGAGAGGCAATTGATATGGGTTGGCGCTATGCGCATGGAGGGGAGTGCGAAGCCAGAAAATAAAAAGCAGACTGCCTTTTTTTGGTTGTTTTCGTGGAAGCTTTCATAGTTTAATAGGGGTAAGCGAAGAAAAAGGAGTGGGACTAGATGGAGATGGTCTATAAACAGATTTTGGTTGCAGTTGATGGCTCGAAGGAAGGCGATTGGGCATTCCGTAAGGCGGTCGAGATTGCAAAGCGGAACGATGGTGCGGTTAACATTGTCCATGTTGTCGATACGGCCCGTTACCGCGGGATTGAACGATATGATTTGCACTTTGGCCAGCGGGCTAAAAAGCATGGAAAAGAATTGCTGGAAGGGTATGTAAAGAAGGCGAAAGAAGAAGGTATCGGACAGGTGGAGGCATTGTTGGAAGTCGGGTCTCCAAAGGTAGCGATCACAAAGCATGCGGAAAAGAAGGTCCACGCTGATTTGATCGTTTGCGGAGCTACCGGTATAAATGCAGTGGAACGGATTTTGCTCGGCAGTGTATCAGAACACGTCGCACGCCAGGCGAAATGCGATGTCCTCATCGTCCGCAGTGAAAAGGACTGAACCTGTACTGTCCAGACATACAATGAACTATAAAGAAAGTGACGCATTTTAACGCATCACAAGGGTAGGTCCTATGGTGATGAAGAACGATGCAAGGGCCAGCATTGGGAGGTGGACAGGTTGGTGAAGACAGGTTATTTGGTTGGTTTAGGTTTTGTGTTGGCAGGGGTATTTTATTTCTTTGCATCGAATTGGCAGGGCTTTGGGCGGTTGGAAAAGGTTGGTCTCAGTGTCGGTCTGCTTGTGCTGTTTTACGGGCTTCATTTTCTGTTGAAAAGGTTCGGCAAGAGGCGCGGGCATTTTCTGAGCGACTGGCTTCTGTTCGCTTCAAGCCTTGCGTTCGGCTTGTCAGCTGCGTTGCTCGGCCAGATTTACAATTCTCATGCCGACAGTTATACGTTGTTTCTTGTCTGGTTGATTCCAGTCTTGCTGCTGGCGTTTCTGACGAAGTATCCGCCTTTTTATCTTCTCGGTTTTATCTTGTTTCATTTAACGGTGTTCTTTTATATGTCACCGTCCGCGTATTTTGCGGTAAGAACGGAACATGAATGGTTTTGGTGTCTGTTCGGTCTCGTCGTGCTGAACGGTCTTCTGTTCCTTCTGTGCAGCAGGAATCGTGTCCGTTCGGAAATGCTTCGTTATGCAGCATTCATCATGATGCAGGGCCTTCTCATCTTTCTAGCGCTTGTGAGTGAGGTTCCCGTTTACAAATGGCTCAGCAATGGCCTTTATGTGCTAGGGGCGGCCGGCGGGTTTTTCTATTTCGCAAAGGGCCGGACGAAGGGTTCTTTCCTCGTCCTGCATGCGGCGTTTGCAACGATTTACTCACTGTCACGAGGATTGATATGGATAGCACCATATCTCGGAGATTGGGCACTCGTCTTCTTTCTAATATTGGCAGCAGTGCTGATCGGGTTGAGCTTTTTCCTTGCAAAGGTTTTTGGCAGAGAGGGAGGGGGAAAACTGCTTGCCTCTGTTGTGACGGGGTTGATTACAACGGTGGCAACGCTGTTTGCGACATCAGCGATCACCGGCTTATTTTTTCTGGTCTTTACAGAGATGGCTTGGCGCGGCCTGTTTGTCTTTGCCATTGTGTTCCTGATTGTGCCCGGCCTCCTGATGAAGTGGCCCGTGCAAATCACGTCGCCGATTCTTTTGACAGGGGTGCTCATCGCCTACGGAACAAGCTTTACAGAGAACAGTCTGCTGTTTAACCTTGTGCTTTTCGTAATCATTGGCTTTGCATTGTTCCGGGTGAAAAGCCGCAGTGTCAGAGGGTTTTTGTACGTGATGGAGAATCTTGTGCTGCTCACCGTTCTCTTCCGTTATTTCGACCTGACTCAGGGCGTCGTGCTCATTCTGACAGCGGCCAACTTTGTTTATTACTTGTTGCGTAAACAGGATCGGGTCACGCGCTATATGGCACTGGAAATCGGGGGTCTGAACTTTTTGCTGTTGACGGTACTGAATCTCGAGCTGCCGCTGCAGATTCTGTATAATCTGCTGTTTTTACTGGCAGCCGGATCGGTCCTGTTCCTTGTGAAAAAGGAGCGCCAGCCTTGGGAGTGGACGTCGGCTCTCATCTTCCTGCTCCTCTATTTCGTTTATAAGTACTATGAATTTTTGTGGGATCTTGTTCATAAGTCGGTTCTCTTCCTGTTAATTGGTCTTGCTTTGCTGGCATTGACCAGTTATGTGGAAAAGAGGAAAGGGATTGTGCTTCCGGAGGCGCGCATTTCCTATAAGCTACCGTTGCTGCTTGCTGTCATTTTGCTGCAATTGGGTATGACTGGCTACCAGGCGGCATCGAGTGAGGCGCTTCTCCGTGACGGTGCCAATGTAAGACTGGAGGTGCGGCCGGTCGATCCGCGTTCTTTGCTTCAGGGGGATTATATTCGGCTTCGGTTCAACATTTCAGATGTTTCTGCGCCGAGTACCCGGATGCAGTGGAATCAAAAAGTAAAGCTCGTTTTGAGAGAAAACAGCAGCAAGATATACGAGTACGCAGGTTATATCCAGAACCGCGGAAAATGGAATCGGCCATATGAACCACAGCCGGGTGACGTTATCATCAACGGCCGGATGAACGGCCCGGATGAAGTAATCTATGGAATTGAAACGTATTTTGTCCCAGCAGGTGAAGGGCTGGAAATGGAAGGCCGGGTCAAGTATGCAAATGTCCGGGTCGGCAAGTCGGGGAATGCAATGTTGGAGAGTGTAGAATAAAAAAAGAAGAAATCCAGCCTTTTCAGGCTGGATTTCTTCAGAGTGTAGACAAAAGGGTTGGAAATCGATTTGATTTCCAACCCTTTTGTCATTTAGAAGTGATATTTATTAAAGATGAGCTGTCGTTTACGATTGTACCCGATCCGATTACGCCATAACTGGCGTTTTCCATGTCCAGTTGGCCAGCTTCTTAAGGTTTAAAGCAGCAAAAGTCAGCATCGCCTGCATGGACAATTTTTTTAGCCCCCTAAGGGTTGTCCACCGCATGCCAT
>NZ_JBWBKF010000092.1:0-33503 GCF_057657925.1 Lederbergia sp. B243.17
GGCTTGCAGGCAGGTTGCCCACGTGTTACTCACCCGTCCGCCGCTAACGTCAGGGAGCAAGCTCCCATCTGTTCGCTCGACTTGCATGTATTAGGCACGCCGCCAGCGTTCGTCCTGAGCCAGGATCAAACTCTCATTAAAGTTTGTTAGCTCATTTGCTGGCCTTGCTTAAAAGTAAATCATTGACGTTTGTTTCGTTCAGTTTTCAAGGAACAAAGCTTTTCTTTTTTATCACCTCTTCAAGAGGCAACTTAATAACTATATCACGCTGAATCTTTTTCGTCAACACTTTTTTTAAAGAAGTTTTTCGAGAGAAGCGAAATCGGCTTGTCTCTCTTGACGGTATTGCTATAATATCATCCCTGTCTGCTAGGGTCAAGAGGTTTTATAGAATAATAGTCTAGAAAAAGTATTCTGTCAGATTCAGGTCAATTGATAGAGTTCGCGGATTTTTGGATTGTCAGCCAGGGCCGGCTTTCTTCCCAGCGGATTTTGACAGGCATTTTATACGTCTCCGTTAGCAATTCGTCCGTAAGCACCTCTTGTTTGGGGCCAGCCGCCACTATTTTTCCATCACGAATCATTAAGACATCTGTAATGGCCTCTGCAATTTCTTCTATATGATGGGTAACATAAAGCAAGTGGCAATTTCTCTGATCGATGTTGTTCATCAACTGCAACACTTCTTCACGTGAGTACAGATCGAGTCCTGTACACGGTTCATCAAATATGAGAATTTCGGGGTCACTCATCAATGCACGGGCAATCATTACTCTTCTCTTCTCACCTTGGGATAACGTTTGGAACTGTCTTCCTGAGAGATATGCGAGGCGCAGCTGGGAAAGCAAAAGGTCCGCCTTCATCCAGTCTTCTTCCCCGACCTTTTCATAAATGCCGAAGGACGCGAATTTTCCGCTCACCACCACTTCTTCAACCGTTTCGTACTCAAGAATATGCGAAAACTGATCCAGCGAACTGCTCACATATCCGATTTTCTTCCTTAGTTCCGGCAAGTTTGTCTTTCCGAATTTATTGCCCAAGACGGTGACCTTCCCGCTGGACGGATGGTTGTAGCCGTTGACGATATTTAATAAGGAGGTCTTTCCGGAACCGTTCAGCCCTAGAATGCACCAATGTTCGTTTTCTTTTACTTCCCAATTAATATTGCTTAAAATCTCCTGCTTCTTTCTTCTCCAAAAGACTTCTTGGAAGGTTATCACTTCTTTCAATTCCGATCACCTCAATGTGCAAATTCCAAATGTATCTTTTAAAGATAGCACCCTTCAAAAGAATAGACAAGGTGGAATATTCAGACCTTTATTCACAATAAAAAAAGACATTGTTCAGCCCAAATCCCTTTTCAGAATTATTCCCACGCCATTTTCCAGTCGGGAAAGTAAAACACAGTTCAATGGTAGTCCAATATCATTCAGTAGATAGTCATGAAGAAAAATAACGCAGCTTCCATAATTCAATTAGGGTGAGCTGTCTTTGTGAATTGGTATGGCGTCTTTCTTAGCGTTGGATATTCTTTATTTCTTTATATGATTGAGGAAATTCAAGAGATAAAATTGCCTGTAGAACATATGAAAAAAGCACTTCCTATATTAAAGGGGTATCGCTGCTTGTAAAAAAGACATCACTTGACTGGGTTAGTGCAATCAAATGGTGTCCTTATTTGAAGAGAAGGATATCAATGTAATGAAGAAAGCAGAACTGGCAAGGAAAATCAGATGGAATTCATTCATCGAACTTTTGGCGGATTAGACAGTTTATTTTTTTATAGCGGTAAATGACGGTTATATTGTTCGGTTTGTTGGAAGCCTCTGAATCCGGCGCAAGAATTCAGGTACTTGGTTTCTGCCGAAGCACGCCTGTATCCCTTCTCCACCTTTGTATGGAATCATCTTTGCTAGCGACTACATCACCTTTCACAGTCGTTCAGAATCTTTTTGAGAGATATGCCTTCTGTACTTCTTTTCATCGTTTATTGAGCCATTAGGCATTTTATATTTGCCGGGTCATGTAGTTGATTTTTGCCGAAGATAGATGAATTGTAGTGCCCCAAAAAACAGGGTTGACAATTAATTTATAGCAAGTTAGTATTTCATTATAATAAAATGAATAGAAGGACCTACCTGGTATGCCGCAGTATCAGGTATGAGTATGTTACTGAAATAGATCAGGCAGAACTCAAAAAAGATTTTTAGGGCAAACTATCCCTAAAACTCTTTTTTGGGTTCTTTTTTTTTGGAAAGGGGGATTCAAGGAAAATGAAAATAATACAGATCATCAACAATAACGTCGCATTGATTAAAAAAGGTGGCCATGAAGTTTTCATCGTTTCTAAAGGAATTGGGTTTAGAAAAAAGAAAGGACAAAAAGTACAAGAAGAAGAAATCGAAAAAATGTACATTTTGGATTCCTTTGAAATGCTGGAACACTTTAGTTATATTCTGGAAAAGTCGGACCCGAACGATATTATCTTAATAAATAAAATTATAGAACACGCTGAGCATGAATTAGATATCACTGTTAGTGATTACCTGACATTAACACTGTTGGATCATCTTGAGTTTTTACTTGAGCGAGCAAAGAAAGGACAATATATTACCAGCCCTCTTGTATGGGATGTTAAACGGTTTTACCCACAGCATTTTGAAGCTGGTCTAAAAAGTATAAAAATGATTGAAGAAGAAAAAGGAATTTCAATTCCTAAGGATGAAGCTGTTTCCATTGCTTTGCATTTTATCAATATAGAAGAAAATAGGAATGACAAGTCTACTCGTTTATTAGAAATGCAAACATTGAGTGATATTGTGTCTATTATTGAAAAGCATTTTAATTTTAAGATCGATGAAGGATCCACAAACTTTTTAAGATTTTCAACGCATTTACAGTATTTTATTCAGCGAGTGGTCAGAAATGAAAGGTTTCTAAAAGAAGATGTTTTACCTTTATATAAGCAAATCAGTCAAATGTACCCCGATGAATTTAAAGCAGTTCAGAAAATCAAGATATACATTAAGGAACAATTTCAGTCGGAAATTTCCATGAAAGAAGAAACATACATGATGATGCATATTAATCGCCTAACCGAAAGGATGGACTCTTCAAATGAAGTATGAAAAATTAAACAAACAAATTATTGAATTTGTTGGCGGCAAGGAAAATATCGAAGCTGCTGCGCACTGTGTAACAAGGTTAAGATTGACATTAAAAGATAAAACTATTGCAGAGTCAGATAAGATTAAGGAACTTGACGGGGTTATCGATGTTGTTTCAAATGACGTAGCTTATCAAGTGATTATCGGAACACATGTTACTGATGTTTATAATGAATTCATGGATTTAGCAGGTTTAGGAGGCAAGAGCAACACTGCCCCCCAAAAAAAGTTAACTCTGAAACAGGTTCCGACAGCTATTCTTTCAGTAGTTTCAGAATCTATGACTTCTATCATAGAAGTATTGATTGCTGCTGGTATGATTGCAGGGATACTCAGTCTATTTTCTCTCGCAGGGATTGTTTCACCCGATAGCTCGACTTATCAAATATTTGAAACACTTAAATCATCAATATTTACTTTTTTACCAATCTTTTTAGCCGCCTCATCAGCAAAAAGATTAAATGTAAATCCCTATGTTGCTATGGTTTTAGCAACTACAGTGATGTCCAGCAACATTAATGGTGCGGAAGGCTTAAATTTATTTGGCTATAATTTGCCAACTATAGAGTATGCCAATACATTTATTCCGATATTATTGGGTGTTTGGTTTTTAAAAGTCGTTACAACTCTGGTTCAAAAGATAATTCCGAAGTCGATTCATATGTTTTTTGTACCAGCTATCTCATTAATTATCGTTTTACCAGTGTTGCTAATTGTTTTTGGTCCTATTGGAATGTGGATTGGAAGTGGATTAAACTGGTTGTTTGATGCATTGGCAACCAACATTGGTTATTGGATAGCCATTATGATATATGCGGCATTCCAGCCATTCCTAATTATTTTTGGCGCAGCTAACTTTGTTTGGCCAATAGGTTTAAACTTTTTTGCAGAATTAGGTTATGATCCAATCTTCACAGCTGCAGCTACTATTTCAGATATTGCCGTTTGTGGTGCTATGATAGGCTACTTCTTGAAAGCTAAAGATAAAAAAGAGAAAACTACTTTTGGAACAATTAGTTTTTCTGCGTTGATGGGAGTAACAGAACCAGCCATATTTGGGGTGTTTTTGAAATATAGAAAACCATTTATAGCGGTAATTGTAGGTGGTGGAATCGGTGGATTAATCGCCGGTCTAACAGGTGTTAAAGCAATGACAATGGCATGGGGGCTTGCGGGCTTACCAGCATTTCTAATCGGCGGAACCGGGAACTTTGTTTGGATGATTGTATCATGTGTTGTTGCTTTCTTGTTAGCTGCAGCAGTTGCTTATGGACTAGGCTTTCCTCAAAAGGAACAGGAAGAGAAAAGCGAGGAAACAAACGATTCTATTAAAACTTCTGGACAAGTTAATCTATCGAAAGTAAGTTCTGGAGAAGTTATTGACTTAAGCGAGGTATCTGATCAAGCTTTTTCAACAGGTGCTTTAGGAAAAGGTGTTGCTGTCATACCTGATCAAACAGCTGAAGTTGTAACCTCCCCCCTATCAGGAGAAGTTACAGTTGTTTTTCCAACTAAGCATGCTTACGGAATTAAAACAGCTGAGGGAATCGAAGTGCTTATCCATATTGGAATAGATACCGTTAATCTTGAAGGAGAAGGTTTTACTAGTCATGTTTCCGTTGGTGACCATGTTCAAGCTGGAGATACCCTTGCGACAGTGAATTTTAATGAAATTAAGTCTAAAGGTTTTGATCCAACAATTATTGTAGTGATAACCAATACAGCAGACTATCTAGACGTAGTGAGAATTAAAGACGAATCGAATACTAATAATATCTTATCAGTCATACTGTAAGGGAGATGTGATCATTCATGGTAGAGAACTTTTTATGGGGCGGCAGCATTGCCGCTCATCAAACTGAAGGTGGATACAATCGAGGTGGTAAGGGTCTATCTAATATGGATCTTGTCACAAAAGGAAATCGTAACACCCCGCGTGAAATTCATAAACAGATAAAAGAGGGATATATTTATCCTTCGCATACAGGCATTGATTTTTATCACACTTATAAAGAAGATATCAAGCTTTTTGCTGAAATGGGATTCACCGCACTAAGAATCTCAATCGATTGGTCAAGAATATTTCCTAATGGAGATGACAGTGTCCCTAACGAACAAGGCCTAATTTTCTATGAGAATGTTGTTGATACTTTATTAGAGTATGGTATCGAACCTATTTTAACGCTCTTTCATTTTGAACTTCCTGCTGGCCTAATCAAAAAATATCAAGGTTGGGCAGGAAGAGAAGTTATTTCTTTATTTGAGAGATTTGCAGAAACTATGTTTACTAGATTAAATGGAAAGGTCACTTATTGGTCGACATTTAATGAAATTAATCACCTTGATCCTAACTCCCATTCTGCAGAGTTCTTTACTTATTATCTTTCAGGATTAGATTATAATGAGTTGCAAAATCCTAAAACTGCAATTGCCAATATCGCCTATAACACAGCTTTAGCAAGCGCAAGAGTAGTAAGTTTGGGCCATGAAATTAATCCTGACTTCAAAATTGGTTGTGTGTTCGGTATTAATCCACAGTTTCCGGAAACTTGTAAACCTGAAACCGTGCTTAACAATTTATTTGAAAACGAGAAAGAGTTATATCAAATGGATGCAATGTGCAACGGTGTATTTCCCAAGTATAAATTGAAAGAATTTGCATCGAACGGAATAACAATCAACGTAGAAGAAACTGATGCAAAAGACTTCAAGCAAGGAAAAATTGATTTTATTGGTTTGAATTATTATATGTCCAGTGTAACTCCTAACGAACAGACAAAAGACGAAGCTGTTTTTGGCGGGATTCAGAATAAGTATCTTGAGCTTTCCGATTGGGGATGGGCAATTGATCCGGTTGGTTTACGATTTACAATGAATTGGTTGTATAGAAGATATCAAATACCATTGATGATTACAGAAAATGGCCTTGGGGCAGAGGATATTTTGGAACCAGGTAACGTAATCAATGATGATTACAGAATCAATTATTTAAAACTTCATATTGCTGAAATGATGAAAGCGATAAACGAAGACTTTGTAGAATGTTTCGGTTATTTATCATGGGGACCTATTGATCTGGTCAGTGCCTCTACCGGAGAAATGTCCAAAAGATATGGGTTCATTTATGTTGATTTAGATGATGATGGCCAAGGAACAGCTAAAAGATATAAAAAGAAATCTTTTAATTGGTATAAAAAAGTAATTGAAACCAACGGAGATATTCTATAAATATGAATCCGGAGGAAATGACTGCTTGTTGAGGGTAAGCAGTGAGGTAGAGAAAAAAACCTCCTCCAAACGCAAATGTTGGTCAGATACCACATTAACAGCTTTAAGAGATGATTGCTCCAAGTTCTTATTCCAATAGACATTATGATGTTGAAGTTTAGTAGCGCATAAATAGGAGTTCATTTCCTATTTATGCGCTTTTTTGGTTATTATCCACTCTACGTGCTCCCCAAATGACTTAAGGAGATCTTTATTGATATTGAGTTGTTTTTCAATCACTTGTGAGAATTCTTTTATGGTTCTGTCTTCTGTTTTCTATGATTTAGGCATGATGAACCAAGATGTCGAGAGTGACTTGAGCAAATTTGAGACCCTTTCAGCAACAAACTTCGACGGCCCCAACAAACCAATTCACCGTTTAAACAGCGCAATTATATATATAAAAAGAGCTAAAACCCCTTGGTACACAAGGGGTTCTAGCTCTCCGTAAGTTATTCCCACTCAATAGTCGCAGGTGGCTTAGACGTAATGTCATACACGACCCGGTTGACGTGTTCCACTTCGTTGACGATCCGGGTTGAGATCAACTCCAGCACGTCCCAAGGGATGCGTGCCCAGTCGGATGTCATGCCGTCGATCGATGTGACGGCGCGGATGCCGATTGTGTGGTCGTATGTGCGTGCATCGCCCATGACGCCGACGCTGCGGATATCCGGAAGAACGGTGAAGTACTGCCAGATTTCGCGGTCGAGGCCGGCTTTTTTGATTTCTTCACGAAGGATGTAGTCCGATTCGCGGACGATTTCGAGTTTGTCATCCGTGATTTCACCGAGGACGCGGATGCCGAGTCCCGGGCCAGGGAATGGCTGGCGCCAGACGATTTCATCCGGAATGCCGAGTTCTGTTCCGAGTGCGCGCACTTCGTCTTTGAACAACGTGCTGAGCGGTTCAATCAATTTAAACTGCATGTCTTCAGGCAGGCCGCCGACGTTGTGGTGTGATTTGATAGTCTGTGCTGTCGCCGTTCCACTTTCAATGATGTCCGTGTAAAGCGTGCCTTGGGCAAGGAATTCGATGCCTTTCAGCTTGGTCGCTTCATCGTCAAAGACGTAGATGAATTCGTTGCCGATGATTTTCCGTTTTTGTTCCGGATCGGAAACGCCGCTCAGTTTGCTTAGGAAGCGATCTTTTGCATCGACTTTGATGACATTCATGTGGAAGCCTTCAGAGAAGGTCTTCATGACGCTTTCCGCTTCTCCTTTTCTGAGGAGACCGTGGTCAACGAAGATACATGTCAACTGATCGCCGATCGCTTTGTGGATGAGTACAGCGACGACAGAAGAATCAACGCCTCCGCTCAGCGCGCAAAGGACTTGCTTGTCGCCGACGATTTCACGGATTTTCGCGCTTTCCATTTCAATGAAGCTGTCCATTGTCCAGTCTCCGGCACATCCGCAAATATGGAAGACAAAGTTTTTCAGTACTTCATTTCCATAAACAGAGTGGCGGACTTCAGGGTGAAATTGAACAGCGTACATGTTCTTTTCGTGGTTGCTGATGGCAGCGATCGGGCAAGAAGCACTTGTCGCATCCACCTTAAAGCCTGTAGGCAATTCTCTTACAAGATCCCCGTGGCTCATCCAGACGACCTGTTCCTCAGGAAGATCTTTGAACAGGTTTTCGCTGTCTTGGATCTGCATGAGCGCTTTTCCATATTCACGGTGCTGGGCACGTTCCACCTTGCCGCCCATATAGTGGGTCATCAATTGCATGCCGTAGCAAATTCCGAAAACAGGGATTCCGAGGTCAAATAAGCCTTCATCACAGCGGAAGGCATTTTCAGCATAGACGCTGTTCGGACCGCCTGAAAGAATGATCCCTTTCGGATTGATTTCTTTGATTTCTTCCAGCGTGATCGTATGCGGATGAAGCTCGCTGTATACACCGAATTCACGGATTCTTCTCGTGATCAGCTGGTTGTACTGGCTGCCAAAATCTAGGACTAGTATCATTTCTTGATCATGCAATTCTGCTTTCCCTGGCATTGATGGACCCTCCGATGCAATTTAGAAAATTAAAAACTGGAATTCTTCCTTCTCGGTTAAGAAGGCAGAATTCCAGTTGTGTTCGGCATAAGCCGGGCGTTTATTTCCGTGCAATCGCCCAGCTCGGCCTATCGGAAAAACTGCCTTCATAGCCGGGCCGTTTACGGTGGCCTGTAGAGACTCCCGCTCCATATCAGCGAGATTATATGAAGGGCTGCCGGCAGCTGATGCCGACACCGTATCATCTATTTGTAACTATTTTATCGTTGATCGCAGAATGGGTCAACCGGTTGTCCTTTTAATTAAATTTTCCCATAACTGCTTCATATTATGCCAATCCTCATCAGAGTAGCCAGAGCTATAAGTTACACGCTCATAGCTTGTAGTAAGGCGGCTCATTTCATCCGTGCCGAAATGGTTGTCAATATAGGAAGCATATTCTCGCAGTGTCTGCCCCGGCTCTTTCTTGACGCCGAAACGATCAAGCTGCTTTAGCAGATCGCCGTATGCTCGGATGAATGTTTCTTTGTCCTCTTTCTCCTTATACTTACGCAAGAGGATATACGGCATCCATTTTTCCCGATTGAAAAATAGCCAGGCGGCAGCTCCTGCTAAGATGGATAATACGCCTGCTATTAGCCAGCGGCCAGAAATAGAGAGTCCTGTGCCTCCGCTCTTTTTCTCCGTTTCAGAAGCTTTCTTCTTCGCATTCTCTCCTGCTTCAGGCTTCGGTTTTGGCTTCTCCGTATTGGATTCGATCCGTTTTGGAACTGCCGGACTTGCAGCGTTCTGCTCGTCCTGCAAGAATGAGGCAAAGTTCGTAAAACCTTTCGTCGGTTCGAACGGGACCCAGCCCACTTTTGGAAAATACACTTCCACCCATGAATGGGCCTCATTGTTCGTCACTTCGAACACGCGGTATGCCCTTCCTGCTTCGCCGTGATATTTCCCTGCAGTATAGCCTTTTGCCCAGCGTGCCGGAATTCCGGCAGAGCGCAGCAAGGTAATCATCGAAGTGGAGAAGTTGTCGCAGTAGCCAATCTTTGTTTCAAAAAGAAATTGATCAACATAGTCCTGATCTTCTTTCGGACTGGCCACTTCCGTTTGGTCATAAGTGAATTCGCTGGATTTCAAATAACGCTCAACCGCTTTCGCCTTATCGTACCAGTTATCGTAGCCGTTCGTGAGATCTGATGCCAATTGCTTGACTCGGAAAGGCACTGAAACAGGAAGCTGCGTATATTGTTTGATCAGGAGTATGTCTTCATGGGTCATGATCATTCCATTCGTTTCCCGCAGTTCCTTCATACTGTATTCCTGCTGCTGATAGGTGACCGTATAGTTTTTCAAAATCGTTTCTTCGCCGTTTCTCCCAATTGATTTGATCCGATTGAGATCTGGCTCGATTTCGAAAGTTGTTTTCGATTTTCCTGTAACCGACATGAAACCGTACGGCTGGATAATATGGGGATATCCGATCTTGATAGAAAACTCGGCTTCGCGTTCCGGTTTTTCCGGATCGTAATTCCCCTGGTTCAAAATATCGCCTGCATTGAAGGGGATCGGCTCCTCTTTTTCCGATGCGATCCAGCCCTTGCCCGTATAGACATCCTTCGTTTCAATCCGCCAATACTGCCTTGTCGGCGTCTTCACCTCAAATACGACCCGATCATCACCAAGGAAGGGCCCGCCAAGCTCCGTATCATCCCAGCTGTAGCCAATTCGGGCAATGCCGCCGCCTGAGCCGATCCCTTCCGCCTTTGATTGGATGAACGGCACCGGATCGGGCCAGACAGGATCAGCTTTCGGCGCCGTAAACCCGAAGGCCGCGCTGCCTCCTACCATGATAATAAGAACGAGCGCCCATTTTGCTAGGATGGAAGGCTTAGGAGCGAGCCGTTCCTTTTCAAGCAGTCGCTGGTAAAACAAGATGCCAAGCAGCGCAAAACCGATCAGGACAATCCGGATGATCGCAGTTTTGCCGCTATACTCTGTGAATGTATCTAAAACTGCGACATAAAGGACAGTCATAAAGTAAAAGATGAAGATTCGTTTCCTGACAACGAGCCAATAACGAAGCAAATAGGTCATCAGCCAAATGATAACAAGGAAAAGCAGGCTTCTGAACAAATCGGTCATCGCATACCATTCTCTGCTAAACAACAGGCCGATATTGTAGCCAAAATCTTCACCAAAACCAGTAATCCAAGCTGCAAACCCGCTGCCTGGTTCGCCGAATAGCAAAGCCAATACTATAAGAATGACAGCTGCTTTTAACGGCATTCCAAGCCACCACGGCAGCCGCAAATAGTTGATTAGGAGGGAAAATGCGGTGAAGACTAGAAAGTAGCCCATCCCTCCTGTGTTTGTTATCTCAGATAGCGGAGCAAACCATTCCCAAAGAAGCAGAAACCCGAGCACGTATACAGGAATCGCCATCAAAGAAGGTCCTCGTTTCATGCCAGCTTCACCTCCGAAAAAGCAGCGTGCATCTCTTCTTCCCGAACCCTTTTGACAGGGACTCCCCTCTGTCTTGCATAGGCCAAATCAATCTCTTCAGCAGCACGGAGAGAGGAGCCTTCCCGTTTTATCAGAAAAATAATCAGTGCACCTTTATTCGCATAGGCCGCACGATCAACAAGCTCCCTCGTCAGTATAGAAGTGATGACAATGATCGTCGCCGGGTGCTGATAAAGGGACTTTTCCCTTTCCAGAATGGATGGAAGTGTCACAGGACTGTCAGGTTTCACAATAGCAAGATGGTGCAGAATCCGCTGCAAATGCGGTTCGCCACCTCTGATTGCGAACAGACTCCTGTCCTTCCCGGCAGAAAACAATCCCGTCTGTCCGCCATGCTTCAAAATGGCACGGATGAAGGACGCAGCGAATGTGACAGCCGCTTCAAAATCGGCAGAAGAAAAACGATCCAGAATGACAAGCAGATCATTCGATTGCCGGATTTCAAATTCTTTTGCCATCATCTCATTTGTCCTTGCCGTCGCTTTCCAGTCGATTGTAGCTAACCGATCTCCGGGCTGGTACTGCCTCAAGCCGGCCACAAGCGATGTATCTTTCTGAAATTGCCTTGTGGCAGCAGAGCCGCCCTTCTCAAACCGGTTTTCAAGCGGCAGGTAGTTCATCTCGACAATGTGCGGGAAAACGAGCAGCTGGTCGGGACAAGGCACATACGCTTCCTTTTCCGCTAATCCGAGCAGATCTCCAGTTCTTACGCGCACGTTACTGAACACGTGCTCTCCCCTCCCGGCTGAAGGGATGGTATACGTGAATTCGATCCTTCTCTTGACTCCAACAAAAAAGATTTGCTTATGGTCCTGGCAATGGAGCTCTTCCGGCAAACCATCCTCAATGACTAGAAACAGTAAAGGAAACGGAAAACGCCGATTTCCCGTAAGCCGAACCTCCACTCTATTTCCAGCCTGGAGATGAGCCCGGCTGATTTTTCGAACAAACTTAAAATCTTGCAATGGATAAAGAAGAAGCAGAAATGAGTACAAGGCAAACGGCAAAAAACTAAAGAAGAGGAACCAGCTGACGAATCCGCCTTGGAACATGGCGTAGACAAAGAGGATAAAGAGCAGGACCGCCATCATCACAAAGCTTCCGGTTGGACCAAACCGAAGCAACAGCCGGTTCAGCCATTTTCTTCTGCTCATGCTTATCTCACAGCCCTTTTGACGGGTACATGGACTTTTTCCAAAATACTCGCAATGATTTTTTCGGGGGTCTGCCCTTCGTATTTTGCCTCAGATGTCAGAATCAGCCTGTGGCCAAAGACAAACGGCACAAGATATTGGATGTCATCCGGCAGCACGTAATCGCGCCCCGACATGAAGGCAAGTGCTTGCGAGGCCTTCATTAGGGCCAAAGATGCACGCGGACTTGCACCTAGATAGACGCGCCGGTTATTCCGGGTCTCGTTCGCCAGTTCGACTATATAATATTTCAGCGCTTCTTCAACATATACTTCCTTCACTGAAGCCTGCAGCACTCTCAATTCCTCAAGAGAGATGGCGGGCTCAAGCTCATCGATCGGGGCGATTCTCTGGGCACGCGATAATACCTCTACCTCTTCATCCGCAGCCGGATACCCCATTCTCATCTTCAGCAGGAAGCGGTCCAGCTGCGCCTCCGGAAGCGGATAGGTCCCTTCATATTCGATCGGATTCTGCGTCGCCATGACAAAAAACGGCTTCTCTAAATTCAGTGTCACACCGTCAATCGTGACGCTTTTCTCCTCCATCCCTTCAAGCAATGCGGACTGCGTCTTCGGCGAGGTCCGGTTGATTTCATCCGCCAAAATAATATTGCCGACAATCGGGCCTGGCCGGAATGTGAACTCCATTTCTTTCGGGTTGTATATGGAAACGCCGAGTACATCGGACGGCAAAAGATCGGGAGTGAATTGAATTCTTTTAAAAGACGCATTGACGGACTTCGCCAGTGCCCGCACCATCATCGTTTTGCCGACGCCCGGCACATCCTCAAGCAAGACATGTCCTTCAGCGAGCAGGGCAACGAGGCTTAATTTGGCCACTTCGGCTTTTCCGATCATGACTTTTTCTATATTTTTAATAATGCTTTGCAATTGCTGCTGCATTCGATCATTCATTATTGACGACACCTGCCATTCACTGTTTTCTCTATTTTACATATTTTCTGTCAAAAAAGCGATGTCCTGACAAATACTTTTCCTCTTAAATCTCCATTATAGGATATGGCGGCGTGTTTCGTCAGTATTTTTCCCAAAGAAAAAACGGAAGATCCAGCCAGATCATCCGGCTGGATCTTCCGTTCTCTTATTTCCAAAAGTCATCAAAAATTGAAATCGGCATATGGCGCTTGTGGGCGGACTTGCGGTAAAGCGCCTCAATGGTATTCTTCGCTGTTTCGCTGACATCCTTGCCCTCGAGGAAGTCGTCGATTTCTTCATAGCTGACACCGAGCGCCACCTCGTCCGGCAGCATCGGGCGGTCTTCCTCAAGATCGGCGGTCGGGATTTTCGTATACAGATGTTCCGGACAGCCGAGCTCCTTCAGCATTTCTCTGCCCTGCCGCTTGTTCAGCCGGTAGATC
Organism: Lederbergia sp. B243.17; assembly: GCF_057657925.1. Lineage (NCBI taxonomy): Bacteria > Bacillati > Bacillota > Bacilli > Caryophanales > Bacillaceae > Lederbergia > Lederbergia sp. B243.17. The sequence goes on from NZ_JBWBKF010000092.1 coordinate 13,535, forward strand.
GGCACAAGGTCGGAGCCGCCGTCCCCGTATTTTGTAAAAAATCCTGTCAGGTTCTCAGCAGCCTGGTCGGTGCCGAGAACAACACAATTGTATTTTGCTGCAATGCTGTACTGGGCTTTCATCCGCTCACGTGCCTTTTCATTGCCCTTTGTGAAGTCGGAAATGTCAACGCCCGCTTCTGCAAGTGCCTGTTCGGAAGCATCGACTGCCCGCTTGATATTCACTTCGAAAACCTTGCTTGGCTTGATAAAGTCGATCGCATCATCGACATCCTTCGCATCAGCCTGCTTTCCATAAGGAAGGCGGACAGCGATGAACTGATACTTTTTAATATCGCGTCCTTCGTTCAGCTCATCGACTGCCATCTGTGCCAGTTTTCCGACCAGTGTCGAATCCTGCCCTCCAGAAATCCCCAAAACAAAACCGTTGAAAAAACTATATTTCTCCACATATTCCTTCATGAAATCGATGCTCTTGCGAATTTCTTCTTTCGGATCGATCTTTGGCTGGACCTTTAGCTCTTCAATAATTTCCCGCTGAAGTTTATCCATGCTGATTCCTCCATTCAAAGACTGGTTCCGGCTCAGCCGTCACTTTTTCATCAAAGCGACCTTTTCCCGGACCTGTTCGATGTTTCTCATTTTATTGTCCCAGCATTTTTGGCTGAGGTCGACCGGATACTCTTCGGGATTAAGCGAGCGTTTGTACTCTTCCCAGAGGAGATTCAGCCGTTCATCGGCGTATGTCTGGACTTCCGAGAGTTCCGGAAGTTCGTAGACGAATTCTCCGTTCTCAAAAATCGGATGGAGCAGATTTTCCGCCGTGAAGTCGGTGACAAATTTTGAAATGAATGTATGAACGGGATGGAACATCTTCAGCCGTTCCTCTTCTTCCGGCTTCTCATCCCAGAGGGCAATATAATCCCCCTCTGATTTATGATTTAACCGATTAATGATACGGTAAACCTTTTTCCGCCCCGGTGTCGTCACTTTGTCGGCATTGCTTGAGATTTTAATCGTATCCTGCATGACCCCTTGATCATCTTCGATTGAAACGAGCTTGTAAACTGCACCGAGAGCCGGCTGGTCAAAAGCAGTGATCAGCTTTGTCCCCACTCCCCATGAATCGATTTTTGCCCCCTGGGATTTCAAGTGGAGGATTGTGTATTCATCCAGATCGCTTGAGGCATAAATTTTCGCATCCGTGAACCCCGCCTCGTCCAGCATCTTCCGCGCTTCCTTCGATAAAAACGCCATGTCTCCGCTGTCAAGCCGGATTCCTTTAAAGTTGATTTTGCTGCCGAACTCCTTCGCTACCTTGATCGCGTTTGGCACTCCTGACCGCAGCGTATCATATGTATCTACAAGGAAGACACAATCCTTATGGCTTTCCGCATATTTTTTGAACGCTGTGTAGTCGTCCCGGTAAGCTTGGACCATCGAATGGGCGTGTGTGCCGGAAACAGGCATACCGAACATCTTGCCAGCGCGGACGTTGCTTGTCCCGTTGAAGCCGCCGATATATGCCGCTCGTGTTCCCCACAGGGCAGCATCCATCTCTTGCGCCCGCCGGGTACCGAACTCGAGCAGCAGCTCATCCCCGACCGTATGCTTGATCCGGGAAGCCTTTGTCGCAATTAATGTTTGGTAATTCACAATGTTCAGCAGAGCCGTTTCAATCAGCTGTGCTTCTGCCAGGGTCGCCTCCACCTGCATGATCGGCTCATTGCCAAAAACGACTTCGCCCTCGCGCATTGCCCTGATCGTTCCGGTGAAGCGCAGCTCCCGCAAATAGTCGATATATTCTTTTTCATAGCCGACTTCGTGCTCCAAATAATCAAGATCACTTTCGGAAAAACCGAAGTCCTTCATATATTGCACCGCCCGCTCAAGCCCGGCAAAAATCGCATAGCCATTGGCGAATGGAAGCTTGCGGAAGTACAGATCAAAGATCGCCTTACGGTTATGTAGTCCATCATCCCAGTATGTCTTTACCATATTGATTTGATATAAATCGGTATGAAGCATCAGGCTGTCATCATTGTAACGGCTCATGAACATTCTCTCCTCCAGAAAAACGGTTTCTGTTACCAGTATAGTTTCCAATGCCCCATCGGACAAATAATTGGCAGAAAAAATCAAGGCGCGTCCCTTTCTTAGGGTGCGCCCGGTTGTGATAGACTATACGACGCTAGCACCGAGCGTGTTGGCAAAATGCCCGAGTGCCCAATCGTGTCCGTCCTGATTGAAGCTCGCCACTGCGTCTTTATGGATGACGATGTCGAACCCTTTGTTGTATGCATCCACAGCAGTATGAAGAACGCATATATCCGTGCAAACTCCACAAATATGCAGCTCTGTTATGCCCCGCTCGCGCAGCATGATTTCAAGATTAGTCCCTGCAAAAGCGCTGTACCTTGTCTTATTCATATAGTAGACATTCGAGTCGTCCCGATGCTCACTGAACAAGGTTTCCAGCGCTCCGTATAAGTCAATCCCGTCTGTTCCGGCAATGTTATGGGGCGGGAACAGCTTGCTTTCCGGGTGATACGGATCCCCTTCTTCATGGCGATCGATCGCAAAAACAACAAATTCCCCATCTTTGATAAACCGCTCAGTCAACGCGACAATTGCGCGCTCAATCTCCTGTCCGGGTTTCCCGCACGTAAGCTTTCCATCCTCGGCCACAAAATCAACGGTATAATCGACATTGATCAATGCTTTTTTCATCGCCAATCCCCCATTTCAATAGATAAAAGAAGAAAGAGAACAAGCATGTTGTCCTCTTTCCATGTTGTCCTCTTTCATCATACCATCAAATGTATTGCTCCAGCTCCTGTAAACTTATGCGATCGCCAACACGACAACCACAAGCAAAATGATCGCCACGATAAAAATGATTGCAGGGATCAGCAGGGTGAGAATCGACTTTCCGATTGAAAAACGGTGGACTTCCGAGACCGCCGCCACCGTGATAATGATCGCCCAGACGGCAAGCACAGATTCCACGATACCGCTAAAGAGATACAGGCCCCAACCGCCTAAACCGATCAACGGAGAACCATCTTCCGTAAACAGGTATTCACCTTGGATTGCGTAGTCCGGGATCCAAAGCACCAAAGTGCATACGATCGGAATGTAGGAATAGGCAAGCGCTCTTCTTACTTCCGGCATCGTTCCCTGTCCGCCGAGCTTTTTCCCTGTAAATTGGATGATAGCGCTGGACAGATACCACATGACCAAGCCGGCAATTGGTCCGATGATCAGGCTCGCCAGTACGATGCCGCCGATCGAAGTCGTTTCTCCGAGATTCATCATATAGGCGCGGTCAAGTACATTTGAGACCCCGAACAACATCGCCAATATCATGACGATAGAGCCTGGCCTCTGCTCTATTACATGGCGGATGGTTTTTTTCGGCTTCGCCCAGATGGAGAGCCATGGATTCATTTTATCGGGTTGCTGTGTTTCCATTGCGATTTCTGTCATTTTGCATTACCACCATACATTTTTTTCATTTTCTTCTCTCTCTTTCTTCTTCTTTTTCTTTTCCTCTTCTGCTGCATCAGTGTTTCTTTCAAACTGGGCATTGATTTCACGGATCATATCAAAATATTTGGTGTCATTGAGCTTTTTCAGCTGCCAGCTGAAAGTATCGAGCATTTCATTGACATTGTTGAAATGATCATTCATCTTTTTGTACAGATAATGGAACGATTCCTCGCTGATATGGCCGCTCGAGCGCAGTGCTTCCAGTGCATGCGATGTATTTTTCATCTGGTCTGCGTTGGAATAACTCCAGTCATTCGTAATATTGAGGACCTCCATCATTCTGTCGGAATGCGTCTGGTTGGCAATTTGGGACGCTTCCTGGAGCCATTCTTCCCATTCGGCCGCCATTGCCTGTGTTTTGTTCATTTCCCATTCCAGTTCCGCCTGGCTTTTAGCGTCATGATACGTTCCATTTGCCGCCTTCGCGACTTCAGTGAGCTGCTTTTGGCCTTCGGAATCGACATCGAAACCGATAACGTGGATCAGCGGTTCAATTCCCGATTCTGCTATCGATTTTGCAGCAGTAACAGGATCGCCCTCGCAGGTCTCGATTCCGTCACTGACAAGGAAAATGATATTTGTGTTGGTTTCCGCCGGATACTCGGCAAAGTCCGACATGGCCGCTTTAAGCGCACTGCCAATCGGAGTCCAGCCCGCAGGCTCGAAACTGTTCAACGCCTGCATAAAAGACTGCTGCTGATACTGGCCCATCCCGTATGCCATTTCGGTCGTTCCGCAAGAAAGCTGCTTATCCGCTTCCGAGCCGCTTCCTTTATGCCCGTATACACGGAGGCCGACATTTGCATTTTTCGGCAGCCGCTCCATAAAGTCGGCAATTACCTTTTTCGCCACGTCCATCCTTGTAACATTGTCCATTTTTGACCGCATGCTGCCACTCGCATCCAAGATGATTTCGACGTTGAAATTTTCCTTGAATTGAAAGCCGCCCCCATCCGGACCGCCGAAATTGATATCATCCCAATTGTCCAGCAGGTCGGCAGGCGAACGATATTTCTCTGCAAAGTAGCTGTAAATGACATTGTAATAGGCATCCAGTTTCTCTTTATCGGCTTCCCCTTCCAGCTTCGGTAATCTCGTCAGATCCTCCATCACTTTATCGGCTTTCGCTTCGATGTCGACGGAAGCGAAACGGCCGGCAGGATAGGTGACAATATCTTTAATGTTCTCTGGAGCGGCAGGAGCCTCAAGTATGTCCTCCCAACCAATTGGTTGTTCCTTTTCCGTTTCCTGCTCTTTAGCCCCGGCCGGGTTTTCTTCCGGTACGCTTGCCCGGTTCAGCAGATTGGGATCCAGTTCATAGCCGCAGCCTGCAAGGGCCAGCGCGGTCAGCATGAGCGGAATTATATATGCTATCAGCCGCTTCATTATTGGGACATCTCCCCCCTCGTATGGCAAACTTTTCAATTTATTATACTATATGCCCCCTGGAAAACCTCTCGATCCTAAGCGAAACGCAACCTTATGACTAGAAAACGATGGACCTGCTTCATGTAAGGGCAAAACACTGACCGAAACCCACCTCAAAAAAGGGAAGTATTACCCAAAACTTTCCTCCTTCCTCCCCGCTTTTTTCTAGGCATTTACGCAAAAAAGGGACTTTGGACCGTAGCTATTTTAAGAATTTTTTCGAAAAAAAGAAGCATTCCCTGCTTATTAGGGCTGCTTCTTCTCCCGTTATCTCAATTTCTTCTCCAGATCCTTCCAAGTTGTACTCTCTCTGAAGTCCTGTCCGCCGATTCTAAGGGAATATTGCTCGTAGTCGCTGAATTCACTGCTGACGCGGATGTCGCTTCCCTTTTCCTCAAGCAAGCGCTCTTCATAAAAGACGATCCCGAACTGGATCTGTTCCACACCTTGCTCCTTGATGGCATTAATAATGGTCATCACATTTTTCAACTTTTCCTCTTTGTTTGCCTCGTTCATGTCCTCAAACAGATAAATGGAAAGCTTGTGATCGTATCCTTCTGGATGGTCTTCCCGCAATTGCTTGTACGTAGGCATGTTGAGCGGATCGGTCTCTCCCAGCACCTCATCCGTAACATAGGTACTCGACCGGTACTGCCAAATTTGTGGAAATTCTCTTTTGACTATCGGCTCAATGATCGTGTCGAATTCATCAGCCCAGACTCGCTGCATATAGAAATCCTTCATCTCGTCCTTTGCTTCATTATAATAAACCGGAAACTCCACTTGCCCGTCCTTATCCAATTCAGCAGTCATGCGATATTCCCTGCTTTGAGAATCGAACTCAACTGCACTAATTTGGGCATCCTGCTTGTATTTATCCGCTAAATAGGATATTGCTTTTTCTTTCATTTTGCTCTTCTCCGTCTCTGTCGCTTTCGGGTACATTTTTGCGTGTACGAACGGTTGGACGACAAAACTATAAGGCAGGAGCGTCAGGGATAACGTGAGAGCGAGCGCCAGGCCGACTTCAAACGATGCTTTCCTTGCCGAAAGAAACCCTTGCTTTTCTGCTCCCTTTTTCACTTTCCGGTTCGCTGTCAAACCAGCCCCAAAAGCTGCTCCTACCCGCAGAAGCAATAGCGGAAGCGTGATGCCGGCTCTATCAAAATAGAAAAATAAAATCCCAAAACCGATCAGCACGATTCCCCTGATCCGCTGTTTGGCAAACATTTGGCCAAGCCCCGGAAACAGAAGAGATAACAAGATCGCAACAATCATTTTGCCCATGTCGCTCCTCCTTTCAAACAGTCTAGTCTCCGTCCCATTGCAGATTTCCTTCTTTAAGATACACTTCAAAATTCTCCACAAGATGGCAAGGAGTACCGTTAAAGATATCGGCCAACGCTTTCCCTACCTTGACCGGCTGCCAATGTTTCGGATTCAGACCGCGCCAATGTTCCTTCACGGTATACCCTTTTTCTCCGTCCTTCGGGTATATGACGGTCTTCCCTGTATGAATGCCGATATTGCCGATGCCGTCCTTTTCGTGTATATGATTGATTACAAGATCGTCGTATTTCCCCCTGGCGTTATGCATGGCTATCAGCGGAGCGTAATTATTGTCTTTCCCACCGAGCGGAAGCACTTGTGCGCCTGGTCCGTTGAATGCAATGGTCGGAATTTTATGCTGTCTACCCATCTGCTGGGCAATATAACCGCCAAGCGATTCACCTGTTAGCGCAAGCTGTGCGTCCGGATATTTATTGATGACTTTTCTCAGGAGATCATTCGCTTCGCTCGTTTGCTTTACCGAAGAGCCGAAAACAAGCTGGCCATCAGCAGTGAAATCCCTCAGCATGTCATAATCCGGCTCGGTTCCGCGGAAAGCGACCACGACGGTATTCGTTTCTGCATGATAGAACGTTTTTGCACTGAACCCGGACACGCCTGACACAGAATCCTCTTCCATTTCAATAAAACCCGGAAGCTGTTCATCAAGTGGCGGAATTTCGCCTTTTCCCGATTTCTCATATCGGCTGTCATTCTCATAATAACTGAATCTTGCCATTTTCATCAAATCGCCATCCTCGATTTTCACATCTTCAAGTGTTCCATGCGGACGATGTGAAGGCCGCAAGTCGACTGAATGGAAAATCGCATTGATTTTAGATTTGATTTTTACATCTTGTTTATCATATTTCTTTTCTAAAAATGACTTGATCCCTTGGCCTAACTTCTTTTGATAGTACTGAATCCCACCAAATGTAAACCGAGTTGAGCTGTTGATGCTTTTACTGATTTGGGATTTAACCGTCTCCAAGCTTCTGGCGGTTAGTTGGTGAAAGTCATTGTGCATAGCCCGTAGAGCAGACGACCCTGCTTTCGGCATGCCCAGCTTTTCAAGTGTACCGGATCCTAATATACGATCTACGATGGCGTACCTCGCTTTTTCAACCCCTTTTAACAGACCAAAGCTAGAGCTGTTGGCCCCTTGTAGGAAGCGATCCAGCTTATGCCGCTGGTAATCAGCCAGTTTTCCGGCTTTATCGACCGAAAAGTCAACAATTGAGTTGGTGATGTCCTTCTTTTTTTTCGTGACAAAGTCAACTGCATCCAGCAGACCTTTGCCAATTGTATCCCAGATCGTGTCTTTCTTTTTTTCTGCTTTCTCCGACGGCTCTTCCGACATTTCCGTCTGGTCTTTCTCATGCTTGTCCCATTCGTCCAGCTGCTCTTCATCCGGCTCCCGTTGTTCGGTTTCCAAATCCTCAAGCTTCCATTCAGGGATATTCCATGTCGGTATTTCCCATGCTGGAATGTCCCAGGCCGCTGCCCGGGTCATAAATACCGCAGGCAGCGCCAATAAGAGCGTCAGAATCAGCACGAACAAAAGGGTTATCCGACTTTTGCCCACAGGATGGATCACTCCCTCCACGATAAATTCGGCCATGAACTTTACCTGTGTTGAATCGACAGATGGTCTTGGTGGAGGGAGGCATCAGGCAGGTCTGCTGGTAGAGAAGGACGCCGTTCATGAAGTTGCCAATTCACAAAATATTCACATATCCCTAGTTTACATGCTTTCCCCGCAGGTGAATATTGAGCTTTCGTCCCGTGTGAAAAGTAACAGTGTTTTTCATGGAAAGGATGGGGGTAAAGCTAGAGAAACAACTTGAAGAGGAGGAAAAACAATGGCAGACAAAGACGGACGCACAGAAGGAAGAGAAGGGTATTTCGATGACAGGGCGGGAACCGAGGACGCAAGATTCCACGTCGTCCCCCACGGTGACAACGAATGGGCTGTAAAGAAAGAAGGCATTGACGAGCCTGAGTTCACAACGGATTCCAAAAACGAGGCTGTTGAGGAAGCGAAAAAACTGGCAAAGGATGCTGAAACGATGGCCTATATCCATAACGACGAAGGCCGTATCGAAACGCAGCATAATTACCGTTCCGAAGGCTAAACAAGGACAGGCCGGGAAGCTTAACCGCTTCCCGGCCTGTTTTGATATTATTTTTGAAGTTTTTTCCCTTCACCGTCAATCGTTCCGCCGATCGTCCCCTCCATATATACATCGCTAACCTGTTCATGGGTTTCAGCCAGTCCTGAAGATACGGTATCCTGCTTGTCATAATCGCTTGGGTGATAATGCCTCCCTGCAATCTCCATACTTTCGCGGTACTCTTTATTTTCCTTGCTCATCATTATCCCTCCAACATTGTGTAGTATCCATAGGCTGCTCATGATTCCGTTAAATGTGTTTCCTTTACCCTCTTTGTCTTCTTCGTACTCTCCAGCAACGGTGTTTTTTGCACGGCAAGAATGAGACGGTCCAAATCCCGGATTATCGGAACAAGCGTGATTACAACCCGGCCGTTATCAAAATCCCGGCGGATAAACTGCTGCCGCTTGAGGCCAATTGCCCGTGTCGCCTCAAATAACGCAGCCTGCCTCTGCCCGAAGTGATCAAGTAAGATGCTGAACTGCCTTTCCCGCGGATAAATAACGACGGCAAGCCCCTCTTCCCTATATCTCTTGACCGCATCATCCGTTCCCAGTAAGTGGCTGATGAAGATTCCATCCACATACAGATCGGTTTCCCGGATCTCAATCTTTCCTTGTTTGACGTCGGCAATATCCCCGATCGTCTTCCCTTTCGAAAACCGCTTTAACAGATAGAAGGTGATCGCTCCCACTGCAAGTCCAGCAACGACATTGATCCACTCAACATCTGCACTTACTGCCTGCATCGCGATTGCTGTCAGAAGAGCGACCAAAAAGGAAAGATAATTCCTTGCTTCGAACGTTTTTGAAATGCCATCGATATAAGCTGTGCCACGAAAGGTGTATTCGGTCTTCTCCAGGTTTTTTAAGCTTTCGTCCTCCACTTTCCGTACATCGCGGAATTGCTGCAGTGCCAAGGACAGAAAAGTGACGGCGACGAAGTTTTTAGTCATCAAGGCTGGGATAGCGACCGCTCCAAGGGCCGCTGCGACAAAACCGGTCACAAAATGAATCAAATAGCCGTTCGGGTAGCTCGGGTACTGGCGATAATCCGCCTTGATCGTCAGCATTCTTGCCGCAGTCCCCGCTGCGGTCGCCGTCACGATCATTACGATATGGGGATAGGAAATCCAATCCGCTTCCATAATACCCCCTCACCCTTGGCCAACCTGAATGATCAGGTAATCTTTATTCTTCAGTCTGACGGCATCGGCTTTTAGTACTGTTGCCAGTTCTCCAGTCATTTCTTTTAGCTCCGCCTCATCAGACGCCTTGAAAAAAAGCGGCGCTCCTGAGATTTTCCGATCCGGGTTTGCGGTTAAGTAGGCCAAGATTTTATAGCCTTGGTCGACGCTTGCCTCTCTCGCCACTATTCTTCCTCCACATACGGGTCTTTCTCAGAAGGCGGGAGGTCGCCGAATTGGGTCATGATCCCTTCGTCATCTAGCGCCTGGACGTATTCCGCATATTGCGGATTGGGATAGACAGTCACATTTTTCCCATACATATCATTGCCGACAAAATTTTCAAAGTCCTGGATATAGCCGATGTTTTCCTCATACTCCACATAAGTGTCGTTGTAGCTGAGGGGAGGGTCGTAAAAGTCGGACGGCGATTCCGAAGTTCCCCACTCTGCGACTGCCTGCCAGGAATCTTCTGCATCAAACCCGACATTTTCATTTTTTTCATCCATATCAAATTTGCCAAAAGGCGGCGACAGCACCTCTTCTTCGACAGGACGATTTTTCGGGATCGTCTTGTCTTTCGTGTGCTCGACGCAATACAGAGTAGTCGGAATCGCCTCAAGCCGCTCAAGAGGAATGTCTTTGCCGCATTCGAGGCAGACCCCATACTCCCCCTTGTCCATTGCTTCTATTGCCTTTTCTATATTTTCAAGCTGGTAATCCATGTGCTGGTGGAGAGCAATGTCCTTTTGCCGCTCAAATAATTCTGTCCCTTCATCAGCGGGGTGATTGTCAAAGGTCGACAGTTCTCCGAGAGATTCACGGTAATGCGCCTGATCCAGGTCAAAATCATCGTTTTGCTTCTGTCTTTCCTCAATTTCCTTCCTCATGCCAATGATTTCAGAGCGGAAGCGAGCGAGTTGTTTTTCATCTAACGCCATGATTTATCCTTCCTTCCAACCTCCTGATTTCTCCCTTAGTATGAGGTTTTCAGGTCAGAACCATGTTTCATAAATTTTTCCGGGTAAATTGGGTGGGGCGGGCTAAGATTAGGGATTGGGAATGGCTCTATGTAACCTTCGCGAGGGCTTGGACTTCTGACGGACAAATTGGGGACTTCTATGTTACCCTCGCGAAGATATCGCGCTTCCTTCGGGCACATAGACGGCTTCTATGCGACCCTCATAAGGGCCTCGAGCTTACGTCGGGCACATGGGGGAGCTCCCATGTTATCCCCGCACGCAAAAACGACTCGTGAAGGACACTTTAGCGGAGCCACCAAAATCCAGCCACCGCTCTTGCTTCAAGTAACATAGCCATTTTACCGCTTCAATATGCAAAAGGGCCGGCCGTTACGGCCAGCCCCAAACAACTTTTACAGCTGCATCGCTTCCTGTTGTTTCATTTTTCTCTTGGTTTTCTTTTCTTTTGGTTTTTCGTTCAAGATATAGTAATCAAGCTCTTCTTTCGGGATTGCGGAAAATTCCTTCCTATTCATGATGAAGAAAATTCCACCAAGGAGCGTCCAGATGACGAGTGCGATCATGGATGGCAGGCTAAGCTGCGCCGGTGATCCCGGAACAAGAAGCAATCCTACAAAAACAATGCCGAATACGCTGCCGAGCAGTGCTGTTATTTTTTTCAACAGTGTCGCTTCCGGATCGTTTTTCATCAGCTTATACGCCGTGATGCAAGTGTAGAAATACGCGATTGTCACGCCTATTGATGCCATGTCGACAACCCACATCAAAGCGGATCGGCCGAACCATGGGGCAGTCAGGCAGACCGCACAGGTAAAGAGGACTCCGACGTACGGCGTTCCATATTTCGGGTGGATTTTCGCAAACACGGATGGCAGGATTTTCGCGCGGGCCATCGCAAACAGCAGCCTGCTTGATGATACATAGAAACCATTTAAACCTGTGAAAACTCCCATCGTTAGAGAAACTGCAAGCATCAGCATGCCAATAATGCCGAGGGTGCCAGAAACGACTTCCCCAGTGCCCCAGACCGGATTGCCGCTTACAAGTTGTCGCCACGGCACGGCTAAGGAGGTAACAACAATCATCAGCCCATAAAGAGCAGCAGCGAAAACGAGGGACCAGATGATTAGGCCGAATGCTTTTTTCGGGGAAAAAGCGAACTCCTCAGCAGCCTGCGGTATGTTGTCAAAGCCGACGAACGCCCAAGGTGCAATGGCAACAATTGCGAGGATGCCGCTGATGGCCGGTATGCCCGGTTTGAAGAGTGGATTCAGATTGGAAAAATCCGTCGCGGGATTCAGCATCATGCTGATTGCCAGGAGTACAACACCCCCTACGAGGATGACACAAAAGATAAATTGCAGCTGTCCCGACATTTGAGAGCCTTTTATATTGAAATAAGCAAAAACGATCAGAGCTAGACTGGAAATTAGAATCTCACCTGCGTAGACATTCCATCCGGAAAATTGGTACAGATGGCCAAATTCTACGACCGAAGGCATTGTGAATTTAAACATTAAGGAAAAAGCAGAGGCGTTCAAGGCAACGATGCTAATATAGCCAAGGGCGAGAAACCAGCCGCATATGTAAGCATGCTTTGTGCCGAACCCTTTATACGCATACGCAAATTCTCCGCCGGAAACCGGATGTTTTTCTATCATGTACCCGTAACTGACCGCAATCACCATCATCAGCAAAGCACCAATGACCAGTCCGAGCATCGCGCCGAGCGGGCCGGCCGTCTGCAACCAATCAGCCGGTAAAATGAAGCAGCCCCAGCCGATTGCAGAGCCAAGGGCGATTGCCCATACCCAATGCGGTTTAAATGTCTTGTCCAATTTCTCTCTCTTCATGCTCTTCGCCTCCGCTGTTAAAAAGATAGTGAATGTATACCCACCAAGCAACCGGCCTAACCCTGCTAACATAAACACCCAGGCTTGGACATAAAATTAAAAGCGGAAGGGCCTGCCAGGGATGGTATGCACAAGAGAACAAAGAAGAAGGCGCTTTTCCCTCTTTGATGGCATCCCGGCGGGATCGGTAAAAGCGGAAGGGATTACGGCCCAGTGGCCCATACAGAGCAGAGGAGGAAGATCATGAGGGAGCAGGACGGATGAAAAAATGGCTGTTTACGTATTTCTGTTTGTTGTCAGGGGCTGTTTTGCAAGGGATGGCAATGTCTATTTTTCTTTTTCCTCATTCAATTCCTTCTGGCGGGGCTGCGGGTCTGGCGCTTTTAATGAATCATTGGTTCGGGCTGCAGCTCGGTTTTTCCCTCTGGCTCGCCAACGCGGTATTCCTTCTGTTTGCCCTCAAGTATTTTGGTTATACGTGGACATTCCGAACGATCTTGTCCGTCGCCATTACTTCCATGACCGTCAGTTTTCTGACCGCCCGGCTGCAGCTTCCCCATGTTAATATTTTGTTTGATATGATGGCGGGAAGCATTTTATTCGGCATCGGGGTCGGCATCCTGATTCGAGCAGGCGCTTCAAGCGGCGGGATGGTCATCCCTGCGCTGATGATTTCCACTTATAAAAAGTGGAGCCCGGGAAAAGTGATGATGGTGATCAATCTGCTCATTTTTTCGGTTACAGCCGCCGTTATCGATTATAAAATTGTCGTATTTGCAGTCGTGTGCCAATTTTTCTCCACCAATCTCATTGACTACCTATACGAATTGAACTTCAGGAGATTGCTTTGGACATCTGCGAATTGGAGACGGATGTAAGTGCCAAAAGGGACAGCAGGGTCGGTCCCTGGACAGGTGGAAAATGGGCGAAATGCGGGAACTGCCCCCCTTTTCCAGGATACAAAAAAGAGACCCTCAAAGGATCTCCTTTTCCTCCAAAAACCGAATGACCTCCATTGCAGCCTGCTCCAGCTCCATTCTGTCTGTTCCTATGACAAGCTCTGGATCGAGGGGTTGCTCATATGGGGAGGAAATGCCTGTGAATTCGGGGATTTTGCCTTCCCTTGCCTTCTTGTACAGGCCTTTCGGGTCACGCTGCTCACAGATGCGAGCGGGCAATCAAGGTATACTTCGATAAATTCTTGGTCCTTGAACATTTTCCTCACCTGCTCGCGGTTTTCCCGGAAAGGTGAGATGAAGGCAGTCAAAACGATTTGCCCGCTGTCGACAAACAGCTTTGCAACCTCTCCGATTCTTCGGATATTCTCCGTCCGATCCGCCGCTCCAAATCCCAAGTCACTGTTCAGTCCGTGGCGGATGTTGTCGCCGTCGAGTACATAACTTCTGCAGTTCCGTTCATGCAAAATACGGTCAATTGTATTTGCTAGCGTTGATTTCCCTGAACCCGACAGCCCTGTGAACCAGACGACGCAGCTTTTATGCCCGTTCATCCTTTGCCTTTCTGCCTTTTCTACAGTCCCTTCATGCCATACGATCCATTTATCCTTTCCCATCCATTACACCCTTTAATAATTGATAACTTCCGCACTCATTCCTTCAATCAGCACCTCGACCACTTCGGGGCGGCTGAATTCCACAGGCGGCTTTTCCCCATTCTGCAGCATTTCCCTCACTTTTGTTCCTGACAAAATAACACGATCTTCCTCACCGTGCGGGCATGTTTTTGATGAGGCCATGTTTCCGCAAGCGGTACAGTAAAAGCTATGTTCAAAAAACATTGGCTGGATTCCCAGCTCCCCCTCGGCAAACTGACTGAAAATCTTTTGGGCATCGTATGTGCCATAGTAATTTCCGACACCTGCATGATCCCTTCCAACAATGAAATGGGTACAGCCATAGTTCTTCCTGACGATGGCATGGAAAATCGCCTCCCTCGGCCCGGCATAGCGCATCGCCGCCGGGAAGACCGACAAAAATACACGGTCCTTCGGATAATAGCGCTCAAGCAGAATCTCATAGCTCTTCATCCGCACTCCACTCGGGATGTCGTCACTCTTCGTCTCTCCGACGAGCGGATTCAAAAACAAACCGTCGACTGTCTCCATCGCCGTTTTCTGGATGTATTCATGGGCGCGGTGAACTGGATTCCGTGTCTGAAATCCGACAACGGTCTCCCAACCAAGCAGGCTGAATGTTTCCCTCGTCTGAACCGGGTCCAAATAATATTCTGCGAAGGCCGTTTTCTCCGGCTTTTTCAGGAGAGTGACCGGTCCCGCAAGATAAATATCCGGTCTCTCCAGCAATTTTTTCACACCCGGGTGTTGAAGATCTTCCGTTCCGTATACCAGTTCAGCTTCCGTCCGCTTATCGGGTTCGTAAATTTCTTCAACCTTCATTTCTCCATAGATGACTCCGTTATGTGAGAGGTTGACTTTTTCGCCGAGGTCGACCCGAGCCGCATCGTCTTCCTGGACAGCAAGCGTGATCGGAATCGACCAAGGCAGGCCGCTCGCCAACCTCATCCTGTTAACAACCTGTTCGTAGTCGTCTTCTCCCATAAACCCTTCTAGTGGACTGTATGCGCCTGTGGCAATCAGTTCAAGATCAGATAGCTCTTGCCGGCCGATTTCAATCTTTTGCAGGCTGTGGTCGATGGTGCGGTTTTCTTCGATTCTTCTGATCAACTTTCCGCCATGCGGAATGCTTTTGCTCACTTATATCCCTCCAAAGTGCTTAATTCTCCCGCCCTGCCGGGTGCAGACCGCATTCGGTTTTTATCGAGCCTTGCCAGCGGCCAGCCCTGAGGTCGCCCGCATCCTGTGCCGGCAACGTGCACGGAGCGCAGCCGATGCTTGGGTAGCCTTTGTCATAAAGCCTGTTGTACGGCAGCTTGTGAAGCGCGGTATAGGTCTGGATATCATCCCAGGTCCAGTGGATCAGCGGACAAATTTTCACGTTACTGAATTTTTCATCAGGGCTGATGAACGGTGTATTTTTCCGTGATAGAGACTGTTCTCTCCGCAGCCCTGTAATCCATGCCTTTGTCCCTTGAAGTGCGTTTTGAAGCGGTAGCACTTTCCGGATATGGCAGCAAAGATTTGGCGTGCTCTTCCACAGTTCTTCTCCATGCTTTTCTGACTGCTCCTCAAGCGTCAGCTCCGGCTTTACCATTTGGATGCGCAGTCCCGGATACCGTTCCTTTACCTCTTCAATCAATGCATATGTTTCCGGGAAATGGAGGCCCGTATCGAGAAACACGATTTTCGCTGTCTTCTCCGCCTTGCTGATCAAGTCGACCAGCACCATGCTTTCCGTACCGAAACTGCATGCATAGACGATCTCTTCCCCGTACTCCTTGAAGGCCCATTTTAAAATCGCCATCTCATCAGGACACGCCTGCAAAACGGCTTCGGCCTTTTCCTCATTCCAGTTTTCGTATGTCAGTCCCGGTGTCATCTACTCACCTCTTGAGCCGGATATATTCGTTGTTTCCGACCGTTATTCTATTCATCCCCCGGGCATCGCCGTGCCGGTGTATCGAGAGCATCGCTCGAATCCAGGCACCGTGCCCGAAAACAAGCACACTCCCGAAGCGTCCATATTTTTCAAAAAACCGATAGATTCTTTCCTCGAGACCATGGATGCTTTCACCAAGCATAAGCTCTCGGGGATTGTCGATCCATGCGTTTCCCAGACTTTGCAGGAGCTCCAATTTCGTCCTTCCTTCAAACGTGCCAAAATCAAGTTCATCAAGGAGCGGCTCCTCACGCGGTTCAAATCCATAAAGTCCGGCCGTCTCTTTCGTCCGCCGAAGCGTGCTGGCCAGAACGAGATCAAAGGGCTGCTCCGCCTCAAGCTTTTGCTTGTTCTCGGATATCTCTTCATATAGAGCATCGGTAATTGGACAAACCGGGATGTCCTGCCTCCCTTGCAGCCGCCCTTCCACGTTCCACACAGTCGGCAAATGCCTTATAAAAACTGCACGCATTCCGCTTCTGCCTTCAGATGAAAGGTCTCGGACCGCAGTCCCCGCCTCTGCGTCTCCAAAATCAAGACGTCTTGAAGCTTTACATTGCCCAGATTGACGTTCGGGCCCAATTCATTAATAAAATACATTTGGTGCTTCGGCGTCGGGGCCTCAAAGATAATTTTTCTGCTGTCAATATCAGCCAGCAGCCCGGATACCAGACCTGCTTTGATCTCCCCGTTCTTTTGATAGATCCCCGATGTTCCGGAATCCCTGCCCTCTGTGATGACATAAGAGCATCCTGCATCAAGCAGCTGCTCCATTTCATTTTTCCATTCAGAAACCGGCATTTCTTTATCCGCGTCCTTGGATCCAACTTCAGCAATCACATGAAAGTGATCCTTCAACTCGGCAATGACTTTGAGTCTTTCTTCAAGCGGAATATCGAGCGTCCCGTTCGAGACCTCCACCCACTCTACGCCCACCTCTTGTAAAAAAACGGCGTATTCGGCGATCTTCTTCTGTTGATAACATTTTTCAAATAAAGTTCCGCCACAATACGGGATGATTCCAAAGGATTTGTAAAGGGCTGTTTTTTCTTTCAGATTTGGCGTTACATAAGCCGTTCCGATGCCGATTTTGGCAATATCGATCAGCGAATGGTAATCCCGCAAAATATGTTCCAACTCACCGACCGGTGTCCCGAAATCCACGATGGATGTAATTCCGTATGTCCGGTCCCCCGCCGTCCTTTCCGGCAGCTGCAAAAAGTCCATAGGTAAAGCGCCTCCTCCTTTTTCTAGGATAGACTATTCATTTTCTGGGTGAATGTGTTAATGATTGCACGGCCGATTATGATTTAGGCATCCGCCCTGCATAAAATCAACTATGCATCAAATAATAAAGAAGCGAATTCAAGATGAAAGGCCCCTTATCAACGGGCTTTATCCATTGGAACATGGGAGGGACACTCTTTGCCAAAGGTTAAAAGAAAAGGGCTGACGATACTGACGATCGGTTCAATTCCGCTCATTCTCGTACTTGGGAACTCCATGCTCATTCCGGTTCTTCCCAAGATGAAGGCGGAACTTGATGTATCCCAATTTAAAGTCAGCCTGATTATTACGGTATTTTCCATTGCAGCGGCCATATCCATTCCGATTCTCGGGTATTTATCAGACCGTTTTTCACGAAAAGCGATCATTATTCCGGCCCTCATCTTATACGGGAGCGGCGGGCTGTTGGCCGGCGCAGCGGCTGCCTGGTTTGACAGCGCATATACATGGATTCTTGCCGGAAGGATCATGCAGGGGATTGGAGCAGCAGGAACGGCACCAATTGCCATGGCACTGACGGGAGATTTGTTCAAGGGCGCCGAGCAGAGCAAGGTGCTTGGCCTTGTCGAAGCATCCAACGGCATGGGCAAAGTGATCAGTCCCATCATCGGCTCCCTGCTCGCTCTGATCATCTGGTATGCCGCCTTTTTTGCCTTTCCGATCTTCTGTGCAGTTTCCGTCCTGTTGACGATCCTTTTCATTAAGGAAGGCAAAAAAGAGAAGGAGCCGCCGCCGGTGGGAGACTATGTAAAGGGGCTCGCCTCCGTCTTCCGGACAGAAGGACGGTGGCTGTTTGTTGCTTATCTCGCAGGGGCCACATGCCTGTTCACTCTTTTCGGCATTTTGTTTTATATATCGGACATTTTGGAGAAGGATCACAAAATCGACGGCATCCTCAAAGGGGCCATCCTGGCGATCCCGCTCTTGTTCATGACGCTGACATCCTATATAACAGGGGCAAATATCGGCAAAAATATGAGGCTGATGAAAAGGCTGATCGTCCTTGGGCTTTTTCTCATGACCGCTTCCTTTGCCTCCCTCGTCTTTTTTGAAAAACTCTTGCCATTTTTTGCGACGCTTGTCGTCAGCAGTATTGGCACGGGGCTCGCTCTTCCATGCATTAACAGCTTCATCACAGGATCCGTTGCTTCGGCAAGAAGGGGCTTTGTCACTTCCTTGTATGGATCCGTCCGGTTTCTTGGCGTAGCGATCGGGCCGCCCGTTTTCACCGCCTTAATGGAATGGTCCCGTACCGGCATGTTTCTGGCCAATGCCGGATTGACGCTGGTGGTTGCCTTCCTTTGCATCGCACTGATTCGAGTGGCTAAAAAAGAACCGACAAAAGGGCAAGACACGTTATTTAAAAAATTGACCTTCACATAAGGAGAGAATTGGCATGCAAATTTATTTTTCCCCCGAGGTTCTCACTCCTGAATACCAGGTGATGAATGTAGTGGATCCTAAGCACAAAGCGGTTGGAAATGTCGCTTTTTTGTTTAGCGAAACAAAGATCTATATTTATGGAATCCTTGAGGAAGAAGGTGTTGAGGCGGATTTCAAGGACCTTGTCCTGCCCTATGTTAAAGGGCTGGCAAAGGCGAACCCGAAAGCGGATATCCTTTCCTGCCTCTACGTAGGTTGCAAAAAAATCGACTATGGCGGTGAAGAAGAAGAAGAAGAATAAAGAGGCAAAAAAACATTTCATCTGAGAATGCAGGCTTCAGCGGAACATTCCCGTTTCCCCATTCATAGCATTATCAAAAGATACTGTTAGTCTGGGGAGTGCAGAACATGAGCATTGGCATGATTGTTATGGGGCTGTTCGTCGGATTCCTCGTCGGCCTCACAGGTGTGGGCGGCGCGGCGCTGCTGACGCCTGTCCTCGTCTTGATCGGCATCAGCCCGTCTGTTGCGGTCGGCACCGATCTTCTTTATAACTCGATCACGAAATTTTTCGGTTCCATTCAGCATTGGCGGCAAAAGACAATCAATTTTACATTGGTAAAATACTTGGCAATCGGAAGCATTCCGAGCGCCATCGTCGCTGTCGGCGTTCTCCGCCTTTTCGATACGTTTTTCAATAATCAGGAAGACATTATCAAGCATGCCCTCGGCTATGCCCTGATTCTAGTCGCCCTCGCCACATTGGTGAAAACATTCTACAGGCATAAGACCGAAACAAAAATTCAGGCGAAGCCGCTAAGCGAAAAACGCGGCTTAACGATTGCCATTGGGGCAATATTAGGTTTTATCGTCGGCCTCACATCTATCGGCTCCGGATCGTTATTTGCCCTTGCGATGCTCCACTTGTACCGGCTCCGTGCTGCAGAACTAGTCGGCACGGACATTGCCCATGCTTTTTTCCTGGCCAGCGCAGCAGGATTGATGCACGCAGGATTCGGCCATATCAACTACATGATCGTCATCAATCTCCTGCTCGGCTCCATTCCGGGAGTCATCATCGGAAGCACACTTTCCTCAAAACTCCCTGCCCGGCCACTTCGTGCAATCATGGCCCTCGTCATCCTGATCAGCGGAATAAAGCTGATATAGAAAGGAAAAGCAGAGGGCGATTGATCAGGGGCGACAAGCGCTGGAGAAAAAGCATGGGTGGGTGATTTTCAACCCACCTGTGCTTTTTC
>NZ_JBWBKF010000093.1:0-95628 GCF_057657925.1 Lederbergia sp. B243.17
TTGGACAGACTCCTTCATCGGGTCGAAGTAATCCACCTGAATGAGGACAGTTATCGAATCAAACACAGAAGCACCATATTCAGAGAAGAACATGTTCAATCCTAGTTAGCAAAAAGTGTTCAAAACTACTTGACGGTAACATCACGTCTCCGGAAGAGATGAAGGCGTATGTAAAGCGCCTCAAAAACGGCTTGGCACAGCTGCCTGCCGATGTAAAGGCATACTTTGAATCCGGAGATGCCGGCGAAGAGATCCGGCAATGGTGGAAGGAGACGAACGACTACATCTCCAACGGGGGCCTACTGAAGGATATCAAGGATGCGGCAATTGCTCTTCCAAAGGAGCTTATCAAGTCACTTTTCAAAGGAGAAACGTACAAAGGCCTTGCTCATGACATGACAATCGGCATGCTGGCGGACATCGAAGCCTTCGCGACCGGAATCGACCCGCGGACCGGCAAGAAGATCAACCTGCCGAACCGGATCGACAGCCTTGTCCAATCCTTCGCCAAGCCGGCAAAGATTGTCAAGAAGGTTAAAGCATTTGACAAAATCATCGACAAGCTGAGCATCAAGAAGCTGGATGGCAAGAACAGCGGCAAAGGGAAAAATAGCAGTGCCACCAATGGGGACAAGGTTCAGAAAGCCGGAGGGAATCAAGCTAATGGCAGTAAAGGAAAGGACTCCTCTGAAAGAAAGAAGGAGGCACCTTTACTGGACGCTCCTGCAGCGGGAGACAATATAGGAAACCAATTGAGGAACGGCAAGGATAGCGGTGATGGCAAAAATGGCAACGGCAGCAGTAACGGCAATGACAGCGAGGGAGGCAAGGACTCTGGCAAGGATTCTTCTGGTGGGAAGAAGGATGGGGATAAGGGTACGGGTAAAGCAATAAATGGTTTTGAAGCTAAAGTTCATCCAGGAAAACAAGGAAAACATATACCCAGTCATTCGAATTATCAAGAAGGCAAAAGTATTTTCACAGGTAATGCACAAACACTATTAGATAAATATGCCGGAAAAGGTGAGTGGATAGGTCAAAATAAAGAGAGGGTAAACTTTAATCAGGTTATAGGAAAATGGGTTGATCCTACTACCGGAAGGGCTCTTGAGACAACCAAAGGTATTATTCACTACTCGAAAAACGGTGCACATATTGTACCAGCAAGACCTTAGAGAGAGGTGTATCAATGGATGATTTTATTTCTGCATTAAATAGGTATCCAAATGGGACAAGAGTTGTAGTAGAGTGGGGAAACAATTTAAAGGTTAAAGCAGAATTAGATACAATTTATGAAACAGATAATGGATTAGAATTAGAAGAAGTAGGATATGAAGAATATTTTGCGTGTACGTTAAAAATATTATCAATAGAAAAAAACTTTTCAAATAAAGTTATTAAAGAAGGAGAGCTATTAGAACTTTCTAAGCTAAATAAACCTAGTAATATTTTCTTGGAGAATGGCGAACTTATTTGGAAGTGTAATTAGACATTTTTCTCCCTAGGGTTTATCTGCCACAGGAAGGAGCGGATATAAATAAAAAATACATTGGATTTCACAAGATGCTTTAGAAGCTGAAATAACTTTAACCGACGGGGAATTTGAAATACTTTGCTTCTCGCAACCGTTAATCTCTTGGAGGAAAGTGAATAAAAGAGCCGATTTATTGTTTAAGTGTCTCTGATATAGTTAAGGAAGTATTAAAAGCAATATGAATGAAACCACCTTAATTGGCTAAAAGTCAGTTAAGGTGGTTTTTGAATTCTCAAAGGACAGGGAGAAACAGGACTATACGGACATGAACCTGTGGGAGTTCCTGGCTTCCGGCGAGTACAAGGAGTACATCAAGCGCCTCAAGAACGGATTGGCGCAGCTGCCTGCTGACGTGTATGATTATTTTGAATCGGGGGATGCGGGAAAAGAGATCCAGCAGTGGTGGAAGGAGACGAACGACTATATTTCAAACGGCGGCCTCCTGAAGGATCTCCAGAGCGCAGCCAAATCACTCGTATCCTGGGAATCACTGAAAGCATTCGGGGCCGGACTGCTCACGAAAGAGTTCTACACCGGATTCGCCAACGATATGACCGTCGGCATGCTGGCGGACATCGAAGCATTCGAGACCGGCACCGACCCGAACACCGGCAAGAAGATCACTGCCGAACCGGATCGACAGACTTGTCCAATTCTTCGTCAAGCCGGCCAAGGTTAGAAGGAAGATCAAGGCGTTTGATAAAATCATCGACAAGCTGAGCATCAAGAAGCTGGATGGCAAGAGCAGCGGCAAAGGGAAAAATAGCAGTGCCAGCAATGGAGACAAGGTTCAGAAAGCCGGAGGGAATCAAGCTAATAGCAGTAAAGGACAGGACTCCTCTGAAAGAAAGAAGGAAACACCTTTACTGGATGCTCCTGCAGCGGGAGACAATATAGGAAATCAATTGAGGAACGGCCAGGATAGCGGTGACGGCAAAAATGGCAACGGCAGCAGTAACGGCAATGACAGCAAGGGGGGCAAGGATCAGAACGGCGGTGGGAATAATGATGATGGTGATAAAGGCAAGGGCTCTGGTAAGCATTCTTCTGATGGGAAGAAGGATGGAGATGGAGGTTCAGGAAATCCCGCACATAGTGCTGCCCAATTTGAAAAATTAAAAACCCATTATCAGCAAGCTGAAAAGTACGGTAAGGCTGAAATAAGAGAGCTATCAGATGGCAGAATAAGATATTATGGTGATGTTACTCCAGCTTCAAAAGCTGGTGAAATGGCTGGTCGGAGAGTAGTTAGAGAATGGAACCCTTCAACTGGTCTAAAAAGAACATGGCATGAAACTGTAGACCATAATGGCATGATAAGACAAGTGAGACCTGATGTTAAATTTACTGCTGGGTCAAAGGTTCATTACCTATTTGATAGTGGTGGAAGTTATTTGGGAAAGTGGTGAAAAAATGGGGCAGCCAACTATAGAAGAGATTATTAATAAATTGAAGCTGATTTTACAAGGAAAACTACCAAGAGAAGAAGTTGCGGATTGGGCTTCAGAATATGTAATGCAAGATGAACCCAATATCTCAGATGAGACTGTTTGGGAACTCCTTCAAGTTGTTTCTGGAGTCGATTTACAAGATAGTCCAGATGATTATTTACATGTAGAGCAAGACATTAAGGATTGGATAGATAAATATACAATTAGATAATGGATGAAACCTTGATTGGCTAAATGCTGTGTAATGCAAAATAGAAGTACAGAGTTTTGAAAGGAAAAAGTACATAACGCCACTAAATATGAGGATGCAACGAAACCTGGTAGCCGTTATGCAAATAGAGCAACAGATGTTTTAAAAGCAGACTTTGAAAAAAAACCTTTTGAAAGATGATTGGAAAAAAACAACCTTAAAAGATGGGGAAATCACCATTTTAACTAAAGATGGTGCTAAATATGTTCTTCGTGAAGGTGCTAAGTCTACAGGAGGTCCAACTGCTGATTTTTATCCTATTGGGAGCAAAGGGTTTACTTTGAAATTAAGATTAAATAGGGGGGAGGGAGATTAATGAACATGGAAAGTCTCTTTTTAAGTAATAATGAAGAATTTAAAGAACTAGAAGAGTTGGTATTTGCTACGTTTAATATTAAAGATAAGTTACCTAACCAAGTTTTTTCTGACAGATTCGGAGGGTTTAAATTCGGAAAAAGGTTGTTAAAGTTGGCTAATATTGAGCTTATCAGAAGACGGCAACTTAAAGAAGGGCGGTCGATCCGCCAATTATCAAAGGTCTTAACCTGCCGAGACAGACACTCAGAAAAGTGTTTAAACGACATTTGAATGGCATTTCTCAGAGATCAGTGATTTAAATACAACAATTTTAAAAGTTTATAAAAAAATCAATAATGTCCAGTAATGAGAGAAGCCTTAAAAGAGTATGGGCTTTTTTAGTGAGGATGAGTGCCAATAAAACTGCCGGAAGGGAACCATACGTAATCAAAGTTAGGATGTGTTAAATATTCATGGCTATCCTGTGAAGTAATGGGGGTATATGATGAAAGAGGAATTACTTAAGACAATTGATAGATTATATGGAAAAGGTGATTTTCAATATATACTCGCAAAGTATATTGATAAGGAATATTGGGTTAGTGAGTTTAAAGATGTGGTAGAACAGATATTCATCGATAATCTTACCGACTTTAATTATTCAACGTGTTTTTCTTATTTTATTCAATCAACTCTAAGTCCGAACTTTAGAATAGGTAGTGATGAATTTAACGATTATCTTAAGGGAAATCAAGAGATAATAGGGGTGATGGTTATGATTTCATTAATTGCCCCGTACTCAGTGGTTAGATATGTTAGGTATAACTACAATGATGGTGCTGAACAACTACATGAAGCATATCATCCAATTAATAAAGAAACAGAGAGAATTAGTAGAGGGGTTTTAGAAATATTAAAAAATAATGGAATCCAAACACTAGACGAAGATCTTCTTAATGTTGTAGTGCCGAATATTTCATTAGAGTTAAAAGAGGAAGATGTTACAATATATAATTGTCTGTTTGAGGATAGTTATTGAATTCTAAAACCTTGATTGGCTAATTGCCTTTCAAGGTTTTTAGATTCAAGCTATTGCAGAATAATAGCATTGAAAACTTATGTTTCTCTGTTTCTGCTGATGACGTTCGCATAGGATATACCACCGCCGGCCTGGGACCTGGACAAGGAGCAGGACAGGCAGCAAGATGTGCCGGACGACTGGAAGGAAGAGCATGAAGAGGAACTTTCGGAAGAAGGGGAGAAAAAGGACTATGTAGACATGAGCTTGTTCGAACTTCTCGCGTCTCCGGAAGAGATGAAGGCGTATATCAAGCGCCTCAAGAATGGGTTGGCGCAGCTGCCTGCGGATGTGACTGACTATATCGATTCGGGGGATGCCAGAGCAGAGATTCAACAATGGTGGAGAGAGACGAATGACTACCTTTCAAGCGGAGGCCTGTTGAAGGATCTCCAAAGTGCAGCCAAGTCGTTATTATCATGGGAATCAATGAAAGCGTTCGGGCAAGGGCTACTTACAAAGGAATTCTACACAGGCTTGACCAATGACATGACAGTTGGGATGCTCGCACATATCGAAGCTTTTGCGACCGGAATCGACCCGCGGACCGGCAAGAAGGTCAACCTGCCGAAACGAATCGACAGCCTCGTCCAATCCTTCGCCAAGCCAGCCAAGATCGTCAAAAAGATCAAAGCGTTTGATAAAATCATAGATAAGCTAAGCATCAAAGCGATCGATGACAAGGGGAGCAAGAGCGGCAAGAATGGAAAGGATAGCAAGGACAACAGTAACAGCATAAACGGTAAGGGTGGCAAGGAACAGAACGGCGGCGGGAATAATGAAGATGGTGATAAAGGCAAGGACTCTGGAAAAGACTCTTCTGACGGGAAGAAGGAAATTAATAGCCCAATTCACCTTAGTGAAGACGGAATTAACTTTGCTGTAAGTAATCAAAGCAGAATGCAACATGCATTTAAACATGGCAAAGACTTAGGATTTGGAAATTGGAATAAACAAACCGCAAAAGAATGAGAACTCCATCTAAATCTTTTGATAATATGCTTGGAAAGGATGGAGTCAAAGGGTTTTACAAAGTAGATGCTCGCGGTAATAATGTTGCCGTATACGTTTATAAAAGCGGCCCAAATGCTGGTAGGGTAGCAACGGTTGTCCGGTTGAGTGAAAACCATATGGAAAAGTTTGATTTAAAGTGAGGGAAAGTAATGGATATGGAAGATGGAGAGTATCTAATTATTAGTTCTTGTATCAAAGGTCGCTATGATTCCGATAAAATCTATGGCTTGATACAAGCTTTTGATAGTATAGGTGCAACCTTCGAAACTATGGATTTATTAAAAGCAAATCCAGAAACAGTAGATTACAGTGTAGTCTGGGAAGGGGTTGAAGAACTTTCTTCCCCTTTCTCAGAGAAATTGTTGAGTAGATTCGTATTATCAGCACTTGAACTAAGATTTGATAGCGGTATTCCCGCTAGATTGCAGGTTATGTTTTTAGATAAATGGTCATATGAAGTTTCTTTATTGTTTAATTATGATTATTTAATTGATGGGGAAAATGATACAGGAAAGATAACCAGCCGCTTTAAGCTTATTGAAAGTATAGCACTGATGTTTTTTGAAAAACTCATCCCTTTATATGGAACTATTGGTGTAGAAAGAGGGGTAGAAGGGATAGGGCGCTTGATTGAAGACGTTCCTGGATTGCCATGTGACAAGGTTTATTACAACAAGCAATTTATTAATAAGTCGCCCCTTATATTAAATTTTATACAGGAAGCAGCTTATTCATACGAAAACAATGCAGGTGTTTATTTTAGGAATAGTCGCTTGGAAGATTTTCAGTATGTTGAAGATGAGAAGCTGATGAAAAGATTAAATGAGGAATTGATCATTGCCATAGGATAGCTTGTTACCTGTCTCAGTCGTCTCTTTGATCACTTGTAATTTATATTCTTTTGAATGCTTTACTCTAGGCGTGATGTCAACCTCCTTGGTACATAGAGCAGTATAAATACTCTTATTGTCCAAGTTCATTTGGGAGCTTATGAGATAAAGGAACAGGAAAAGTCATTCAGGTAGCAGATTTAAATAAAGCAGATTGGGTTCCAGACAGTGGATTATAAGGAGTGACACTTTATGATAAATAAAAAACCCGGAAAGGTTTGTGATTTAGTTCATGAATTTACTATTTATAATCACAACTTAAATAGAAGACATAGTGGTTTTACAGAGTTAAAGCAGTTGGTTGATGAAATAATCAAAACCGGCGAATATGCCGAATTAATAATCACACCTATATACCAAAATAATAAAATTAAGCTTGGGATCATGTGGGATGATGAAGACTTTAGTATTTCTATGACTGAAAATGAAGTTCTTACAAAACAAGAAATCGAGCAGGAAATTAGCGATATTCGCGAAAGGGAATTTACTGCAATGACTGATGAGCAAAAGTATGTTTCGCTAAAGACTGTTCGATTATTTCCTATAGGGGATGTAGAGCTTTTTCACAATTGTTTAATAGAGTATGTAGAGTTTTTAGAAGAAAGGATACCAGTTTACTACAGAGAAGTTTTGGATAAAGTGAAAAACAATTATCAAAACAATTTAGAGCTGCTTGCCTTTGGTTCTTTGGGGTTTGAGGTGTTAGCGAATACTATAGACAACGATTCATGATGCAAGGGACGTCCCGCGCATCAGCTTGAAAGTCTCCTAATGTGAATCCCTCACACCGGGTGCCAGGTTCTCACTGAATTCTGAACTATTCGGGAAACTGGCACCTTATGAGTTGGCATTCCTTGTTATGGAGGTCTTGGATAACTCTGCTTCCGTCGGGTCTTTTGGCCGGACTCTTCCCTTCCGCAGGTCCTTCCCTTGTAGTGAGACCTGAAACCTTTTTTAGAGAAATCGCAGTTTACTCGTTCCAATCTCTTTCAAAAACAAAGTGATCATTCTGTTCACGTCCTTATTAATGCACACTTCCTGTCACTTCCTTTCGTAAGAGACATCTATATGTACATCCTGCCTGAGCAGTACATTCATAATACCAGGGCACCGTCCAATATAGTTTGCCAGACAAGCCCTCGTGAACGCTAAAAGCAGCATACCGCCTCATTAAGCAGCCCCAGCTCCACACTCAGTCCTTCAAATCCTCAAACGAATTGACATCTTCCATATAAGCAGGAACGACCAATCCTTGCCGGACGCCGGTAATATTCGGGCCTAGATCATCGATTGTCCATCGTATTTTTCAACGTACACTTAGTGGTTATATGGCAGCCGAGGGGCGACGGATGCATCAGCTCCGCAGCTTGCGGAGTTAATTTGACGTATTCCGTATGCTCGCTCATAAGACAGGTTGCCAAACCTCTTCATTCATGAGATAATTCTAGCTTTCCTAATAACAATATGACTGTGTTGGAGGCGTATGTGTGGAGCGATATCCTTTCTCCTATAATCCGTCAGAACCGTTCGTCAAGCAGGTGGGCGATTGGGTTGCGGATGTTTTTTATGATGTGTTACCTGAACATGGGTTTGATATCCGTGATGAACAAATATTTATGGCTTACCAACTGGAAAGAGCTTATGCCAATAAGAAAACTATTTTTGCAGAAGCCGGAGTAGGTACGGGGAAAACACTTGTGTATTTGCTTTATGCCGTTAACTATGCAAGATATACACGTAAGCCTGCAGTAATTGCCTGTGCAGATGAGTCGCTCATAGAGCAACTTGTGAAACAGGAAGGAGATATAGCCAAGCTTGCCCGCTATTTGGATTTACAGATTGATGCGCGGCTCGGCAAATCACATGATCAATATTTATGTCTCAAAAAAATAGATGGAGTTCGTCTTCAGGATGAAGATGCGGCGGTTATTGAAGACGTGTATAAAAATCTTCCTGATTTTGTTCATACCCCAGGAACAATGCAATCTTTTTACCCTTACGGCGATCGTAAGGAATACCCGCATCTGAATGATGGACAGTGGAATAAAATCAACTGGGATTCATTTCAGGATTGTTTTGTATGTGATAAAAGACATCGCTGTGGCATGACCTTAGCTCGGGATCATTATCGAAAATCTACAGACCTTATTATCTGTTCTCATGATTACTACATGGAGCATGTGTGGACCTATGAAGGTAGAAAAAGAGAAGGTCAGCTTCCACTGCTCCCGGAGCATAGTTCAGTCGTCTTTGACGAAGGACATTTACTCGAATCGGCAGCACAGCATGCCCTCAGTTATAAGCTGAAGCATAGCGCATTTGAGGAGATTATTACTCGTCTACTTGATGGAGAGATCAGAGAAGCTCTGGCCGAACGAATTGAAGACTCCATTGAACAGAGTCAGCTTGTGTTTTCAATGGTAGCGGAACAAAGTGAAGCGATACCTGGTTCTGATCGGAAACGAATCCTTATTGATGAGAAGCTTCTAAAGGAGCTGAATCGTTGGAAAAGTACAATTGAGGCTATTGATGAAGAACTGGTCTTTGAGAGTGGCTTGCATACGCTTGATGAATATAAGCTGCGTATCGTTGAAGAGCATCTGGAGATGATCCAAACTGTGCTTCATCTGTTTCGTGAGCCGGATACCTTCATATGCTGGGCGGAAGAAAATGAGGATGGTGCTGCAACACTTGCCATTATGCCGCAAACGGTTAAGGAAGTGCTGGAGGAGCGGGTATTCGGTCTTCAGATGCCGATTGTATTCTCTTCAGCAACCTTGTCGGTTGACGGATCTTTTGATTACGTTACAGAAAGTCTCGGAATCAGTGAATATTTATCTTTTTCCGTAGACTCTCCGTATGATTACGAGACGCAGATGAAGCTAATAGCACCGAGTGAACTTTTGCAAGACGAAGAGATTCAAAGTAAGGATATTGCGGCGAAAAAACTGGCCCTTGCAGCCAAGCTGATCAAACGCACCGACGGACGAGCTCTATTGTTATTTAGAACAATGAATGAGCTTCTCGAGTTCAAACAAGCCGCTTCAGGTCATCCATCTTTCACACCTTATACGATGCTGTATGAAGGTGACCGTGAGATCAGCAGCCTTATATCTGAGTTCCAAAATACTGAGGAAAGCGTACTATGTGCGGCAAGCCTATGGGAGGGTCTGGATGTACCGGGACCTTCATTATCCAACGTAATTATTTGGTCACTGCCTTATCCGCCGGAAGATCCTGTATTTATGGCTAAACGGGAAGCTGCTGATTCAGCATATGAAGAAGTGGACCTGCCATATATGCTGCTTCGCTTGCGACAAGGACTAGGAAGACTCATACGCTCATCAACGGATCAAGGAATTGTATCCATCCTGGATGCGGAAATTCTGCTCAATCAACATGTCAGAGACAAAGTGGAAGCAGTACTGCCGCCTGGAGCAACCCTTGATGTAGAAACGTTGTAAGCTATCCAGAGATACTTTCTATTTTAAAACATTATCTTTGACTATTACTTCAAAGTAAGACGAGATGGATTAAAGCCAGTCGATCAAAATGATCAGCTGGCTTTTTTGACGGTATTGAACTTTCGTTATCCATTCGCATAATCTTATATGCTTTTCACTGAGAGATGATGATCTTTCACTCAATCTTGTTACCCAACTAATTAAATAATCCAAACAAACCATGCGATGGGGAAACTTCGCCTGGTTAATATCGGACCTGGTTCAGGTTTCCAAATTTTCTAAGAGAATAAGGAAAGGACAAATCTGATCGATGCTTATTTCCGCTAGATACAGAAGACAGGAAGGAGTACTTTTCTGAAACTCTTGTTTTTGATAAACTGAAGCAAACAGCGAGATGGAAGGGTGGTGGGCGGAGAGTGGTTTCTTCCAAAGATGTCGCCCGGCATGCAGGTGTTTCCCAGACGACGGTATCAAGAGTGCTGAATACTCCTGAGTTGGTGAAACAGAAAACAATGGATAAGGTATTAAAGGCGATTGAGGAGCTAAATTACATACCGAATGAGATTGCAAGATCGCTCGTTCAAAAGAAGACGAAAGTGATAACGCTCATATCAGGCCCGCTGCATAACCCGTTTTTCGTGGATTCGACGACGGAAATCGTCAATTATGCAAATAGGCGCGGCTATAAAGTGAATGTGTATTTTGGGGCCGACGACAATCTGGAGTCTATATATAGCGCCGTTCTTGAAGCAAAAACCGACGCGATTATTTTGTCATCGATTTTGTTTGATGATCCGCTTTATGACCAGTTGGAGCTGCTTGGCATTCCATTTATTACTTTTAACCGGAAGCATAAGAAGAATGAGAGATTTGTGGAGCTGGATAATGAAAGGGCAGGCAGGCTGGCAGCGGAGCATATCCTATCGCTTGGACACAAGGATGTTTGCTGGATCGGAGGCCCGCAGACGATGAGCACCTTTTTTGGCAGGCATAAAGGATTTATGGAAGCGATGAGAGGAGAGAGTGACCAAGGCGAGGCTTCATTATATTTCACAGATACGAGCAAGGAAGAGATTCATCGTGTCATGAATGAAATTGTCAGCCAGGATCGCATTCCAACAGCCATTTGTGCAGCCACTGATGCCATTGCACTTGAAGTGATCGACTTTTGCCTGAATAAGGGTTTCTGCATTCCAGAGGACTTTAGCGTGATCGGCATCGATAATGTCGAACTGAGCAAGCATCATGCGATAAACCTGACCACGGTTGGAACGGTGAGCGGTAAGAATCTGGGCTTGACTGCGATTGAGAAATTATTTGATAGTATCGAGTCAGAAAGCGCTTGCATACGACAGACAGAATCTGTTAAACTCTTTTTAAGAAAAACAACTGGGAAAAATACATCCTTTTGACCGGTTGTATTTTTTTTATAGAGAAATGGTTACGTATTCATTTCTGTATATTCAGTCAAAAAATTTAAAAAAGGGAGATGACAATGGTATGAATGTAATCAAGAAACACCCGAAATTGTATGTAATGGACAATGGAACAATGCGGATGGATAAAAACTATATGATCGCCATGCACAATCCGGCCACGATCGACAATCCAAACCAGCCGAATGAATTTGTTGAGTTTCCTGTATACACAGTCTTGATTGACCATCCTGAGGGTAAAATCCTTTTTGACACGGCTTGCAATCCGAACTCCATGGGTCCAGAAGGAAGATGGGGAGAGTTCACGCAAAAGGCTTTCCCGATCAATATGCCGGAGGAGTGCTATTTGCATCACCGGCTTGAGCAATTGAATGTCCGGCCGGAAGATATAAAATATGTTGTTGCTTCTCACTTGCACCTTGACCATGCTGGCTGCCTGGAATTGTTTACGAATGCGACGATTATCGTCCAAGAAGATGAATTTAACGGCACTTTACAGACCTATGCTCGCAATGTGAAGGAAGGAGCGTATATTTGGGCAGACATTGATATGTGGATCAAGAACAATCTGCAATGGCGCGTCATCAAGCGGGGAGAAGACCATGTGAAGCTGGCTGAAGGAATCGAAGTGCTCAACTTTGGCAGCGGTCATGCATGGGGAATGCTTGGCCTGCATGTAAATATGCCGGATACGGGCGGGATCATCCTTGCTTCCGATGCGATTTATACAGCTGAGAGTTTTGGGCCTCCGGTAAAGCCGCCGGGCATTATCTACGACTCTGTTGGATACAATTCTACCGTTGAAAGGATCCGCAGGCTTGCTAATGAAACGAATTCCCAAGTCTGGTTCGGCCATGATCCAGTTCAATTCAAGGGATTCAGGAAATCGACAGAAGGCTACTACGAATAAAAGGGGGCGGGTGCGTATGCAGAAGGTAACATTTACTCCGACAAGCTATGTGGGCTGGGGCTCCCTGTCCGTATTGCCAGATGAATGCAAAAGATTACAAGCAACAAAGATTCTGATTGTAACCGATCCATTTTTAACAAAAATCGGTCTGACTGACAAGCTGGAGGAACCTCTTCGAGAGTCGGGGTTTCATACGGAACTGTACACGGACGTCGTTCCTGAACCTCCGCTTGAAGTAGCTGAAAAGCTCGTTGCGTATACAAGAGAGCATGAATATGATCTTGTCGTAGGACTGGGCGGAGGCAGTGCTCTCGACTTGGCCAAGCTGGCGGCGGTATTGTCGGTGCACGAGGGGAACGTGGCTGATTATCTCAATCTGACGGGGATGAGAAGGATTGAGAAGAAGGGCCTGCCGAAGATTCTGATTCCCACCACTTCAGGAACAGGCTCAGAGGTCACGAATATTTCGGTGCTGTCCCTCGAGTCGAATAAGGATGTTGTGACCCATGACTACTTGCTTGCGGATGCAGCAATCGTTGATCCCGCCTTGACAGTTTCCGTACCAGCAAAGGTTACAGCCGCTACCGGGGTCGATGCCCTTACACATGCAATTGAGGCCTACGTCTCTAAGAACGCCAATCCTGTCACGGATGCCCTGGCGATGAAGGCGATAAATCTGATCAGTGGTTCTCTAAGGACAGCGGTGGAAGATGGCGAAAACGAAAAGGCTCGTTCTGATTTGAGCTACGGCAGCTATCTGGCAGGCCTTGCATTCTTCAACGCAGGCGTGGCAGGCGTTCATGCTCTTGCCTACCCTCTCGGCGGTCAATTCCATATTGCGCATGGGGATTCGAATGCTGTCCTGCTCCCATATGTCATGGGTTATATCCGGCAAAGCTGCTCTGATAAGCTGCACGACATCTTGGATGCAATGGGCCATCCTGCCCCAAAGGTCTCAACAGAGGAGGCATCTGCTAAATGCATTGAGGTACTCAGTGCTTTGGTCGAGGACGTAAAGATCCCTTCATCTTTAAAAGGATTCGATATTCCTGAGAGCGCATTAGAACGCTTAACGGAGGATGCCGTCAAGCAGACAAGGCTGCTGGCAAGGAGCCCGATGGAATTGAAAAAGGAAGATATCCGCATTATCTATCAAGCGGCATTTGATGGAGTGGTGAGAGAGAAGGACTAAAATGATGAGGAGAAAGACGTAGGGGAAATATCATTATGATCGGAAAGTTTGGCCGACACCAGAGTCCTTATCTGGATGATATTGTGGTCAATTTTTTCCTGATTTCATAGTTTCTTCATATGCCAGAAATCCAGCCATCCCAGGTTGATAATTCTCCAACAGGATCACGTAACTAGTTCTGAAAATCTCCCCTTTGGTCTCTTCGTTAGGAACTAATCATATTCAAATATCATTTGTTTTAGATGCGCCTTCCGCCGGCCTTTGCGAAATGTCTGGCGAAAGGCGTCTTTTTCTTTCTCCAACAAACAGGAAGAGAAAAATTGTGTATCTGGTTATTCTAACAGAACCGGAATAGGCCTCCTGCGTTCGTATCGATATATGTATTTAAAACCACATTGTTGGGCCAGTTTAGCTGCGTCATAAAAATTGGCACCTACAGTTTCAGATTTATGAGAATCAGATCCTATCGTTACTATTTCTCCACCTAGTTGTTTGTATCTTTGGAGAATCAGTAGCGATGGCATGGTGTCGGACAACTCAGTTCTTAGGCCAGACGTATTAATTTCTACACCTATATTCCTTTCGATTGCTTTTTTTAGTGTTTGTTCAATAATGCCTTCATATTCCTTAAAAGAATAGATTCCATATTCCTTATATGCATAACGCTTAATTAAATCAAAATGAGCAATTACATCTATATCGGCTTCCGAAACCATTTTATATAACTCGGAAAAATAGAGAGCATAGGCATCCGTCTCATACTCACTAAGGACTATACGTAGTTTTTGGTTATTAATATTGTGGACCGACCCTAATACAAAATCGAGAGGTAAATTATGAAGTGCTTGCTCGTATTGATCAGCTAACAAATGGGGTTCACAAAGTTCAATACCAATTTTGATGGGAATATCTTCAGCGTATCTTTCTTGGCAGTTTCTTATATCATTCAAGTATTCTTGAAAGTTTATATGGCCATAAGTCGGCGAATCAGGGTTGACAGAGAAATGTTCGGTAAAACAGATTTCTTTTATACCGTTTTTGATAGCTTGTGCACAAACATCGCCCATGGTTGCTTTAGAGTCGAATGAGTGGCTTGTATGATGATGATAATCCATTAAATACATATTCATGTCTCCTCTGATATTTTTATTTAACTATAGTATGTATATTTTGGAGTGTCCATTAAGGAAGAGGAGAAGGCGAATAAAATGAGCGTAATTTTGTCAGAACAGTCAAACATAATTTGTGCCCAACGACCAGTCGAAATGATAGCGCTTTATTATATGATTGATACAGGAGGTCATACAAAATGATTGAAAGGCGTCCAGCGCTGTTGCTGAATTACCTTTTTAGAGTAAAGAACACAACCATGAATAAGGTTATCGAAAAAACTCAGTTAACAAAGAGACAGATTACTTATGATCTGGAAAAGATCAACGACTGGCTAATGAGTAATGGACTCCCCTTAATATCTTATAAAGGCACTTCCTTAATTGAAGTTCCCGAGGAGGTTGCCCAATATTGGAGCACACGGGAAACTGTACGTCGAAATTTTAATCTTGTTCTGACTGAAGAAGAAAGAATATTAATGATTATCCTTTATTTATTCATTAGGGAAGAACCAATATCATCTGTTCATTTCACACAGTTGTTACAAGTTAGCAAGAATACTGTTATCGCGGATGTTAAAAAAGCAAATAGTGCAAATCAATCATTTCTAGTGGAAATCCGATACTCCAGGCAGAAAGGATATCACCTCAAAGGAACAGAGTTTGATAAACGAATATTAGTCATGCACTGCCTAACCCGTCTACTGAGTATCCCATATTATGAAGAGCTTCTGGATTATTTGTTATCCGACAGAACAGGGACTGTTTCCTATAATGGTATTCGTCGGATTCTTTTAAAGATAGAAACCCAATTCAAATTGAAGTTCGTCGAGGAACGTATAAAGCCATTTGCTTATTTTCTCCTACTATATTATTTCCGCCAAAAAGAAAAAAAGTTCATCCAATTCCATACAGATGAAATAAATTTGTTGGTATCGGATCCAATGTGGGGCGTCGCCAAAGAATTATTTAAACAATTGCAATATGAGCAGAGTAAGCCTGAGGTCTATTATTTCACCATACAGTTGTTGGGATTGTCACTTGGTGACTTTCCAATCCATAAAAGAGAGCACGATATTTTATACAAAATATGTGAACAGCTCGTATTGGAGTTTGAAACTAAAGCATGCATTGTTTTCCAAAATAAAGATCAATTGATTCGTACTTTATACCAACACTTCAAACCAGCTTATTTCCGAATGAAGTATCGGATTCCAATCAGTAATCCGTTGCTCAAACAAATAAAAACTGAACATAAAGAGCTTTATACAATTGTCAAGAAAATGCTGACATCAATCGGCACTATTCTGAATATCACAATGCCTGAAGAAGAAATAGGTTTCATTACCATTCACTTTGGGGCGCAATTGGAAAAACCAATACAGGAGATACCTAAAAAGAAAAGAGCAGTGGTTGTGTGTCCAAGTGGGGTCAGTTCTTCTTTGATGGTGAAACATCAAATTGAATCTCTATTTTCGGAGATTAAGGTGGAAAGCACTATGTCATTACAAGAATTTAAAGGGGGTGAGGGGGGACAGTACGATCTGGTTTTTTCAACGGTATTACTAGATACAGATTTACCATGTTTTTATGTAAAACCGATCATGACACCGAACGAGAAAAACAGCTTGGTAAATGAAGTATATCAGCACTTATTTGGAATTAGCTACCAAGATATTAGCATAAAGGACATCATCCGCACTATCGGACATTATGGCAATATCTATGATGAACAAGGTTTGCAAAATGAACTTAGTCAAATGACATTTCACAAAAAGGTGAATCATCAAGGGAGGAATCAACCTGTGTTACAGGATTTATTAACGAAAGAGACCGTGCAGCTAGTTGACCAGGTTTCCGATTGGGAAGAAGCTGTTAAGGTGGCAGCAAGACCATTGCTTCAATCAGGCGCTATTGAAACCTCTTATATCGACGCAATGATAGAAAACATTAAAACGTTAGGACCTTACGTAATTATTGGCCCTGAGGTGGCTATTCCTCACGCGAGACCTGAATCAGGGGTCAATCAAGTAGGGATGAGTTTTTTGAAACTAAATCACCCAGTCAGCTTTTTAAATAACGCTGACTATCCTGTGCGTTTACTGTTTTGTATAGCAGCCATCGATAATACAACTCACCTCAAAGCATTGGCGCAGTTGACAAAACTGCTAAGCGAGAAAAACAATATTGAGATTCTAAAAGAGATGGATTCTACGAGTGGTGTTTTCAAACTAATTGAATAATATTCCGAGATCAATTAATACAGTGGAGGATTTAGTTATGAAGATAATGGCAGTATGTGGATCGGGATTGGGCAGCAGCTTTATGTTGGAGATGAATGTTAAACAGATTCTATCTGAACTTGGGGTAAGTGGGGTTGAGGTAGAACATTCAGATCTTAGTTCTGTAACTCCAAATTCAGCAGATCTTTTCATCGCGGCAAAAGATATAGCCGATGGAATGAACCATTTAGGAGAAGTCATTGTTATTGAAAGCATCATCGATATGGACGGTCTTCGAAGCAAGCTTGAGGAAACAATGCAGCAGAAAGGTTTGCTGTAAATCCAAAAACAATAGGTGTGAGGAGGGTTTAAACGTGGGCGAAAGAATCCTAAAACTGATAATGGATATATTAAGCACACCGGCCGTACTGGTTGCTTTGATATCATTTATCGGACTTATTATCCAAAAGAAGTCGGCTAGTGATATTACGAAAGGAACGGTGAAAACAAGCAACGACCGGGCAAGAGATAGAAGCCGTAATTGGAAAGCCATCCAAATACCTGTCTGATTATTTGGTAAACAACATATTGCGACTTCCCTCTAATCAATGCTATATCGTTGGGGACCGCCTGGAGACCGATATATTAATGGGAAACCAAAGCGGCATCAGTTCAGTGCTTGTCCTAACGGGAATTTCCACAGCGGATGACGTGACGGTCTCCGAAATCAAACCTGATTATGTATTGAAGAATGTCGGAGAACTAAGCGGTCTTTTGCAAACATTATAGTTTCTCGCTCCAAAGAACAGGGTTGCCGGTCGATACGGCTAAGGCACCCGCCTGAATCGCACTGAGCATTTCCTGTTTTGTACTCATCAACCCGCCTGCGATTATGGGGATGTCCAGTTGGCTCGTAAGGCTGTCGATCACAGTCGGCATTAGTCCCGGCAGGACCTCGACCGCATCAGGCATACAGTTTTTTGATGTCTCGATCCCTTTTTGCATGGCGTTATGGTCGATGAGGAAAATCCGCTGAATCGTTTTGAGCCGCTCCTCTTTCGCGAACTTGATCAGTGATATCTTCGTTGTAATGATGCCTGTAGGTTTCCAGGTCTTTGCAATATACTGAATGGCACTTTTTGTATTGGACAACCCATCAATAAAATCAACATGGATAAATGTGTACTTTCCCGCTCTTTTTAATTGACTGATATATTGCTCCATATTAATTAGGTTGCCAGTTAAAATAAATACAATTTTACTCTCACTTTTAATGGCCTTTTCAAAATCCTGCTCCTTTTTAACAGAAGGAATGATGAATGAGTCAACCATATCGACTATATTCAAGTTTCTCTCTCCTAAACGGGGAAGTTTTGGACTTTTAAAAGCATGTCCTGCTGTTATTTTACCATATTCGTTTGTGGACCGGATGGAGAGGAGGGAGAAAGATGCAAGCATTTATCAGCTTTTATGAACAATATATTGGCGGTTATGGAGAAATGTATATTCGTATTTGTATTAGTGCTTTTTTGGGATTCCTCATCGGCTTGGATCGATCCTTCAAAAGCAAACCGGCAGGGGTCAAAACCTACACATATGTCTGTGTTGCCTGCACTTTGATCACCCTAGTCTCAATTGAAAGTGCAGAAACACTCAGTGCACACAACAGCGGAAAAATGATGGACCCGATGCGGCTCGCCGCCCAAATCGTATCTGGCCTGGGCTTCCTCGGCGCCGGCATGATTCTGAAAGATGGGCTTAAAGTAAAGGGTCTTACTTCTGCCGCGATGATCTTGTTTGCTGGCGGCGTGGGAATCGGGATAGGAGCAGGATTTTATGCAATCGTCATTTTCGCGGTAGCTGTATCTTTCATTACTGCCAAACTCGGGCAACTGCTCGAAACGAAGAAAGTAGATCACCATAAGGATTATGATATTGATATTTCTTAGGGTATCCTAGACAGCAATAAAATCAAATGGGACCTTCTTAGCCGAAGGTCCATTGCTCGTTAAAGAAACAATAGCCGTTAGAGAATAGTAAAGAAACACGGACCGGTCTTGAAATCGGGAAATCTGCATGAGATGGTTTCTCGGTCATTTTCTTAAATCCTCAAACCTAATATGCCACCCAATAGTGAGTTCGTTACCACCGAGTTGGTTGTATCATAATCGATTGTAATGAAAGACGCTAAGTTAGTACCGTGACACCGATTCTTCCATTTAAATGGCACCATGGCTTGCATCCGGTTGAGGAATTGATTTTTTTCTATTAATTTGGTTGGAAAGATAACTTGGTTTCCGTCCAACCTGCCTAGCCGTTGCTTGAAGTGCAGGGGCCGACTCCTGCGGGCCTAGTATGGTCTTGAGATCCCGCAAGGCGCGAAGCGACTGAGGAAGCTCAAGCCTTGCCCCGCGGAAAGCGTGCCCCGGAACGGAAAGCAACAGAAACTAACATTGTTTTTTACATAACAAAGAAATGAGGCTGTCCAGGAAATAGTTTTCACTGTCTTTCTGGACAGACCTCGAAAAATACCTTTGCTAAAGATCTCTCTACCATATTACCAACTGATTTTCACTTCCAATCGCACGTCTATGTCTCCTTGCACAATAACCATACATCTCCTATTGATGCCCTCAAATGTTTTAGTGATATAATTTTCCCGAGTATTATGTTTAGAGACGACTCCGCCGGTCATTTAGCAAATGGCCATAAAGGGAGCGTCTTTTCTCTTCTATATCTGCCTGATTTCCAGCCTGTATTGGTCATATGTGTGAGCGATTGCACGGTTTAGAATAGCAATAGTCCAATTTTGCACAAAGGCAGTGGGCATCATTTGGTCTCCTCATTTACATATTGAGGAGATATGATATAGACAAGCAGTTGATATATCAAGGCAAAACTTTAAGTTTATTTGCACATTTTTACAGCCGTATAAAGGGGGTACCCTAACATGTCTTTAGATCGGCGAAGTACTGTTTTGCTTTCTTATTTGGTTCATGCGGAATCCTATGTTCCGATAAAAGAAATTATGGAAAAGCTTAAGGTTTCCAGGCGGACTGTTTATTATGACATCGAGAAGATCAATGATTGGCTCGAGGATAATGACCTTCAACCTGTCAGCCAGATTAGAGGGTTGGGATTTGCCCTGGAGGCAGAGACGGCCAAAAGCATACCGGAAAAAATCAAAACGTTCAAATCTTGGCATTATGATTATTCCGCAAAAGAAAGAAAAGGGTGGCTTGCGCTTTATCTGCTTGGATTGGATACTCCATTGTTTCTCGAGGACCTGGCAGAGAAGGTGCGTGTTAGCCGAAACACCGTTATTGAAGATCTTAAAGTTTTAAAAGAAGAGATCGAAAGATTCCGCCTGTCCCTTATATCTGAGAGAAAGTCGGGTTATCGGGTCAGGGGCGAGGAAGAGGATAAACGCAAAGCGATTGTCTATTATCTTTCCAACGTGCTTCCCAATGAGGGCTGGCAGACGTTGCTTTCGAGAATTTCAACGAAGCTGAACCTTGCTGATTCCAGTATCGATAATAGAATCAATCTTTTTGAGCTGGAGGAACTCAATGCGGTTCAGATGATTGTAGCGGAGAGCGAAGTTGATTTGAATGTCCACTTTACGGATGAATTTTTTAATAGTTTGACCTTCCGGCTTATCTTTTTTGGAAAACGCTTGATGCAAGGCAAGAAGATTATGATCGATACAGTCGAGCAGCAGGTCTTAACGGTGACGAAGGAATACAAAGCTGCTTTTAAAATCGCCGAAAAACTTTCCTATGTTTTTCAAGTCGATTTTCCGCATGACGAGATTCTTTACATTGCTAAGCATTTATTAAGTTCAAAGGTTCAGTCGTCTCAGGAGCTCCCGGAGAAGAATGAAAATACGGAGACGTCCTTGTTGGTTGAAGTCGTTTCTAAGATGGTAACCGATTTTGAAACGTATGCCTGTGTCTTTCTCAAGGAACGGGACTTGTTGGAAAAGAACTTGCTGCTGCACGTAAAGCCGTCCTATTACCGGATTAAATACGAACTTGAAGTGGAGAATCCGATGGCTGAGCTGATGAAGGAAAAGTATCCGGACATCTTCCTCCTGACGAAAAGAGTGATTCACCATTTAGAAGAGGCAGTCGGGAAAAAGATTAGCGAAAGTGAAATCGCCTTGATTGCGATGCATTTTGGCGGCTGGATGCGGAGAACCGGAGTGACGCCTGCCGTCCGGAAAAAGCTGCTCATTGTTTGTGCAAGCGGTGTCGGCACGTCTAAACTACTTGAGCATCAGCTGAATGAATTGTTTTTAACGATTGATATTGTTGGGAGCGTATCACTGAGAGAGTATGAAACAAACGTGTACGACGTTGACGTTGTCGTATCCACCACCCCGGTCGCAAAAAAGGACGTGCCAGTCTTTGTCGTAAGTCCGATTCTGACAGAGACGGAGAAGGAAAGCTTAATGAAAAATGTAAGTGCTCTCCTCGG
Source organism: Lederbergia sp. B243.17 (assembly GCF_057657925.1). Taxonomy (NCBI): domain Bacteria; kingdom Bacillati; phylum Bacillota; class Bacilli; order Caryophanales; family Bacillaceae; genus Lederbergia; species Lederbergia sp. B243.17. The sequence goes on from NZ_JBWBKF010000093.1 coordinate 21,327, forward strand.
AGCAGATGCGAAGGAGAGGCCAAGCTCCGTTGATGGCTTATTGGAAATTATTAAGAAGCACGCAACGATTACGGATTTATCGGGCCTGGAACAAGACGTCAGGAAATACTTAACAAAGCCAATGGCAAAGGTGCCGGTTTTGATAAAACCATCCTTAAACAGCCTCCTGACGGGGGACTTTATCCAAATCAAACAAAGCGTGAAGAACTGGGAGGACGCCATTAAGATTGGGGCCATGCCCTTGCTTGAAAATGGCTGCATCACAGAGACATACGTTCAGTCGATGATCGACATGATTATTCAAATGGGGCCTTATATTGTCGTCGCGCCCAAAGTAGCCATTCCCCACGCAAAGCCTGAAAATGGTGTGAAAAAGTTAGGGATGAGCTTGCTTTGCTTGGAAGAAGGCGTGCATTTCTCCGAATCGGAACGGCATAAGGTCAACATTGTCATTATACTGGCTGCCATCGATGGAGAAATGCATCTGAAAGCTTTGTCGCAATTAACGACGATGTTTTCCGAACCGGGAAATGTTATGAAGTTGATTGATGCACATTCAGTACAATCCGTTAGACAACTAATTGAAACCTATTCCGCTTAGTGAAGGAGAGAAAGGAACGACACCATGAAATTTTTAAACGAGAAGCTCGTCGCACTTGATGTGGCGGCCTCTTCACCAGAACACACCATCAGGCTGGCGGGAAATCTGCTCGTAGAGGAAAAGACTGCTGAAGAATCGTATATAGAGGCGATGATAGCATCCTACCAGAAGAATGGACCGTACTTTGTATTGGCACCTGGCATTGCGTTGCCGCATGCAAGACCGGAAGACGGCGTGAATGAAGCGTCCGTATCGATGATCAGGCTGAAAGAACCGATTGCCTTCGGAAGTGAAATGAACGACCCGGTCAAATTTGTTTTTGCTCTAGGTGCATCATCAAGTGATGAACATCTGCAAATCCTGCAAAGGCTCATTATGCTGTTAAATGACCCAGCTAACGTTGAAAAGCTGGAGTCCGCTGTAAATTATCAACAAATTAAACAAATTATTGGAGGGAATTAAAAATGAAAATTTTATGTGTATGTGGTTTGGGACAAGGAACTAGCTTGATTTTGCGTATGAACGTTGAAACAGTGCTGCGGGAATTGGGAGTCCAGGCTGAAGTGGAAAATACAGATGTATCCAGCGCTTCAAGCGAGCGTCCGGATTTCATTGTTACAAGCAATGAATTGGCTCAATCCCTGGAAGGGCATTCTTCAAAAGTTATTATCGTAAATAACTATTTTGATATGAATGAAATTAAAACGGCTCTACAAAATCATATTAACTAAGAAAAACAATCGGAGGATAGCAAATGGATGCAATTCAATGGATAGCCACCAATATATTCGGTGTGCCTGCTATTTTGCTTGGCTCAATCGTTTTGCTCGGCCTGTTGCTGCAGAAGAAAACGGCGAGCCAAACAATCAGCGGGACATTCAAGGCAATGATCGGATTCTTGATTATCAATGCCGGCGCAGCTGTTATCTCAGGCGCTCTCACTATATTTGAACCGATGTGGAAAGAAGTATTTGGGCTGCAGGATACTTCATTTGGAAACTTTTTAGGTCAAGAGGCGTTCAACTCAAAGTACGGTTCAGCAGTCACGCTCGCAATGTTTATCGGGTTTATCATCAACGTGCTGCTCGCCCGGTTTACTCGTTTTAAGTACATCTATCTGACAGGACATATGATGTTCTGGACGACAATGATTTTTGCAGGGATTGTTATCGATGCAGTCGGTGATGTTTCGTTTGTGAAGCTCGTCATCTTCCTGTCTGTCTTCATGGGTCTGTATTGGACGATTCAGCCTGCGATTGTCCAGCCTTTCATGCGAAAAATTACGGGCAATGACAATATTGCATTAGGTCACACGTCTGCTGTCGTAGCCTTGTTGGCGGCTTTACTCGGCAAGGTTTTTGGAAATAAGGAAAATGATTCGGAAAAAATCAAGCTGCCAAAAGGGCTTGAGTTTTTAAGAGATTCAAATGTCATCACTGCTTTGACAATGGGGATCTTATTCTTCATCGGGGCTGCGATTTTGATGACGAAAAATACACCGGGAGCGGAAGCGCTGATTTCGCAAGCGGGAGATCAGAACTTTATCATCTACTCTATCATTCAATCACTGACATTTGCCGGCGGGATTGCGATTGTATTGCTCGGGGTTAAAATGTTTATCGGTGAAATTGTACCGGCATTCAATGGGATTGCGACAAGGCTCGTTCCCGGTGCCAAGCCGGCTCTCGACGCTCCAATTCTGTTTACCTTTGCACCGAACGCAGTCATTCTCGGCTTTTTAGGCTCATTTGCTGGTGCGTTAATCTGGATGATGATTTTAGGCAATACAGTCTCCTATGTATTTGTGCCGACGATGATCGTATTATTCTTCCACGGGGCTGCAGCCGGTGTGTTCGGCAACTCAACCGGAGGTGTCCGCGGAGCACTGATTGGCGGATTCGTCACAGCGACAATCGTATCTTGGGGGCAATATATTACCGTTAAATTCCTGTTGGATTCTACTATCCCTGATACGGCGATGTGGGCAGCAGACTCTGATATGTTTGTCCTCGGGCCGATTATCAAGGCGATCGCCCAGCTATTGTTTTAAACCCGTATAAATCCGGCATGTATCCACTTGTCGGATTTATATCGTATGATTCATTGAAATTTTTAGGAGGGACAATCATGAGCTTTATTCGCACACTAAAAGGTGAAATCAAACCAGAAGAAATGGGATTTACGTATTCACATGAACATATCGTCTGCCGGCCTGATTACTGGGTTCAGCGAGAGGCAGATGATCTATTGCTTGACGATAAAGAAAAATCCAAATTGGATGTAGAAGACTTTAAACGTCACGGCGGAAAGACGATTGTCGATGCAACAGCAATCGATTACGGCCGTGATGTTCAGGCAGTCAAAGAAATTTCTGATGAAACAGGCATCCAAATTATTGGAACTGCCGGTTTTAACAAGAGCTTTTTATGGGATGCACGGATCAAGGAAGAATTAAAGCCGATTATCGGCGATTATGAAACATATGCCGAATGGATTGATAAGACTTCGATTAATAAGCTTGCCGAATTCGTCATAAGCGAAGTGGAAGAAGGGCTTGAGGGCACACCATTCAGAGCGGGGCAAGTTAAGTTCGGAACAGGCTATAACCGGATTTCTCCGCTCGAGGAAAAAACATTGCGCGCTGTTGCCAGAGCCCACCATGAAACGAAGGCACCTGTTCATTCGCACACAGAGGCTGGCACTATGGGGCTGGAACAACTTGAACTTTTAAAAAGCGAAAATGTGAATCTGGAATATTTGAGCCTTGGCCATATGGACCGAAATCCAGACCCTTACTACCACGAACAAATTGCAAAAACGGGGGCATACTTAAGTTTTGACGGAATCGCAAAAATTAAATATGCTCCTGAAAGCACACGGATCCAGTGCATTTTGGAGCTCGTGAAAAAAGGCTATGAAGATCAGATTCTCGTCAGCGGGGATACGGCGAGAAAAACGTATTACAAGCATTACGATCATGGTCTTGGGCTTGAGTACATTATTGCGAAATGGGTTCCCCGTTTTATCGACGATGCCAATCGGCAAGGCTTCGATGGTGAAAAACTGATCCAGAAGTTTTTTGTCGAGAATCCGGCTCGATGCTTTACATTTAAAAAGTAAAGAGGTGCTACCATGATCTTTCAAAATGAGAACTCTTTTGAAATTAAAGAGAAGATAGAAGAGAGTAAGATTGCGATATTGCCAATTGGCGCCGTGGAAGCACATGGCCCGCATCTTCCTCTAGGTACCGATAACTATCTGGCTGAGCGAGTATCAGAAAAAGTAGCAGAAAGAACCGGTGCCTTCGTCTTGCCAACCTTGCCTTATGGACAAGTATGGAGTTTGAAAAACTTTCCGGGCAGCATAAATGTCAGCAATGAATCTTTGATTTCTTTATTGGTCGACATCGGAGAAAGCTTATATGACCAGGGCTTTACAGTGTTTGCCATGATTAATGGCCATTTGGGCAATGCAGTAGCACTTAAAGAAGCAGCCAGGAAGCTTTATCAGAAGTACCCTGATTTCAACATTTTGTACTTGTTCTATCCTGGCACTAAAAAAGTGATCGAAGAAGTAAGAGAAACAGAATCTTCCCATGCCACCTACTTTCATGCGTGCGAGATTGAGACCTCCTATATGCTCTATTTGGCTGAGGAGTATGTCGATATGTCGAAAGCCATTACGGACATTCCCGTTATACCGGAAAGTGCGGATGTTACCCCAACGCCTTGGGAAGAATTCACCGACTCGGCAGTCCTGGGTGATGCAAAGCTTGCGACAAAAGAAAAAGGCGAGCAAATTATCGAAGCTGCCATTGATAGCATAGTCAAATTGATAGAAGGTGCAAAAAAATGATATTAATGAAGCGAAATAAAATAGACAACTTCCTCCTGTTTAACTTTTTGGCAAAGGACAAGCAAAATGCTGAGGAGATCATGGAAGCAGGCAAAGGATATATTGTGCCCGGCATTGTTTCCTCTGATTTTGAAAACATTGAGGATGGCATCAAAAAGGTTAATGAATTAAAGGAAGTAGCTGAAGTGGTCAGCATTGGTCTTGGTGATAATGGCAACCCGGCTAACTGGGAAAAAGTATTGAAAATTGCCGAAGGCTCCAACCCCGGCCATATTAATCAGCCATTTGTTAAGACGTCTTTTTCAAATGGATATTTACACGCAAAAGGCATGGAACAGATTGTGAATGGCCTGGTAGCCCCTTCGGGAAAAGTCGGATATGTTTCATTATCCACAGGTGTTGAAATGAAAGTCGAAGATCTGGTTGATCTTGCTTTAGCGCTCGGAATCGAATCGATTAAATTTATGCCTTTAAAAGGCAGAACCCATTTAGATGAACTCGTTTATCTATGTAAAATAGCAGCGGATAAGGGAATAAAGGCGATAGAACCGGCAGGCGGGATTACTTCAGAAAATATCGTCGACATCGTAAATGCAGTTCGTCCTACAGGGATTCCATTATTTATGCCGCATGTGTTCGGTTCAACGATTGATAAAGAAACCGGAAGAACGATCCCTGAAGAAGTCAGAAAGATTGTATACTTGGTAATGGAGGGAAAATAAATGCTAACTCAATTCTTCGAAAAAGTGAAAGATCGGTTGGAGATCGTAGAAAAAGAAGAGAAGGATCGCATGCAAGAAGCAGCGGAAAAGGTAGCTGAAGCAATTCAGAACGGTGGAATTATCCAACTATTCGGCTGCGGACATTCCCACATTTTAACGGAGGAAGTATTCTATCGAGCTGGAGGGCTTGTGCCTATTAAACCGATCCTTATAGAGCCGTTAATGCTTCATGAAGGAGCAGTGCGTTCTTCACACCTCGAGAAACAAAATGATTATGTTGGAGAGTTCCTTGAAAAAGAAGAGATTCTTCCGGGTGATGTCGTATTCGTATTATCAACTTCGGGAAGAAATCCGGTTCCGGTTGATGTGGCCAATGCCGCAAAAGCAAAAGGTGCGTATGTAATCGGGATAACATCCTTGGAGTATTCGCAAAGCCAGCCATCAAGACATGCGAGCGGTAAGCGTCTTTGCGATTCTGTTGACCTCGTGATTGATAATCATTCGGTTAAAGGGGATGCAATCCTTTCATACGATAAGGTGCCTGTACCATTCGGCCCGACCTCTACAGTTGTTGGAGCGGTTCTGCTAAACGCGATATTTGCAGAAGCGATTAAAATAATGGCAGATAACGGATTCAATCCGCCTGTCTTCCTCAGCGGAAATATTGACGGATCTGATCAGCATAACAAAGATGTCATGAAGAAATACCAACCTAGAATTCCTTTGTTGTCATAAAAGGTTAGTAGAATTACAGCGTAAGAGCTTAGGAGGACCTAAGCTCTTTTACTGCATATATAGAAGGGGGCAAAGAATAATGAAAAAAGTAGCTGAAATATGCTGCGGGAGTTTGGAAGATGCGTTGAATGCACAACGAGCAGGTGCCGATCGGATTGAGCTGAATAATGCGATGTATTTACTTGGATTGACTCCTTCTGTCGGAACGATAAAAGAAGTAGTGAAACATTGTACAATTCCTGTTGTTATCATGGTACGGCCGCGTCCCGGCGGTTTTTTTTATAATGACTATGAATACAGGACGATACTGTCAGACATCGAAGAGATCATCGAATACAATATCGAAGGAATCGCGTTCGGCTGCATAGATGAAAACTTCGGCATTGATATGATTAAAAGCAAAGGAATCGTCGATATGCTTCATAAAGCCAATAAAGAGGCGGTATTTCATAGAGCCTTCGATTGTGTGAAAGATCCGTATCAATCAATAGAACAATTAATTGATTTAGGCGTAAATCGAGTATTAACGAGTGGACTGAAAACTACTGCAGTGGAAGGTTCGGATCTCCTGGAAAACCTGCAGCTGAGATATGGTGACAAAATCGAAATTTTGGCCGGCGGCGGCGTCAATGCCGTAAATGCTTCCTTCTTAAAGAACAAAACGGGGATTCTCCAATATCACAGCTCATGCACGAGCTGGAGAAAGGATCCGACCACAACGAATAATGTTTCCTTCGGATTTGCAGAACCCCCTCACGAACAGGACTACAACATAGTGGATGATACGCTTGCCGCTGAATTTGTACAAGCAATCAAGGGTTTATAGACCTTAGAGGACACATAATGGGATAAACAATAGGATGATTGCTCCCTTTCTGGGTATAACCAGTTTGCGAGAACTTGTTGAGGAAATCGAACCAATAGTAGAACTTGTATGGAATACATCTTGTAGCACAATGAAAACAGCCTAAACCAATTGCCGGTTTAGGCTGCCCATATTTGCTCATTTTTTTCTTCTCGTGTTAAACTACAAACTCTGACCCGCAATTTGCCAGCTGGCTCCAAACCCTCGATCTCAACCAACGGAATCTCCGAGTTCCCTGATCATACAGGTGCCAGATTTCGTTGAATGCACTCAGACGCATACCGAGAGGTCCGTCCGCTTTTTTAATTCGGGTTTACTAAAATTCTACATCTATTCTTTCAATAACTTTTTTCAATCGGAACTTATCATCTTCCCAAAAACGTGGTGGCATCTCTTTGTACTTAGGTTCACTGGAATCAATTTCTGATACTAAATACAATTTAAATTGATCGGGATTTTGTTTCGCAAACTCTAGTTCACCTGGAGTAATAATGAAGGAATTTCCATCTCCAGTTTTCACCTCAACAAAGAAGGTTTTTCCGTGTTCATCCTTATAAGATAAGTCATATTCTCCGGAACTAGCTTGTCCTGGCTTTAGAATGTCGATTTCGACAAATGCCTCAGACTTTGGAAAAACATTTTCTTTGCCATATTGTTCACAAAGTAAATTATAAATGACTAACTCACCTTTGTTCCCAACAATTTTTTTAGCATGATTTGCTTTCTCCTCAGCACTTTTTGTATAAGCTCCACTATGTCTTTTTCCATTAGTAGAGGGCAATCTTTTTGTTTCATGATATTCGATCTCTTGTTTTTCAGGAACAACACCTAATAACTGTTTATAGGGATCAATAGATTTTTCGGCTTGTTCTTTTTCTACCTTTTGCTGTTGCAATAATAACCAGTTCTTGAATTCATCCTTCCTTTGGAAATAGATCATGATTTGTGCTTTTTGATTGTTAGCTATTTCATCAGCAAACAAATTATCAGGGTTTAACTCATCATAATTTTCCTTATAAATTGTTCTGATATCCTTTTTCTCCACGTTGTCCATTAATACAGGGAAGAATTCATAAACAGCTTGAGCCAAATCAAATGTAACTGAGTTCTTTATACGTTCAGGATTAGCGGTAAAATATTTATATTCATTAAGCTCAACTAGAAATCTATTTTGTTTTTCAATGTCGCCACTAGAAACGAGTTTACTAAACAACTTGTCTGCAAATTCTTGTTCATGCTCATCCAGATATCGTCTAACTATCTTTTGCCAGTATTCTCTCACATCAATATTTATCAACTCAGAAAGGGTATTAAAATCAGATATATCTTTATTGATATCCTTCAAGCTGGATATTACAATCGCATAATCTGAGTCTCTTAGAAGATATGAGAAATCAACATCCTCTATCTGAGTTAAAGTATTGCTGCTTGCTCCATTTTCGGAAAAATAGTCAATGACCATTTTGTTTAGGGCATTTTCACTGAAAAGCAATTCATATGACTCGTTCCACCTGTCAACACCATATTCATCAGATATCTTCTCTCTTTTTCTTGTTGCATCTTTTGATACGAGAAGTTCAAGTAAGTTGGGATCTAATTCAAGTGTCAACAGTTGCTTGAAAATATCCACGATTGAATTTGAAAACCCATCTAACAAACGCAGTTGATCAATGCTTGGTTTTAAGCCGCTAGGTAATTTGAGGTAAAAGTCCCTTCCGTCATCGACAAAGTAAAAATCTTCAAGTTGTATTTGTCGATTATCCTGCTCCTTATCAATCGCAACAATTTCGTTACAAGGTATAATTTGGATTCTTTTTATTTTATCAACATTCGCTTTGTTATCATCAATTGTCGATAAAACGGCCGTTTTTATCGTATCAATTTCTTGTTTGAAATTTTCTAGACTATAATCGACTTTAATAAACGAAAATAACTCTAACTGGGTTCTAAAACGGTCAACGCCAAGCCATTTATTGATGGTGGAAATGTTTTGTTTTACGGGTATTGCTATGAAATGCTCCTGATTTTCCATCGCTTTTGGGATTTTCTTATCAGCATATTTTACATCGTGAACACGATAAAACTTTCCATCTTTAGCTAGTACAAGAATATCTTCAGGGGAATAGGCAGGTTCTTTATCTTTTTTGAATTTGATTATCTCCGTGTAGAGTTTTCGGCTTATTTCACCTTTATCAAAGGTCGGTAGTTCATCTAAAATTCTCTTTATATCAGCGTCATTAAGATGGGCCATGGAATCCTTAAAATCAAGATTCTGTATAAGGTCATTTCCAACAAGTTCAAGCAAGTCATGTTCGGATACACCGTAGAGATCCTTGATATTCGCTTTCAACTTTTCGTACTTTACTATCTGTTGTGGTGAGTATTTATGGCCATTAAATTGAATCCACGGCGTTATATTTAACACGTACTTGATGTACTCGTTGGAATTGAAATACAGTCCATTCCAGTTCGTTTGCTGTTTAGCATTCGATTCTTTTCGATTTGAGTACAATAACTCACGGAGATCTTCATCAATACGAACCCACTCAACAATATCGGAAGTATCCAGGGTACTAATCAGATTTTCTATATTTTCTATGCTCATAGAGGTTAAATAATTGATATTGAAATCAATTTCGTCCGAATATTTATCAGCAATGAAACTTTTAAACCCATCGTTTTTTGTGAGCAGTTTTGGTTCGACCAATGGAAATTTTGCTACTCCGCATGTTTCTATAAAATCTGTAAATCCATCAATATCGCTTCCTTGGTACAGTTTGTTCGGTTCCATTAAAGCAGAATATGTAGTGTTGGCAAAAAGTTTGTCACCTAATGGATTTCCGTAATTTTCGCCAAGAAACAGTTTGGTTGACGGATAAATTTCTCCGTTCGCATTCGGTAAATTGAATGGTACTTTTGAAAGCTCGCTCCCCTGAGTCAATTTGTCACGATAATTTTCAAAGAACCAATTCATAAACGACTTTGCTTTATCTTGATGATCGATTTGGCGGTTAATTGTACTTATGATTAAATCAGAACTGCTTTGCTCCGTGAATTCTATAGCTAAATATTGTTTGCTAAATGTATCGAGTAAACGTTTGTCACCAGTTCTTTCTGCGCTGAATTTTTCGTTTAGTTTCTTCCATTCTTCACTATAATTCCCCTTAATTTGAGAAATTAGCTCATCAACATAATCTTTATCCAATACACAAAGTTTCACCCATCCTAATTCATTTGGTAAGACTGAAATCCCACCATCAGTTGGTAAAAATACTTTGTCTGATTTTTGAATCCAGTTATCTCGGCCATCCATCAACAGATTCGGAACAATATCATCATCAAAATAAGCACTCCACCACAAAAACACGTTAATGCGAGTCGGGATACCCCACTTGTCTTGAATAACATTAATCTTTCTTGCTAAATCTTCTGCTGAGAAATTTAATCCATCGTAATCAACAAACTCTGATAATAATGATACCAACTCAACATGCTCTACTTTTGAGAGTTGTAATAAGTAATTAAATTCTTCACCTTTGAATTCGGCAGGAAATGGACTCGTTAGTAACTTAGGATCATCTTGAATTGAAATATATTCTCCATTTACAGTAGGTAGAATCTTCGCATTTGATAGCAAGTCCAAATATTTATCGTGAAAATTAAAGAAATCACTATCCCATAGCTTATTGTCTTGAATAGGGGTAACCATTTTTATGGCTGTATCAGCATATTCAGGCTTCGCTAGTGTCTCTGCAACGCACTTAATAAAGGGCAGGACTTTATCAAATATTTTTTTATTGATTTCCTCCGTATCATTAGGAACGTCATCACGAGAATTATTTGTAATAAATGGTGCATGTATTAGAGCGTTAATGGGAGTTGGAAAGTTACGAATAGGGAAGTAACAGTGCAACTTTTCTTTTTTGAAATCATAATTACTATCTTTTGGGACTGCAATTGATAGGACAGCAGTTTTGTCATCAATTTCGAAGTCCTTTTCAAAGACAAAGTATTCTTCAGCAGGTTCGCTCATACCGTTTACAGTTTTCTCAATTAACACTTCTATCCCGTCAGCCAATTTTTCCGCAATTCGAATCTCCTGATTGGAAGCAATGGTGATTTTGGTGATGTTAGGAAGGAAAAGCAAGGATTTATAAAAAGGTTGTGTTAACTGCTTCGTTACTCCCGATTCTTTTACCTGATTTCGTTCTTTAAGTTTCACTCGTATTAAGGTATCAAATTCTGAGGCAACCATTTCAATCTGCTCGGGACAATTCATTATTGGAAAACACAATGGATAGTCTTTTTTCCAGGACATCAATTGTTCATTTATCAGCCCAATATGAGAATGCTTTTCAAAACAATTTTTAGCAAAATCCTCACTAAATCTGATGGAAAAATCCCCAGAGTACAACTCGATCCACTCGGCATCATTCAGTAACGATCTGAAACCAGTACCTTTATTTCCGATGTTTTTTGAGGATTTATTACTTGCTCGTCCCAAGCACAGCCTTTCAATCGTTTCTTTTGTAAAGGAAGTCCCTGTATTCCCAACTTCCAAAATGTTGTCTCTGTATGTAATCGTGACCTCTACTTCTTCATTCTTATCAAGGTTTTTATCTTTTTTCTTATCACCATACGCATCATCCACGTTTTGAAGTAATTCTAAAATTTGTCTGCCGTTATAGTCTCTCATCAATTCATATTCTTCACTGCAAGCTTTTTCCAGTTCATTGCTTAATCTTGAATTCGTATATTTCTCAATAAAAATATTGCGTAATTCATCAATTGTGCTCCAATTGCTCATATATGGACTTTCCCCCTCTAACGATGTCATTTCAATTTTAAGTTACATTACTTATTCTTTCTATCTTTTCTACTGATTGTATTTAATTTTAAGCAGTCCTAAAGGAAGTGGAGAAATTTGACGAATGATATACCAAACATTTTTTAGCTATAGTAGGTAATGCCAACAACTTTTGTAACGTAATATATCAACACAATGGCGTCCGCCTCACTAGTAAAAAAGTCTGAAAAAAAGCCTTTCTGCCTTTTTCGGTGTAAAATAGGCGTATGGCTGCGATAGGCAGCCCAGTCAGCTGCGAGTCGTCAGAGAAAAGAGGTAGAAGTATGTTTTCAAAACGCCAAGTGGAGATATTGTCTTCTTTGTCGCAAGCGGAGGATCCTGTTACGGCAGAATGGCTTGCCAAAGAACTTGGAGTCAGTGATCGGACAATCCGCAATGAAATAAAAACGATGCAGCCGGAATGCCCGAAATTCGGTATTGAGATTGAATCGATTCGCGGAACGGGGTACCAGCTGAAGGTGCTGGAGCCTCAAGTGTTCCTTCATGCATTCAGACAATGGACTCAAGATCCGGCTGGTGAAAACGGTTACGACTTTTCTGTTCAAGAAGACCGGGTCGCTTATATATTGAAACGGCTTTTGCTCGAAAGAGAGCCGATTAAATTGGAATCCTTTGAGGATGAACTGTTTGTTTCAAAATCAACCATCCAGAACGATATAAAGATATTGCGGGAAATCCTTAACAAGTATCAGTTGAGGCTGGTCACGCGTCCGCATTACGGGACGAAAATTGAAGGCGACGAGTATATGAAAAGAACATGCTTGTCCAATTACATTTTCAACCGAAATCATGAATCCAGCCTGGATGAGGAACCGAGTTATTTGCTCGATCCTGAGCAGTTCAAAAAAATAAAAGAAGTGATCATTCGGAAAGTAAACGAATATAAAATCGAGATCTCGGATATCTCGCTGGAAAATTTGGCAACCCATATTGCAATTGCCTTCAAACGAATCGAAGAAGGTTTCGTCATCGAGCAAATGACCGAGCCGTTTGTTAAAGAATACCCGTTCGAGAGAATTGTCGCCGAGGAGATCGTGGAAGAAGTCCAGAACTTCACGGGGCTAAGTTTTCCGGAATCGGAAATTGAATATATCATTGTCCATCTATTGGGCACAAAGCTTCTGCATGAAAAGGAATTAACAGAGTTCAGTGAGTTTGATGAGGCAGGAAGAATCATTCAGTGCATGCTCGGCAAATTGAAAATGCAATTAAACTGGGATTTTTCCCAGGATCACGAATTTATCCAAGCGCTGACTCTCCATATTCGTCCTGCAATGAATCGGCTGCGCTATAACATGAATATCCGGAACCCTTTGCTGCAAGAGATAAAGACGAAGTACCCGAGTGCATTTGAAGGGGCCGTTATTGCCAGCACATGCATAGAAGAATATTTGGAAAAAGATGTTGGCGAGCATGAGATTGCCTATATTGCCCTTCATATCGGGGTTGCGTTGGAACGGCTGAAAAGTGAGCAAAGGCGGACGAAAAGGGTGCTCATTGTTTGTGCTTCAGGAGTGGGGAGTGCAAAATTGCTCTATTATCGTCTGCGGAGTTTGTTTGAGCAAGAGCTGGAAATCGTGGCAACGACAAACTATTACAAGCTGGGCGAGCATGATTTATCGTCGATCGACTTTATTATCAGTACCATCCCGATCAAGGAGGACTTGGGCGTGCCGGTTCAAGTCGTAAATACGTTCTTAGGCGAAGATGATGCAAAGGAGATTCGGAAATATCTCGTTTCATCCCACCCGCAAGGCGTCTCCCGCTATCTGGATGAGTCGCGGATTTTCCTTCAACAAGACTTGGAAGATAAAGAAGCGGTGATTCGCTTTCTGTGCGGCCAATTGTATGAGCAAGGCCTTGTTACAAAAGAGTATGTGCAAAATGTACTTGAAAGGGAAGTTGCAGCTCCGACAAGCTTTGGAAATTTAGTGGCGATCCCACATCCTTTGACCCCCGTAACAAAAGATACGTTCTGGACCGTTTGTACATTGAAACGGCCGATCCCGTGGCATGAGCAGCGGATGGTGCAGTTCGTTTGCCTGCTAAACATCCAGAAAGATCCACAGGGAGATTTGGATGAGATGTATCAGAAGCTCATCAAACTGGTTGAAAACAAAACTCTCGTGCAAAAAGCGATCAAATGCAAAACTGCAGATGAAATGATGAAAATTCTAAATGGAAGCAAATAGAAGAAGGGCCGGCTGCGTTGATGCAGCCGGCTTCTTTTTTTAAAAGGAAAGATGGGTGTGACCGTTTCCGTTGGACTCAGGAAAATGATTACCTTCAATGCAAAGGCTTTCTTCGATATGATGTAGCCATAGGATCCTTACAACGTTCCAAATAGGAGGAATTTAGATATGAAAACAATCATGTTGGTTTGTTCAGCAGGAATGTCGACAAGTCTTTTAGTGACAAAAATGGAGCAGGCAGCGAAAGAAGCGGGAGAAGAAGTTAAGATTTTTGCCGTATCAGAAGCTGAAGCAAATAGACATTTTGACGAAATTGATGTGTTGTTGCTTGGACCGCAAGTTCGCTTTTTGAAAAACAAAATTGAAAAAGCGGTTGCGGGTAAAAATATTCCGGTTGATGTCATTGACAGCATTGCCTATGGAACAATGAATGGGCAGGCAGTTTTGACAAAAGCTTTGTCACTACTTTAAGGGGTATGGGGGATAAATATGGATAAATTTGTAGAAATCGCTGGCCGGATCGGCGCTCAACGCCATCTGGTCGCCATTCGCGATGGCTTCGTAGCCATCATGCCGTTAATGATTTTGGGTTCAATGGTCATTTTGATCAACAACCTGCCTATCGAGGCATACCAGAACTTTATGCAAACCATTTTCCACGGCGATACGTGGAAGCAGTTCGGAGGAAGCGTATGGACCGGAACATTCGGTATAGTTTCGATGCTTGTCGCCTTCTCGATTGCCTATCAACTCGCAAGGTCTTATGACAAAGATGGCCTTTCTACAGGGATTGTCTCTTTTGCTGCATTGGCTACAATTATGCAGCCGATTGCTGAAGGATCAGGACTTCCACTCGTATGGGCCGGTGCACAAGGACTATTCATTGCTATTATTACAGCACTTGTATCTACAGAGATTTTCACTAGATTGCTAGGAAACAAAAAGTTGATCATGAAAATGCCAGAAACAGTTCCACCTGCGGTATCAAAGTCGTTTTCCGCTCTATTCCCGGCAATGATCACATTATCAATCTTCGGTCTTATCAAAGTTCTTATGCTAGTCGGAGGAATTCCTGACATTCACCAAGCATTCTTTGACGCTCTGCAAGCGCCAGTCTCGAAATTGGCGAACACACTTGGTTCAGCGATTGTCATTGCGCTTTTGATTCACGTACTATGGTTCTTCGGCCTTCACGGTTCGAACATTATGGAACCGGTTATGCAAGCCGTCTATTTGCCGGCAATCGAGGCCAACTCCAAAGCATTGGCAGCCGGCCAAGAAATACCTTATATTGTAACTAAGCCATTCTTTGATGCTTTCATGTACCTGGGAGGTACAGGGGCAACACTGGCGCTGGTCATCGCAGTATTCATTGCAGGGCGCCGTCATAAGCATTACCGGAATATATCTGGACTAAGTGCGGCACCAGCTCTCTTCAATATTAACGAACCGATCCTATTCGGTTTCCCGATTGTATTGAATCCGCTGTTGATCATTCCGTTTATTCTGACGCCTGTCGTCCTGACCGTTTTCAGTTACTTGATGATTGCATGGGGCATTGTGCCAAAGACAATCGCCTTCATTCCATGGACAACACCGCCTGTCATTGGAGGATTTTTGGCAACCGGTTCCTGGAAGGGTGCAGCCCTGGCCTTTGTGAACCTGGTCATCGCGGTAGTCATTTACATTCCATTTATTAAAGTGGCGGAAAGAAATGAATTGAAAAAGCTACAAGAAATCGGAAACAATCCGGAATCCTGATTGTTCGGCAAGGAGTATGGAGAAATGAAAATAGAAGAACAAATTATGAACATCATTCTTCACAGTGGAAATGCAAAAAGTCATGCTTTTGAAGCCATCTACGCTGCGAAGGAACAGAATATCACGCTAGCAAGAGAGTGTATGGAAAATGCAAACCAAGAGCTTATTGAAGCGCATAAAGTGCAGACATCTTTGATTCAGTCAGAAGTCCGCGGAGAAAAAACGGACATCTCCTTACTGCTCATCCATGCACAGGACCATCTGATGACTTCTATTACATTTAAAGATCTTGCCAATGAGTTTGTCGATCTGTACGAAACGATTAAGAAATAAAATAATGGGCTGTGGTAAAAGAGCGGGTTGCAAAACCAGGGCTCTTTTACCATGGCCTACATTCGTTGATAGGAGCCGGCCGACATCCATATACCGGTTCTGATTACGGGGAAGGTGGAATGAGAAATGGCAAAAATAGAGTATCGTTTTCCTGAAGGATTTTGGTGGGGCTCTGCGACCTCAGCTACGCAAATTGAGGGGGCAGCGTCTCGTGATGAAAAAGGGAAAAACATCTGGGATTATTGGTATGAACAGGAGCCGAACCGTTTTTTTGATGGAGTCGGACCTGCAGACACATCGAAATTTTATGATCAATATAGGGCGGATATTCAGCTTCTGAAAGAGACCGGCCACAACACATTCCGCATGTCGATTTCATGGTCGCGGCTTTTCCCTGAAGGCCGGGGTGAAGTGAATGAGAAGGCCGTTGAGTTCTACAATAAAGTGATTGATGAGCTTCTTTCGCAGGAGATTGAGCCGTTTGTGAATCTCTATCATTTTGACATGCCGCTCGCTTTGCAGGAGCTCGGGGGCTGGGAGAGCAGGGAGACAGTCGAGGCCTATGCAGCCTATGCTTCGACTGCTTTCGATCTTTTTGGCGACAGGGTGAAGAAATGGTTCACCCATAACGAACCGATTGTGCCGGTTGAGATGGGCTATCTCTACGGCGCTCACTATCCTGATTTAGTTGATTTTCAGAAAGCGGTCCAAGTCGCGTTTCACTCGATGCTGGCAAGCGCAAAAGCAATCGAGTCATACCGCGGGAAGAAGCAAGAAGGGAAAATCGGGATCATTTTGAACCTGACCCCATCGTATCCGAGAAGCCAGCATCCGGCTGATGTACAAGCAGCAAAAATTGCTGATGCCTTTTTTAACCGCTCATTCCTTGATCCATCAGTAAAGGGCGAATATCCGGAAGACTTGGTGGAATTGATTAAAGCGGAAGGATTCCTGCCAAAAATCGAAGCGGGAGACCTTGAGACGATCAAGCAAAATACAATCGATATTCTGGGCGTTAACTATTATCAGCCACGCCGTGTCAAAGCGAAGGAAAACATGCCAAATCCGTATGCTCCGTTCATGCCGGAACGGTACTTTGATCACTATGACATGCCGGGCAAAAAGATCAACCCGCACCGCGGCTGGGAAATCTATGCAAAAGGAATTTATGATATCCTGATCAACTTGAAAGAAAACTATCATAATATCGAGTGCTTTATTTCTGAAAATGGAATGGGAGTCGAAGGCGAAGAACGCTTCATGGATGTAAATGGTGTCATCCATGATGATTATCGCATCGATTTTTACAAAGACCATTTGCAATGGATTCACAAGGCGCTCCAAGAAGGCTCAAATGTGAAAGGGTACCATGTATGGACCTTCATGGACAACTGGTCTTGGCTGAATGCCTATAAAAACCGCTACGGACTGGTAGCTGTCGATATTCACGGGGACGGCTCCCGGACGACGAAGAAAAGCGGAGTTTGGTTTAAACAATTGTCTGATCAGAATGGCTTTTAAAAATGAAGCAGGAGGAGAAAAATGAAGTGCACCCCAAAAGTTAGAGTCAAAAACTAACTTTTGGGGTGTTTTCTTATGGCTAAATATAGCGAAGAATTCAAGGTTATGATTGTCCATGAGTATTTGACTGGACGACTTGGGCTCGGTACACTGGCAAAAAAATATGGAATGAAGTCACATGAACAGCTCAGAGGGTGGGTGTCAGCTTACAAAAAATATGGCGTGGACGGGTTAATGAGAAAGAAAAATCATGAAGTTTATTCTGTTCAATTCAAGCTGGATGTACTAAGCTTTATGAAAAGGACAGGTGCGTCTCGGACAGAAACGGCACTTCACTTCGGTCTGACGAACCCACCGCTCATTTCTTCATGGAAAAAGAGGTTCCTCGAAGGTGGTGCTGAAGCCCTGGACAACCCGAAAGGACGGCCAGCCATGTCTGAAAAAGCGAAGAACGTCAAGAAGACTAAGAAGCCAACACAACAGAATGAAATGACACGTGAACAGAAATTAGAACGGGAAAATGAACTCCTCCGGCTGGAGGTGGAATACCTAAAAAAGTTGCGCGCTTTTCAGATGGATCCGGACGGCTATCTAGAAAAGCACAAGCGGCGCTATCATTCGAGCTCAAAGAAGAATTCCGACTGAAGGATGTTCTTCAGCTTGTCGGCATTCCCGATTCGTCCTACCACTATCATATAAAACAAATGAGCCGGGAGAATCCTAACCAAGGGCTGGAGGAAACGATTCAATCCATTTTTAATGAGCATAACGGAAATTATGGGTATCGCAGAATTCAACTGGAATTGAAGAATCGCGGCCTCGTCGTGAATCATAAAAAGGTGCAGCGTATTATGCGAAAACTAGGAATGAAAGGCAATAAGTTCACCCGGAAATCACGTCGTTATAGTTCGTATAAGGGAACCGTCGGTTCCGTGGTGAAAAACCGTATTCACCGCAGGTTCAATACGCCAATCCCATGTCAGAAACTGACTACAGATATTACGGAATTCAAGTGTGCAGATGGCCTAAAACTCTATCTGAGTCCAATCATGGACATATATAATGGGGAGATCCTTTCATACGGGATCGGTATGCGCCCGACACTTGACTTTGTGATGGCACCATTAGAGGAAGCACTAGAGATCATCGAAAACGCGAAATACCGGACTACGATACACTCGGATCAAGGGTGGCACTACCAGCACGGAAAATGGGTTGGGACCTTAAAAGAACATAAAATATTCCAAAGCATGTCGCGGAAGGGGAACTGTCTGGACAACGCACCCATGGAGAATTTCTTTGGATTACTGAAGCAGGAGATGTATCATGGCGAACCGCTGCGTACGTATGAGGAACTGAAACGAGCTATCGAGGATTATATAAAGTATTACAACAAACGGATCAAACAAAAACTGGCTGGCATGAGTCCGGTTCAATACCGTCTTCACGCCAGCCAACTAGCTGCGTAATATAAAACTCTAACTTTTAGGGGTCAGATCAAAACTGTACGTTTTTCTCCTCCTGTTTTTTCATTATGCCTAAAAATTTGATTGATACTGATAAGGACTCATCGACCTCAATTTAAATAGTTCTCCACCAACTCAAAGCATCTCGCTTCCGCCAGTTTGTTTTCAACCGCTACATATTCCAGCTGTTCCATTGTGCCGCCTTCATATTTCAAAGAAGCCTCTTTCGCCTTCTGATCTCGGCTTTTTATCCATTCGCGCTGCTCGTTTCTTAGTTGATCCATCTTTTCTGCCGGCAGTTGCTTTTGCAAAACTCCATAAATTTCATTCAGCAATCCATCCCAAATATCATAGATATCCCCTTCGGCCTTTTTCATTGCGAAGGTTGTATCGTCCTCCGGATTTTCCCGCATATGATCGGTTTTCTGTTTCGTCTCATTTAAGCGGAGGAGGTACTCATCCTTTAAATTGTTCGTCTCATCGGCTGGGACTTCCTTTTCAGCTGTTTCATCCTTGTCCTTATCCGCTGTGATATCTTGCTCATCTTCCGTTTCTGCCATTTCCTTCGACGGTTCGGGCTGAGCTGGCACTTCTTTTTTTGGTTGATTTTCGCTTTGCTTTTGTGGTTTATCCGACTCACATGCAGCCAGCAGCAACAGGATTGATGCCAGCGTCGCAAATAGGACATGCCTTTTTTTTCTCATGCTAAAAACCTCTCTTTTTCTTTAAATCTCTTGATGTGTTTCACTATCGAATTTCTCTTTTCACAACCTACCATACTGGAAACTTCTCAGCAACCTTCCCATAAATTAAGAAAGCAGCGAAAATTGCTCGCTGCCAAGGATTATTACTTCCAGCCTTTCAAGTTCACATGATCAGGAGTGCCATTGTCGCCGATGATAAATTGGAGCTCATAATCGCCGACGTGATACACATAATTCTTTTCGCCAGTTGCTTCTATCTTCCGAATTTCCTCAGGCTCCCCTAGCTGTTCTTCCAGATCCTTAATTGCAATGCCTCCAAGGTTTGTCTGGCGTTCAACTTGTGTTCCAAAATAACGCGCCTCTTTCATAACACCTTTTTCGTCATAGGAGAAGGCCATGGAAGGGTTCCCCATCGAGCCGTTATAACGGTCATAGCCATTTTCCGATATTTCCGGATCGCCTATTCGCTTGTGAACGTCCTCTTTAGTTGTTTTGCCGACATAGAACTCTTCCTGCTTATAGACTTTCCCTTCTTTTGCTTCCTTTACAAGCTCACGAAGCGTATTGAGCGCCATTTCTTTCTGTTCTTTATCAATCGCAGGCCCGTCCGGATTCGTTTGTTCTTCACCAGCCGCAGTTTCGTTTGGTTTCTTTTGATCTTCGCCGCCTGGTTTATCTGCGTTCTCTTGTCCTTTTTCTTTAGCGGGCGCTGCAGTATTATCCGGGGAGGTCGCCTTGCCGGTTGTTTCTTTTTGTTTGTCCTCGTTCCCTGTGCCGGAGCAGCCGGCCACCAAGATGACAGCGAGAATGGAAATGAGCCATTTTGTTTTCATTGTTCCACAGCCTTTCTATTAGCGGTTTTGGATGGTAGATTATAAATTCCCTTTATAGAAGAGGCTGAAACGGACAATTGTTGAGCCAGTCCCTCACTTGAATAAAGTGAATCTAAGTATTTAGTATACTGCAGGAAAAGAGGATATTCGATTAAAATTATTCAGTTTTTAGCTCCGTTCAGCAAAATTTTTCCACCATGGTTCACAAAGCGGTAACATATGCGGATAAACAAAAACAGTACAAACCGTAAACTTGGTTTGTACTGCCCAAATGCTCACATGTTACTTTCCTATCGCTTTGACAATGTCAACGGCAAATTCGGCGCCGTATTTGCCTGCGGTTTCCAAGTCCTCGATTTTGTCTCCTGAAACCTCCGAGTTGGAAATGGTACGAACTGAGAGGAAGGGTACTCCAAATCCTTTTGCTACTTGGGCGACGGCGGCAGCTTCCATCTCTTCTGCGCTTGTTCCGGCTTTTTCATGAAGCCACTTGATGCGGTCCACTTCCCGGTTCCAGAAGTCTGCGCTTCCAATTTTACCTTTCACTACCTTACCATGTTTATAGTGATCTGTAACGGACAATACAACTTTGACCAGTTCTGGATCGCTTGCAAAGGACTCGTATTCTTTCAACTCTTTGTTTTCTCTCATGCCTGTGGTCATGAAGTTCCAATCCTCGGGTTTCATTCCTTGCCCTTCATCCATATGTTCAGTGCGCATGTTCCCGATATTCATAACTTCTGTTCCGATGACAGTATCGAAAACATGCAAGTTTGGATCATGGCCGCCTGCGGTTCCCTGATTGATGATTACCCTTGGTTGATACTTTTCGATGAGCACGGCGGTCGAAGCGGCAGCATGAACCATGCCGATTTCCGTACGGGAGATTACGACTGGGATGTCATCAATCTTTCCGGCATAAAAAGTGTAATTTCCCTGTTTCTCTTCTTTATAGTCTTTCATTGCCCCAAGCAGTGCCGAGATTTCCATATCCATAGCCCCTTGTACGGCAATTGGCTGTTCCTCTTTCTTTTCCCTCTGCGGAGCGGTATCTTTCCCTCCTGGAGAGGTTGAACAACCAGCGAGCAATAAAGCCCCTATCATAATAGCAATTAAAAAACGTCCGGACTGCTCTTTTTTCATAATTTTCGTATCCTCCTGATTTAAAATACGAACATTTTATTAATAATAGAATGAAATGTCCGTTATTAGATTTTTTATTCTATAGGGGTTGGGGCATTAAATCAACGTTAAAATGAATTATTTATTCCCGGGTCGTTCGTAAACTGCTCCTAACCTGGATTTTTTTGGGTAAATGGTCCTTGCACCAGGGAATTTATTCATAGCTTCGAATCAAGGTATTTTGTTGGAACGACGAGGGGGAGATACCTTGTAAAAGATAGTCCGCCAGCCCTGTTCCCCCGCATCGACCCGATTCCTGTGATAAAATTTATAAGGGAATGATAGACTAGAGTAATGAAGAGTCAAAAGGAGACGGAGCATGACCACGATTAAAGAAAGACCCCATACGATGAGCCCGCAATACGATCCCTGGGAAAGCTATTTGGATGTGCAAGAATATGGCAAGCTGACGCTGTCAAATATCGAATTTACGACAACCTATCTGTGCAATATGCGCTGTGAGCATTGTGCAGTAGGATATACACTGCAGCATAAAGATCCGGACGCGCTGCCGATTGAACTTTTGACAAAGAGACTTGATGAGATTCCGCATTTGCGCGCCATCAGCATTACGGGCGGAGAGCCGATGTTTTCCAAAAAGTCGGTGGAGCAATATGTGCTGCCATTGTTGCAATATGCCCATGAACGAGGAGTACGGACGCAAATCAATTCAAACCTGACGATGCCGTTGGAACGCTATATGCTAATTGCGCCATACTTGGATGTCCTGCATATTTCACACAACTGGGGAACGGTCGATGATTTTATCGACGGCGGTTTTGCGAATATGGAAAGGAAGCCGCCACGTGAACGGAGAGCGGAGCAGTTCCAGCGGATGATTGATAATAGCCGTGCCTTGGCTGAAGCGGGGGTCCTTGTTTCGGCGGAAACGATGTTGAATAAGCGGACACTGCCTCATCTGGAACATATTCACAAACAGATTGTAGAGGAGATGAAGTGCGCAAGGCACGAGATTCACCCGATGTACCCGAGCGATTTCGCCGCAGACCTCGAAGTGCTTTCATTGGACGAAATCCGCGGGGCCATCCATCGGATTCTCGATTATCGGAATGAGGATGTATGGATGCTGTTCGGGACGCTTCCTTTTTATGCGTGCAGCAGCAATGAAGCGGACGTCGCTTTGTTGAAACGGCTGTACAGCAGCAAAAATGTTTCGCTCCGAAATGACCCGGACGGAAGATCACGTTTAAATGTGAATATCTTTACAGGGGAAGTCATCGTTACGGATTTCGGGGATACGCCTCCGCTTGGCAACATTCAGACTGAAGCGCTCCCTTCGATGTACGACCGCTGGATCGGCCAGCCGCTTGCCAAATCATTGAATTGTCATTGCCCGGCCGTCAAATGCCTCGGACCGAATATCCTTGTAAAAAGTGCTTACTATAAAGATGTGGATTTTCAGAAGAGAAAGGCTGATGAGTCTTTGCAAATCTGATAGTGTTCATTTTAGACCTTGATCGGCTCCGACCTTTCAAGGTCTTTTCCTGTTTGGCTTGTAAAAGAGGGTTTTCCCATCCGATGAAGAATGTCTAGACGCATGACAGGATCTCGAAGCGAAAACAGAGGCTTTCCTATGCAGCATGAACTGAGCATCGAAGAATTTAATCACTTTGCCCTGCGAACGGACGGAATAAGGAGAGGCAGCCTCATGAAGGTGCTCGCTTATTTGCAAATGGAAAACGACACAGCCGCTGTAAAGCTTGCCGCCAGCGAGCTTGAAACTGGAGAGACAGGCGGGTACAAAAACAATGGGAAGGATATATATGAACATGTTGTTTTGAATGATTCATAAAGGAGTACAATATACTGTAACAGGAATGAGGAGGCAATTCTTTGATGAAATCTACAGATGTGATGAAAAAGGCAGCGGGGGAACGGGCCGCGGAATTTGTTGAGGATGGCATGGTTCTTGGATTGGGCTCAGGTTCCACGGTATATTGGTTTTTAAAAAGATTGGGAGAGCGGGTACAAGAGGGATTATGCATAAAAGGGATCCCTTCATCTTTCACAACTGAAAAATGGGCTGAAGAATTCAACATTCCACTGACTGACTTTTCCAATGCCAATGGGTTAGATTTAGCCGTAGATGGAGCAGATGAAATTGATGGGGAACTTAATCTGATCAAAGGCGGGGGAGGTTCACTGCTGCGCGAGAAATTGGTCGATGTTCAGGCGGGCAAACTTATCATTATTGCAGATGAATCCAAAATGGTGGAACAACTGGGGACATTTCCTCTTCCCATCGAAGTCGTTACATTTGGATGGGAGACTACGGCAAAAAGGATTGAAGGTTTAGGGGCAATGCCTTTATTGAGAAAAAGAGACGGTGACATCTTCATTACGGATAATGGCAACTATATTCTGGATTGCCCGTTTGCACTCATTCCCGATCCGGCTGAATTGCATGATCAGCTAAAACAGTTAGTAGGTGTTGTGGAAACAGGCCTGTTTGTTGGCATGACAGATACCGTTATTATTGCTGGAGAAGGAGAAGTGAAAGTCCTCCATAAATAATACGGATTTATTCTTTTTAGCAGAATGGTGGCGAACACTTGCTATTGACACAACCCCCAACCAACCTTACTATTGATGTAATCGATTACAAAGAGATGAGACAGAAGGTGGTTGGATGGCGACAATACAGGAAGTCGCTAAGAAAGCGGGGGTTTCGGTTGCTACGGTTTCACGGGTGCTGAACAGTCCGGAGAAGGTTTCATTGAAGGCGAGGAACAAGGTAGCGGAGGCGATCAGGGAGCTTAATTACGAGCCGAGTGCGCTCGGAAGGAATCTGCGGAATTCGGAAAGCCGGCTTTTGCTCGTCATGCTGCCGACGATTTCCAATCCGTTTTACTCGGATATCATCAAAGGGATTGAAGATACGGCAATCGAAAAAGGATATAACATTCTTCTCTGCCAAACCGATTCCAATCCGGAGCGGGAGGCGATTTACTTCAATATGATCCGGAACCGGCTTGCCGACGGAATCATTTTGATGGATCCGACGGTGAATCAGCAGCATCTTCATGAGCTGGCAAGTAAATATCCGGTCGTCCGCTGCAGTGAGTTTGATGAAGATAAAAGTATTCCATTCGTTTCCATCGACAATGAATTGGCTGCTTACCAGGCAGTGAGGCATCTGATCCGTCTTGGCAATCGCAAAGTGGCGATGATCAATTCAGATGAGAAGTATCTCTATGCCCGCGAGCGCAGGGCAGGGTACGAGCGGGTTTTGAAGGAATTCGGCATTCCGGTTGAAAAGAAGTGGATCTACCATACGAGCGGCGTTGACTTCGAAAGCGGCCGGCAAGCGATGCGGGCACTGCTCAGTCTTGATGATCGTCCTTCTGCTGTATTTGCGGTTTCGGATATGCTGGCGATCGGGGCTTTGAAGGAAATTCATGCAAACGGGTATCGGGTACCGGATGATATCGCCATCATCGGCTTTGATAAGATCAGTTTTTCAAATATGACCTACCCTTCTTTGACGACGGTCTCCCAGCCGATGTACCGGATGGGCAGTGTGTCGGCAGAAATGATCATTGAAAAGATAAGAGGCAAAGAGGTAGAGAGTTTGATATTGGAGCATGAATTGATTATTCGCGAGTCAACATAAGGGAGGCGGTTCATTGTGTATGGGCTGAGAGGGAAAATGGCAATCGTGACAGGTGTCAGTCACAGCCGGGGAATCGGTGCTGCCACATGCCGAAAACTGGCAGAGAACGGAGCCGATATTTACTTTACGCATTGGCAGGCTGAAACTGGATGGGTGGAGAACTTCCGCCGGGAAATTGAATCATTCGGCGTTCGTTGCGCTGAGGGGGCAGCAGATTTGGCTGATCCTGAAACTCCAGCGGATATAATCGGCCAGGCTTCTCAACTGTTCCGTTTTCCGGAGATTTTGATTAATAACGCAGCGTTTTCCGAGCGGGACGGGTACCGGAAGCTGGATGCCAAAATACTTGATGCCCATTATGCAGTAAATATAAGAGGGACCTTTCTTCTGTGTGTGGAATTTGCCCGTCGATTTGAAAGATCGGGATTGAAGAGCGGTCGAATTATTAATCTCACTTCCGGTCAGGAGCAGGGACCGATGATGGAGGAACTGGCGTATAGTGCGACGAAGGCGGCAATTTCCTCGTTCACCCTTTCGCTGTCGGCGGAGGTGGCACCGCTTGGTCTGACTGTCAATGCGGTGAACCCGGGACCGACTGATACAGGCTGGATGACGGATGGAATGAAGGCGGAGCTGGAGCCGAAATTCAGATTGGGAAGGGCAGGACTGCCGGAAGACGCGGCGAAAATCATTGCTTTTCTTGCCGGTGAGGAAGCCGGATGGATTACAGGCCAAACGATTCATTCGGAGGGCGGCTTTTTGAGAGGATAGTCGGATTTTAAAATTTTTTAATGTTTTTAATTGACTTATAATTGGCGTGCTGTATAATGATCGGTAAATGTAATCGTTTTCAAAATGACATCGTGAGAGTTGGACTGCCTTGAGCTCCCAGGTACTATTTTTAGTGGTAACAGGAGGTGAAACGATCGTTCGATAAAGGGAAGTAGCTTTCAAAGTAAATGTAATCGATATCATTTTTTCGGAAATTGAAGTTTGATAGCTTACGATACTTAACGAATGTGAGGGGGATATCTCATGAAAACACGGAAGAATCTGTTGGCAACTGTATTCATTTTCAGTTTGATCCTTGTATTGGCGGCCTGCGGAGGGAAGGAAACGGGCAGCAGCGAACCGGGAAAAGATTCCGATGGAAAAGACAGCGGCAAAAAAGAAGAACAGGTAACGATTGTTTATGCGCGCGGGGTGGATACAACACCGGCAACGGAAGAAGTAATCAAAGCATTTGAGGCAGCACATCCGAATATCAAAGTGGAACAGAGAGAAATGCCGGCTGATACCGGACAGTCTCACGATCAATATGTAACCGCATTCAGTTCGAAGAGTTCGGAGATTGATGTTTTTAATGCCGATGTCATTTGGCCGGCCGAGTTCGGACAGGCAAACTATGCGTTGGAGCTTGACCGATTCATCCAGAGGGACGGAATTGATATGGATTCATACTTCCCGGGAACCGTTGCGGCCGGAAAGTATAACGGCAAGCAGTGGGCGATGCCGCAATATACGGACGCCGGTGTCTTCTATTACCGCACTGATATTGTGGAAGAACCGCCAAAAACATGGGATGAACTGATGGAGATGGCCTCCTCTCTCAAAGGTGAAAACGGAACTGAGTTCGGCTATATTATGCAAGCGGCCCAGTATGAAGGGCTGATCACCAATGCAATTGAATACATCGCTTCATACGGCGGCCAGGTTGTCGATGAGAACAACAATGTCGTTGTCAACAGCCCTGAGACGGTCAAGGCGATTGCAAAAATGAAGGAAGTTGTAGGATCCGATTTTGTACCAGAGAACATTTTGAACTTTAAAGAAATCGAAACGGAAAATGCCTGGATTGAGGGGAAATCAGTGTTCGCACGAAACTGGCCGTACATGATGTCTTCCTCCAATGATAAGGAACGCTCACAGATCGTCGACAAGGTGGAAATGGCGATGCTCCCGGCGGGGGATGCAGGAAATGCAGCAGCACTTGGAGGCTGGATGACGATGATCAACCGTTATTCAGAGCATCCGGAAGAGGCATGGGAATTTATTAAATTCATTTCCGGACCGGAAGGACAAAAGATTTCA
Source organism: Lederbergia sp. B243.17 (assembly GCF_057657925.1). Classification (NCBI taxonomy): domain Bacteria; kingdom Bacillati; phylum Bacillota; class Bacilli; order Caryophanales; family Bacillaceae; genus Lederbergia; species Lederbergia sp. B243.17. Next base: position 48,689 of record NZ_JBWBKF010000093.1, read on the forward strand.
GCAGTAAATGGAGGCAGGGCGCCAACAATCGAGAAATTGTACGATGACCCGGAAGTGCAGGCAGTAAGCTCGCTCTTTGCGAACCCTGAGTTCAGAAAGGTATTGCAATCAGCTGTGCCGCGTCCTGTTTCACCAATTTATCCGAAGATTTCCGATATCATGCAGATTGAAATTTCTAAGGTGTTGACAGGAGATCAGACACCGGAAGAAGCAGCGGAAAATATGCAGACGAAGATGGAACAGGCAATAAAGGAATGAGGCAGCGGATCCTTGATTAACAAAAAAAGCAAGATGGGCGAAATCTCTCATCTTGCTTTTTATTCATCATGGTGCCGGGCTTCCCAGCGGGGGTGAATAGAATGGAAAAAAAGAAACGCCAATTCCAATTGAGTGAAAAACAACTCGGGTATGCAATGGTCATCCCATCTTTGATCCTCGTTTTCGTCGTTGTTCTCTGGCCGGTTGCACAGTCCTTCTATAACAGCTTGTTTGATTACAGGCTGAATGACCCATCGCGTTCCCAGCGGATGCTGAATGCGACAATCGATTTAGAGCGCTATGTGGACAATCATTTTTTTCTCGGCAGCCAGCTCGATGATTTGAAAAGCAAAGCCGGCGGCGGGGATGCTGTTCAAACGATCGACACTATCAAAGAGGGAATTGACCATTACCACGAAGAGCTTGCAAGCGACGATACCATCAAAAGGAAAATGGAACAAGTGGATGAGTTGCTCGCCAGTTTCAAGCCGGTAAAAGACCAGGAGCTAAAATACTCGAAAATTGATAATGACTTTGCGGAGGAATACCGCGGGAAGCTGAATGAGTATGCGAAGGACCTTACCGACATTTCAGCATCGATTGAGGACCCGGCGGTAAGCGGCCAATTTCAGCAGACTGCGGACTTGCTCCAAGCTACAGGCGGTTCAATCCTCAAATCCAATTTTGTCGGGGCGAAAAATTACGGCAAATACATGAAAGACAAACGGATGTGGAAATCCCTCTGGAATACGACATTTTTCACTGTTGTTTCGGTCGTGCTTGAGCTTGTAATTGGTTTACTGATTGCGCTTCTGATCAACCGTTCCTTCAAAGGCAGGGGTTTTATACGCGCCTCCGTGCTGATTCCGTGGGCCATTCCGACCGCGGTTGCCGCTATGATGTGGGGTTTCCTCTATGACGGGCAGTCGGGTATCATCGCCCATTACTTGTCATCGCTCCATCTGATCCCGAACAAGTCGTGGCTGTTATCGACTTCAAACGGCGGATTGTTTTCCATCATTCTCGCAGACGTTTGGAAAACGACCCCTTATATGGCGCTCTTGCTGCTCGCAGGGTTGCAGACGATTCCGCAGTCCCTGTATGAAGCTTCGGATGTGGACGGGGCGTCCAAGTACCAGCAGTTCTGGAAAATTACTCTTCCATTGCTGAAGTCATCGATTTTAGTCGCCTTGCTGTTTCGGACGCTTGATGCATTCAGGGTCTTCGACTTGATTTATGTGCTGACAGGAGGAGGACCGGCGAATGCGACAGAGTCCATTTCCGTCTATGCTTACAAAACGCTGTTCGCCCAGCAGAACTTCGGAGAAGGCTCGGTCCTGTCGGTCATCGTCTTTCTATGTGTAGGCCTCATCAGTTTCGCATATGTAAAACTGATCGGCTCCGAGCTGTTTGCAGGGCGTACGAAATGAGGAGGGTGCAGGATGAATAAGCGAGGAGGAATCGGTTTTTACATTTTTCTGGCGGTGTTTGTCTTCCTGGTCATGTTCCCGTTTATCTGGGTGTTTTTAACATCGATCAAGCCGCCCGGCGAAATCTTTTCGTCGTTCAAATGGTTTACTTCCAATCCGTCACTGGATTCATATGATGCGGCATTGTCAAACCGGCCGCTGCTCCGCTATATGCTGAACAGCTTCGTCGTCTCGGCGTTGACAACGATTCTGTCGCTTGGATTTGCATCATTCACGGCGTATGCCGTCACGAGGCTGCCGATTAAAGGGAAAGGGTTGATCCTCGGCCTCGTGCTTGCCGCTTCGATGTTCCCGCAAATCGCAATCATTTCGCCGATGTTCAACTTGGTGACTGGTCTCGGTCTGCGGAACAGCTACCTTGGGCTTGTCATTCCGTATATTACGATCAGCTTGCCGCTGGCGATCTGGATTTTGTCTACTTTCTTTCAGAAAATTCCATTTGAGCTGGAGGAGTCGGCAAAGCTTGATGGAGCAAGTCCGTTTCAGACGTTCCGCAAGGTCATTTTTCCGCTTGCGGCGCCGGGTGTGTTTACGACGGGAATTCTCGTCTTTATCGCGGCCTGGAATGAATACTTATTTGCACTGACGATTAACAGTGATGATGTTTGGCGGACAGTTCCGGTCGGCATCTCTATGTACCAGAGCCAATATACAATTCCATGGGGGGACATTTCAGCGGCAACCGTCATTGTGACCATCCCGATTGTCGTTCTCGTCCTGATTTTCCAACGGAGAATTGTCTCCGGCCTGACGTCGGGCTCGGTGAAGGAATAATCGTGAAGCTAAAGGACGGGTTGTCCCTTAAAACCACTGTTTGCTGGCAGTCTTTGCAGCAGTGGAAATATGCAGGATAAGTGAAAGAGTTCTATTCAGAGAAAGGGTGTAGAGAGAGATGGAGAAGATCGTAAACATTGGCATTATCGGCTGTGGAGGTATTGCGTTAGGCAAGCATTTGCCGAGCCTTGCAAAATTGGACAATGTAAAACTCGTTGCTTTTTGTGACATTGAATTGGAGAAGGCGCAAGCGGCAGCTTCACAGTTCGGCGAGGAGGGGGCTTCTGTCCATTCCGATTATCGGGAACTTTTAAAAGATAAGGCAATCGATGCGGTTCATGTGTGTACGCCGAACAGCTCTCATGCGGAAATTTCGATTGCCGCACTTGAAGCTGGGAAACATGTCATGTGTGAAAAGCCGATGGCAAAAACATCCGAGGAAGCGAAGGCGATGCTTGAAGCTGCCGAAAGAACCGGAAAGAAACTGACGATCGGCTATCAGAACCGTTTCCGTCCAGACAGTCAATATTTGCAAGGGCTATGCAAGAGAGGCGATCTTGGGGACATCTATTTTGCCAAAGCTCATGCAATCCGCAGGCGTGCCGTCCCGACATGGGGGGTATTCCTCGATGAAGAAAAGCAGGGTGGAGGCCCGTTGATTGACATCGGCACTCATGCTTTGGATTTGACCCTGTGGATGATGGACAACTATGAACCCGAGTCGGTTATGGGCTCGTCTTTTCACAAGCTGAGCAAAAAGGCCGATGCAGCGAATGCCTGGGGGCCATGGGATCCGGAGAAGTTTACAGTTGAGGATTCGGCCTTTGGGTTCATCCGGATGAAAAATGGAGCTACGATCATGCTTGAATCAAGCTGGGCGCTCAATTCACTGGAAGTGGATGAAGCGAAGTGCTCCCTTTCCGGGACGGAAGGGGGCGCCGATATGAAAGACGGCTTGCGGATCAACGGCGAGGAGTTCGGCAAGCTGTATACAACAAAAATTGAACTCGACAATAGCGGGGTCGACTTTTATGAGGGAGAGACAGAGGATGCGGCAGATTTGGAAGCGCGACTCTGGATTGATGCCATCATCCATGATACCGATGTACTCGTGAAGCCGGAGGAGGCGCTCGTTGTCACAAAAATCCTCGAAGCGATTTATGAGTCGGCCAAAAGTGGAAAAGCCGTTTATTTTGACTGAGAGAAAAAAGCTGTCTAGCACCAGCGCCTAGCCCCTCGAGGTGACAAGTCACTCTCTGTGGCAGCTGAAAAACTATTCCTCGGGAATTGACCTATGCTTGTCGGGCTGAGCAAGGCGCTTACACTTTTTTTAATGATTAGGAGGGAATTTGATGAATATATTGGTTTGGAATGAATATCGTCATGAAAAGGAAAATGAAACGGTGCGGAATATTTATCCTGAAGGAATTCACCGTACGATCGCAGGTTTTCTAGAGGAAGACGGGCATCAAGTGTCGACTGCGACGCTTGATGAGCCTGAGCATGGACTTACGGAAGAAAAATTGGCGGAGACCGATGTGCTCGTCTGGTGGGGGCATAAAGCCCATGATGAAGTCGAAGATGAGATTGCCGAAAGGGTGAAGGAGCGGGTGCTTGCAGGGATGGGGCTGATTGTGCTTCATTCCGGTCACTTCTCCAAAATTTTCAAAAAGCTGATGGGCACTTCCTGTGACTTGAAGTGGCGGGAAGCGGACGACAAAGAGAGGCTTTGGATAGTTGACCCGAGCCATCCGATCACGGAAGGTCTCGGCGAGTATATTGAGCTTGAGAAAGAAGAGATGTACGGGGAGCATTTTGACATCCCGGCACCGGACGAAGTCGTCTTCATCAGCTGGTTTGAAGGAGGAGAAGTGTTCCGGAGCGGCGCCACATTCAAACGGGGCAACGGGAAGATCTTCTACTTCCGTCCGGGCCATGAAACGTATCCGACTTACCATAACAAAGAGATTCAAAAGGTAATCCAAAATGGGGTGAAATGGGCATGCGGCTCCGGAAGGCCGAGACCAGTATACGGAAACGCTAAACCGCTGGAAACGATCACGAGCAAATCCTGATACATCGAAGTCCTTAAACATTGGAGAGGGTAACATGCAGAAATTGAAAATGGGAATCATCGGAACAGGCGGAATTGCCCAGAGCAGGCATATCCCGGCTTACCTCAGCTTGGGAGAAATCGTTGAAGTAACAGCTTTGACCGACAGCAATCCCGAGCGGGCAAAAGAAGCGGCAGAAAAATTCGATGTTCCGTTTGTATGCGAAACATATGAGGAGCTGTTCTCCAAAGTTGATGCGGTGACCATCTGTACGCCGAACAAGTTCCATGCGGAAATTGCGATTGCTGCCTTAGAGGCGGGCGTCCATGTCCTGTGCGAGAAGCCGATGGCGATGACAACTGCAGAATGTTTGGCGATGCAGAGTGCAGCCGAACGGTCGGGGAAAATCCTGACCATCGCCTATCATTACCGTTTTACCGATGCACTCCAGACAGCGAAAAAAGCAATGCTTGATGGAATTGCCGGAGATCCGCTCGTCGTCAGAGTGCGGGCGATGCGCAGAAGGAAAGTTCCTGGCTGGGGAGTGTTCACCAACCGTGAATTGCAGGGCGGAGGCAGCTTAATCGACTATGGTTGCCATTTGCTTGACGCGGCTTTGTGGTTGTTGGACAACCCAGAACCAGTTAAAGTCGTGGGTTCTACCTACAACAGTGTCAGCAAAAGGGCAGACCAATTGAATGACTGGGGAACGTTTGATTACGCGACATTTGACGTCGACGATCATGTCACCGCCTATATGACATTCGAGAACGGGGCATCGCTCCAGTTTGAATGTTCATGGGCTGCAAACATCAAGGAAGATACGATGCACCTCAGCCTATCGGGAACAGAAGGCGGGCTCAGTGTCTATCCATTTGAACTATACCAGCCTAAATATGGCACGTTCCTCGTCAGTGAAACGGATACCGCTGCCCATAACGAAGGGGAGGCCGGACTGCGGCAGGCTGAGAATTTTGTCAAAAGCTGCCTTGGTCTGGAAGAACCTGTAGTGAAGGTGGAACAGGCGATCCAGGTTAACCGGGTGATTGAGGAGATTTATCAAAGCAGCTGAATAAGAAGAAAGCTGGACAAGGGAGGCAGTCAAATGAAACTTGGTGTGTTTACCGTTCTATTCGCAGAGAAATCATTTGAGGAAATGCTCGATTATGTAAAAGACGCCGGCTTGCAAGCGGTGGAAATCGGTACGGGAGGAAACCCGGGGAATCATTTCTGCAATGTGGATGAACTGCTTGAGGATGAGAACAAGCGGAAGAAATACTTAGATCAAATTCATTCCCGCGGCTTAACGATCAGCGCGTTCAGCTGCCATAACAATCCGGTCTCTCCGGACAAAGCGGAAGCCCAAGAGTGTGATGAGACTTTACGTAAAACGATTCGGCTTGCAAAGCTGATGGATGTGCCGGTCGTCAATACATTTTCCGGCATACCGGGAGCGCATGAAGGGTCGAAAGTGCCAAACTGGCCGGTCACACCATGGCCGACGGTTTACTCTGATATCTATGAATGGCAATGGGAAAAGAAGCTGATCCCTTACTGGAAAGAGGTTGGCCAATACGCGAAAGACCACGGGGTCAAAATCGGCCTTGAGCTTCATGCGGGCTTCTCCGTCCACACTCCGCACACACTGTTGAAACTGCGTGAGGCGACATGCGATGCCATCGGAGCGAACCTGGATCCGAGTCATCTTTGGTGGCAGGGGATCGATCCGGTTGCAGCGATTAAAATTCTCGGAAAAGAGAATGCGATCCATCATTTCCATGCAAAAGACACATACATCGACCAGGACAACGTCAATATGTACGGCTTGACCGACATGCAGCCCTACTCAAAGGTCCAGACCCGCGGCTGGACCTTCCGTTCGGTCGGTTACGGACACAGCATCAAGGAATGGTCTGACATTATCAGCGCCCTGCGCACGTACGGGTATGATTATGTCATCAGTATCGAACACGAAGATCCGATCATGTCGATCGACGAAGGCTTCAGGCAAGCGGTAAAAAATCTGAAAGCGATCAATATCGAAGAAAAACCGGCGGATATGTGGTGGGCATGACCCGGTCAGGACTTCACTTTAAGGCAGCCCGCTGAAAAGTCAATAAAAGAACTGGAAACCGAGAATGGGGCGATTCCCTATTCTTGGTTTTTCCTTTGACCCCGTGGATCTGCGCTCCAGGCGGTCGTTTTCCGCGGGGCAAGGCTTCCTTTCGTGGATAAATGGAAAGTACCTACCGCCATATGGCAATCAAGGTACGCCTCAAGAAAAGTATGTATGTCTCAAGAAAAGTATGTATGTCTCAAGAAAAGTATGTACGCCTCGGCAAAAGTATCTACCGCCTCAGGAAAGTTATCTACCAATTTACCGAATTATCCCGAGCCAAAAACTCCTGTCGCCTGAAACTTGAGCCTCAGGCCAACTGGACGTCACCTTAAGGGAGAGTCTTTTTTGCTCTCTTCGTCCTCCCAGTAGGTAAATCAGAGTGAAAATTGGAGGAAAATTACAGACGTATATACCGAATGCACTGAATTAGTCAAATATATAAATAATTTAAAAAATACGATTGACACTCCGGTTTTACGAGTGTAAACTGATAAACAATATAACGTTATATGACGTTATAAAAATCGGAGGTGTAAACATGAAACAAGAGAATGGTGTTTTGGTACAAGAAGAGGTAAAGGGATTGAAGAAAATGAAGGGAGAACATGAGGAACAAATTAAACAAGTGGTAGAGGCTGTTAAGTCGAGGAATATTGAAAACGTATTCTTCGTTGCTTGTGGCGGTTCAATGGCAGCGCTATCATTCGGAGATTATTTCTTTACAAAAGAAACGGAACTTCCAAGCTTTGTGTATACATCAAATGAATTTATCCATAGAAATCCAAAGTCATTAGGGGAAAATAGTTTGGTCATCTTGCGATCACATTCCGGCACTACCCCTGAAACAGTGAAGGCAGCCACATTTGCTAGAGAAAAAGGAGCTTTGACAGCAGCCATTTCGATGGAAACGGAATCCCCTCTATGCAAAGAGGCTGAATTCACCATTCACTATAACTATAAAGACGGTTCTGATGCGATCGATGGAGAAACGGGAATCTACTATACATTGATTTTTGAATTGATGAATATTTTCTCCCCAAATGAAAAGTTTCAAAGATTTTTAGGGCAAATCGGCAATCTGCAGGGCTTAATTGATCGGAACGTAGCGCTATTCAGCAAACGCGCAGACGAATATGGAAGAAAAAATAAGCGAGAGAAATTAATTTATACGATGGCGAGCGGTGCTTATATCCATCATGCCTATTCGTTTACAAGCTGTTTGTTAATGGAGATGTTGTGGATCCATTCAAATGCCATCCATTCCGGCGAGTATTTCCACGGACCATTTGAAATCACCGATTACGATGTCCCATTCCTAATTGTGAAAGGCGATGGACCGAGCAGGCCGCTTGATGAAAGAGCGATCGACTTTGCTGAAAAGTTCAGCGAGAAGGTGGAAGTGGTAGATGTGGAAACCTTCGATTACAGCGGCATTGATAAGGATTTGGAGGAGTATTTCGGACCAGCTCTCGCAGGGTTTGTTTTGAGGCTTTATGCAGACGGGCTGGCAGAGCATACAGGACATCCGCTGTCCGTAAGAAGATATATGTGGAAAATGGACTATTGATCGCCGGATAAGTAAGAGGGATACCAATAAATTTGGAAATGGGGGTTTGTAATGAGAAAGGTATTTGCATGTTTGATCAGCCTTGTATTCGTGATATCTATATTGGGTGCTTGCAGTTCCGATGGCAAGCGTACCGTTGCAAAAGATGGGCAAGTTGAAATTAACTTTTTCCATAGGTGGCCCAATGAGCCAAGAAAGTCTTTCTATGACCAAAAAATCAAAGAGTATATGGAAAAGAACCCGAATGTACACATTAACGTTGATTCTGTCTTGAACGACTCCTATAAAGAAAAAATCAGGGTTTTGGTATCAAACGACAATTTACCTGATATTTTCTCAGCTTGGTCAAACTCCTTTGCAGAAAATCTGGTATCCTCCGGCAGAATAATGGAATTGAATGGGGTTATCGATGAGGATCAAGAGTGGGGGTCCAACATCATCGAGTCGCAATATGAAGGTTTTACTTTTGACGACGTTACGTATGGTATTCCTTTTACGGTTGATGGCAAGGCATTCTTCTATAACAAGAAGGTATTTGAGGAAAACGGCATCAGCATCCCGAAGACGTATGATGAGTTCATCGATGTTCTGGAAAGCCTTCAAAAAGCGGGTTATAAAGAACCTCTCGTTGAAGGACTGACGAATACATGGGCCATATCCCATTATCTTGGAACGATCTTTCAGCGAATTGTTGATCCTCAAGTTTTAGCACAAGATTATAGTTTGGAAACAGGCGAATTTTCCGACCCGGGTTACATTAGAGGTTTGGAGGTTTTTCAAGAGCTGACAAGCTATATGGGTGATGTATCTACAGCGATTGATCATGAGGCGGCAAGGAATATGTTTGCTGCTGGGGAGGTGCCGATTTTGTACATGCAATTTGCGGAAATTAAGCTTGTTCAGGAAATCGGCGATGTTGAAATTGGATTCTTTGATTTCCCGTCCTTCCCTGATGGAAAAGGCGACCAAACCGCCCTGACAGGTGCTCCGGAAGGATGGATGGTGAGCAAAAATGCACCGAAAGAAACGATCGATTTCTTAAAGTTCCTGACTTCAGAAGAAACGGCATTTGATTTCACGAAAGTGGACGGACAATTAAATGCAATCAAAGGTGCTGTTACATCAGACAATGTAAATGAAACAAGCTTGGAAGCTTACGATCTTATCCAGAACGCCTCCTCGACAGCTCCATGGTTTGACAATGCGGTGAATATTAACATTGCCGATGTGTTCATGCGTGGAGCCCAGGAATTGCCTGCAGGGCAAACAACACCTGAGGAGATTGTTAAAAAGGCTCAGAAAGAGGCTGCTAATCTTAAAAAGTAAAAGTGTCAGGCAGGATTGCATTATCTTAGATTAAGAGAAAGCAGATTGGTTTGTCCTACGGCCGCTCCGATTCTGGTTTAGATAATGACCGGAATTGGAGCTCTTTCTCTACTCTTTAGAAATTTTAATGAAAGCAGGTGTACCTATGACCGTTCGAAGAAACAAGCTTATACCAATTCTATTTTTGCTCCCCAGCCTGTTGTTCTTAGGAGTTTTTATCTATATCCCGCTCTTCCAGAACTTTTATAACAGCTTTTTTGAATTCAGTGTCTTTTCCCAGTCAAAAGAGTTCGTGGGGATCAGTGCATTCGTCAATCTGTTCCAAGACAAAGTCGTATTGACAGCCTTAATTAACAATATAAAGTACGCGGTCATATCGGTTATTTTCCAAATCGCCTTTGCTCTCGTACTTGCCGCTATATTAGAGGAGAAATTGTTTAGAAATGTAGCACCTTTTCTGCGTGTAATCTACTTCATACCAGTGATGATCTCTATTTCTGTTATCGCTCTGCTATTTAGCTTCATTTATAATCCTCAAATGGGGTTGTTAAACAGCTTTTTAAAGCTGATCGGATTGGAAAGCCTGGCCGCACCTTGGCTGGGCAATGCAGATACTTCTATCTATGCGGTCATCGCCATGTCCCAATGGCAGAGCATAGGATTTATTACGATGCTGTTTATTGTTGCGATTCAAAAAATACCGCATGATTTATATGAAGCGGCTGATATAGATGGGGCAGGCCGAATAAGAAAGTTTTTCAGCATTACCCTTCCTCAAGTAAAAGAGACGATGTTCGTAAACCTTCTCATCACTGTCACCGGATCCATGCTCGTTTTTAACGAACCATATATTTTAACGAACGGCGGCCCGGGTGTAAGTTCGATGACTTTATCGGTTTACATGTATCAGCAAGGATTCGTAAAGGACAACATGGGATACGCCTCTTCGGTTGCCACGCTGATTTTCATCCTTACTGCCATTTTCGCATTGATTCAAATAAGGGTCTCTGGGACTGGGAAGGATGAGTGAGAATGGGCAAATTATACAATGGCGGTAAAATGCAGAGCAGAGTTCAAAAGAATATCATTTTGCTCGGGCTCCTCCTGTTCGCGCTGATCATTCTTTATCCCCTGTTCTGGATGTTCGTATCGTCTTTTAAAAGTTATGATCAGATATATAAAAATGTATGGAGTCTTCCTACAGAGTGGCACTTTGAAAATTATTCCATGGCCTGGTCAAAAGGGATTTCCAGCTACTTCATGAATAGCTTGCTCGTTACGATTGCGACAATTGTCTTAGTCGTTATTATCGGTTCGATGGCTGCCTTTACACTGTCAAGGTACAAATCCAAATGGATTGATATTGCGCTGATTTTTACGATTGGCGGGATTATGATGAATCCTCAAGTAGCTCTTATCCCGTTATTCGAGCTGCTGACGATGATGGATCTGATCAATACCCGTTGGGCTTTAATTTTGACATATGTAGCTTATCGGCTGCCTTTGACCATCATTTTAATCAGGGCATTCTTCCTCAGTGTTCCAAGAGAATTGGAGGAATCGGCTATTATCGACGGTTGCAGTGAATTCGGAATCTATGCCAGAATATATTTGCCTCTATCCATTCCGATTATCATCACAACAATTGTGTTAACTGCTTATTTTGCCTGGAATGAATTTTTATTTGCAACCGTCTTCATAGATTCAAATGATTTGAAAACGATTCCTTCAGGGTTAATGAATTTTAGAGATGCGCTGAGAACGGATTGGGGAGTGCTGCTTGCGGGCATGGTAATCGCATCTTTACCAATGATTATATTGCTGATTTTCTTGCAAAAGTATCTTGTCAGAGGTCTTGCAGATGGATCGGTTAAAGGTTAATGAGATGAATGGGGGTAGTGAAAATGAATTTGATTGGTATTGGGGATAATGTGGTGGATTGTTATTTGGACCAAGGAAAATATTATCCCGGTGGAAATTGTGTTAACGTAGCGGTGAATGCCAAAAGGAATGGGGCCGAAAAAGTAGGTTATATAGGAATCTTTGCTACGGATGACAAGGCTGCTCATATAAAATATGCTTTGGGACAGGAATCGGTAGAGATTAATTATAGCAGGGTGGCAGAGGGCATCAGCGGTCAGCCGAGAGTTTCTCTTACGGAGGAAGGAGATCGAGAGTTCGTAGGAGGCCCAAAAAATACGGTGCAGCATCGCTTTAAAATTCAACTGACTCCTGAAGACATGGAATATGCTGCAAACTTCGATGTTTGTCATGTGAGCTGCTATTCCTCAATGGAAGGAGAATTATCAAAGCTGGCAAAGGTTGTCGATATCTCGTACGACTTCTCTGATAAAGCTGATTTGGCGTATGTCCATTCTATTGCAGAACATATTAAATACGCCTTCTTCTCTGTCTCTGAACTTACTCGTGAGGAATTGCAGACGTTTATTGAACAGGTGAAAAACTGCCGCTTTGAAATTGCTGTGTTCACGAGAGGGAGCTTACCGGCATTGTTTTTGAAAGACGGACAGCTGTACGAGCAAAAACTTCAACCGATCCATGTCGTGGATACAATGGGGGCGGGCGACAGTTTGATTGCAGGCTTCCTCGTGCATTATTTCAATGGGAGTGAGATTGAGAATGCCATAGAAAAAGCTACAGAATCTGCCGCGAATACATGTGGTTTTTATGGCGGGTTTGGTTACCCGAAGGAGCTGGAACAGTCTGTAAATATATGAAATTATGTAATTGCCATGTTATGATTATATACAAATGTAAGCGTTGTTTCTGGAATGGGAAATATGTCAGCTTTAGTGAGTATGATGCATAGGAGAAGATCAATGACGAACGAGAAAAGCAACCTGAATAGCCCCATACTTCTATATGAACAGATAAAAGTGGCGATTAGAGAATATGTTGAGCACAACGGCCTTAAATCTGGGCACAAGATTCCGAATGAATCCGAACTATGTGACATGTTCAACGTGAGCAGGATCACAATAAGAAGGTCGATAAAGGAGCTGGCGGAAGAGAACTTTCTAGAAGTCATCAGAGGGAAAGGGACCTTCGTAAAGGCGCCGAAGAGAGATCTGCATTTGTTGAACCTCCAGGGATTCACAGAGGGGCTTTCTACGGAAGAGAATAATATTACAAAGGAAATCATCTCGAAAAACATCATTTTTAATGACTCAAGTATTTCAAAAGTTTTTTCCTATAAGCAAAAGGAATTTGTGGAATTGGTCAGACTGGTCAAGAGTGATGACGGCCCATTCAGTGTTGACTATGCTTATCTGCCCATCGATATTTATCCGGGGATAGAGCAATACATCACCGATGATGTTTCTACCTTTGCGGTGATCAGGGATAAATATAAGATCCACTTCGGCAGGGTAGAGAAGGAAATAGAGTATATCCAGCCTTCTCAGCAAATATGCGAATATTTGGGAATAAGCAATGTCAGTCCTGTCATTCTTGTGAGAAAAGTCATTTATGATACGAACGGTACACCTGTCCATTACTCAAATTATTATCTATTAGGCGATCGAATAAAGTTTTATATAGACGTCGATTACAACGAACAAAAAAACTAAAGCGAGGTTCTATAATTGATAAAAGGAATTATCTTCGACTTTGACGGTCTTATCTTCGACACTGAGACCCACCAATATCATCTGTACCAAGAGATCTTCAGTGAGTATGGAAGTGAATTGCCAATTGCCCGGTGGCAGCAGGAAATCGGCACGCAAACAGGGTTTTCACCGTTTGAGTATTTGCAGGAGCTCACCCAGAAAGAGGTTGATCAGGCGGCAATAAATAAGGACTTCAAAAAAAGGTTTCAACAAAAGCTTGAAAGTGAAATCGCAAGAGAAGGAGTCGAAGACTATCTAATGGAAGCGAAAAAGCTGAACATGAAGATAGGGTTAGCCTCAAGTTCAAGTTACGAATGGGTATCCTCTCACTTGAAGACGCTTGGATTATTCGAGTACTTCGATTGCATCAAAACATCGGACGATGTAGAGCATGTAAAGCCGGATCCTGCATTATATCTGAAAGCGGCGGTTTCCCTAGGATTGAGACCGGAAGAATGTCTGGTGTTTGAGGACTCCGCAAACGGGGCGCTTGCTGCAAAGCGGGCAGGCATGTCCTGTGTGATCGTTCCAAATGAAGTGACCTGCACAATGGACTTTTGCGAGGTGGAGCACCGAATGGATTCGATGGGGGATATGGCTTTAGGTGAAGTGATTAAGCAAATAGAAAAGAATGTAGTCCGATAACAGAATTATAAAAGGAAATCCCGCCACTTAGGAGCAGCGGGATTTTTTCATCTAAAAAAAGCATATCGATCGTCATCTATTCAATCCAATTACGCCTGGATGAAACGATCGTTCGGTACATCTTGCAACAATGGGGTCGGTTCTCCGACACTATACAATTGCAGAAAGTGCATGGCTCTTGTGCAGGCGGTGTAGAAAATTCTCCGCAGGTTTTCGTCGCCGTATACGTGTTTCGATGCATCATAAATAATGACCGCGTCGAACTCGATGCCTTTTGCTAAATACGCCGGGATAACAACGACTCCTTGTTCATACTCATTCGATCCTTTTTTCAATAGTTTTATTCCATTGATGCCAGACAAGCACTCGTATGCACTTTTGCTTTCTTCAGCCGATTTGCATATGATTGCGATACTCTTGTAGCCGGCACCTTGCAACTCTTCAACTTGAGACGATATGCAGCGATGCAGTTCTGCTCGTTCATTCAATTGTTTCAGGATAGGCAGTTCTCCTTCACGTTCGAAAGGGATGATCTGCTCTCCGTTAGGCACTAATCTTCTTGTGAATTCGACAATCGGTTTTGTGGATCGGTAGCTTCTTGCCAAATTGATCACTTCAGCCTCATTAGAGCCAAATAAACGCGTAAGTGTCCCGAAATCAACGGTTTCACTTGCATGTGAGAAAATCGCTTGATTAAAATCTCCTAACACCGTCATCCTCGCCGATGGAAATAATCGTCTTAAAAAATCGAATTGAAAAGGTGAATAATCTTGTGCTTCGTCCACAACGATATGTTTAATTGTGCGGTTCGCCTCAAAGCCATGGATGAGTTCATGCAAAAGTAAAAATGGGGTAGCATCTTCGTAGAATAATTTGTCTTCATCTAACATGGTAAGCGTTGTTTGACAAATGGCCGGCCATTCTGCTGGTATGTTTCCATCTATCCATTGTCTGATTTGCAAAGGGTCAGTAAAAAGCTGCTCATATATTCCATTCATGTCGATAAAATCATATGCTAAAATTAGTTTCCTCAACGGCTTTAATTTTTGCTGCACAATCAATTGGGCAAGTTCTTTCGGATTCATCTCATAATCTGCGGTTGCCCGCCCGGTAAGGCCATGTCTTTTCGCTAAAGCCTGGTGAGCCTTGTAATATTCCTCGTTGCTTAGCAGCTCGATTGACTCCTGAACCCACGGTTTGGAACGTTCCGTTTTTGGCAAGTCCTTTATGATTCCGATTAACCAGTCCTTTAACCTTTCAAGCCGGTTATGAAATCGAAGAGACGTATGACTATGATAAAATTCCTCTGCGATTTGCTGGCCAGTTACGATCGGTTTTCCCCTGAAGTTCACATCTTTGAAGCGCATGCCCGCAACCTCTAACGATTTCCGATACGATTCGACGGCTTCGAAGAATGTTGTTGATGCTTTGAATTGGATGCTTTCAACTCTCGCCTGATAGGAAGGGGAATGAGCAGCTGTTAATACGAATTCCAATTGGTCATAAGGATTTTCAACGAGATACTCTTTGCTTAGTCGGTGATCCAGATATTCCTGGAAAGTGACTTGTTGCATATTTTCTTCACCGAGCTCGGGAAGTACATTGGAGACATAACTGTTGAACATTGCATTTGGGGAAAATAATAAGATTTGATTAGCAGTGATTCGATCCCTGTATTTATATAGCAAGTAAGCAATCCTTTGCAAGGCTGCGGACGTTTTGCCGCTTCCGGCAGCACCATGGACGATGAGAAGCTTGCCTTGATCATGGCGGATAATCAGGTTTTGCTCCTGCTGAATGGTGGAGACAATACTATGCATATGTTTGTCTGAACCCTTGCCTAATACGCTTTGTAAAATCTCATCTCCAATTGTAAGGCTCGTATCGAACATCGATTGGATCGCACCATCGCGAATGAGATATTGCCACTTTTTCTCCAATGTGCCCGTGATGATCCCTCCAGGTGTCGAATACTGAGCCGTGCCAGGCTGATAATCATAGTAGACACTTGAAATCGGTGCTCGCCAATCGTAGACGAGGAAGGATTCGCCGCTTTCATCGGTAAGGGATGCGATGCCGATATAGATATTTTCTGCAGTTGTTGTTCCATCTTCAATGAAATCAATTCGGCCGAAATACGGAGCGCCTTGCATGCGCCGGAGTGTGGAAAGCTTTTTGGATGCCTGACTATGGATCGATTGACTTACGGACAAGGCTTGTGCCTCTTGCCTTAAGCCAATAATCGTCTCAAGATAATCGTCGAACGTATCCGTATTCACCTTAATTTCATCCCAAAAATGTTTGCGGATCTGAACCACTTCATTTTTGCGCTCTCCGGTTTCTGTCTCCATCATGTGAATCCGCTCTTTGATGATCTTCAATACATCATCCAATCTTTCCTGCTCCCGCTGAAAGTTCAAACTCATCGCACACACTCCTTAAAAAAGTATAAAAAAGGGTTGACTAATAAAAAACTCATGGTGTATAATTAAATTAGGGAAAATAGACGTATTTATTCGAATTAAGTCTATCTATATAACGATACCACAACCGCTCATTCTTTTCAATGAGTCTTTTTTTGTTTTTTCTTTTACTTATCCAGTTGCGCAGCTTATAAAGAGGAACGGAAGTGTTCCTTGCTCTCATTGGTCTTCTCACATGCTGAGAAGGCCTTTTTTGTTTTAATCACCTCTTTGCATTTTATATTGCAAAAGTCTGTATTAATTGTGCGAACGCTCTGTCGTACAGTATGAATATAGTCATTGTTCCTGATCGTTATTGCAAACGATTTCGGACAGAAGGAGGAAGATTGCGATGAATGAAGACTGGTTAGAATTGAAGGATAAGGTGGCAATCGTTACGGGCGGTGCCTCAGGAATCGGAGCGGCAATTGTGAATGCGCTATTATCTGCCGGGACAAAGGTCGCAGTAGCAGATATAAATGTGGAAAATGGGCCGAAGGAAGACGGCACGTATCATATCCGGTGTGACGTGACAAAAAAGGAAAGCGTAGATCAGCTCGTTGAGAAAACAGTTGAGCAATTCGGTACGGTTGATGTCCTCGTGAACAATGCGGGAGTCAATTTGCCTCGCTTGCTTGTCGACGACCGAGGCGAAAGACCGGAATATGAGATCAGCGAGAAAGACTTTGACTTCATGGTAGCTGTCAATCAAAAGGGAACATTCTTCTGCTCCCAGGCTGCGGCACGTGTAATGATCAAGAACAAATCCGGTGTCATCATCAATATCGCTTCTGAAGCAGGGCAGGAAGGCTCAGCCGGACAGAGTGTGTATTCAGCAACAAAAGCAGCTGTTATCGGGTTCACCCGTTCATGGGCAAAAGAATTGGGCAAATTCAATGTGCGCGTAGCAGGAGTTGCACCGGCGATTCTTGAAGCGACTGGCTTGCGTTCTGATGCGTACAATGAAGCTTTGGCTTATACAAGAGGAACGACAGTGGAAGGCTTGTCGACAGACTATAGCAAGTCGATTCCACTTGGACGTGAAGGGAAATTGACGGAAGTGGCTGATTTGGTTGCATACCTTGCTTCTAGCCGTGCCAGCTACATCACTGGAACAACATTCAATATTTCAGGCGGCAAATCGCGCGGATAAAAAAGGTCCATCCTTTTAAATCCATCAAACAGGCATGCACTGGATTGGTAAGAATACATGCTGGATAGATTCAGGGTGTTTCCTTAAGATAAGTTAGCATCCCTTTGGATGCTCGTATCATTCTTGCTTACCATTTATTTCTTTGAGAAGGTGTATGAAATGTCTGTTTCGTTAAATAATGAAAAATTAATTCAAATTCTAAGGATTTTGCTGAAAAAAGACTTTGTTTCCTTGGATGAGTTCTCTGAGCAGCTTGATGTCGGCAAACGCTCTGTCGGCTATTATATACAGCAAATTAACCAAGAACTTGAGCATGTTGCAGCAATCAAGAATAAGAGGGGCCGAGGCTATTATCTTATCGTTCATGATAAAAAAGTGCTAGAACAGATAGTGGAGGAAGCTTCTGGTCCCGATTTAAGCCAGGATAGCTTACAGACAAGGCTCGCTTTTATCATCGATAAGCTGATGAAGGAAGCAAAAACAACACTTGATGATCTCGCTGAAGAAATGAATATCAGCCGCTCGACTCTGGTAAATGATTTAAAAAAGATCGAAGTCGTCTTGGACCCCTACGGGATTGAGATCAAGGGAAAGCCGAATAGCGGCATCAGCCTTGTCGGTGATGAATTGCATCTGCGCTTGTTTATCATTGAAAACATCTATTCCTATCTATATAAAGAGTCCCCGGTTGATAAAGATGTAGAAGATGAAATTTTATCGATCGCCCGGAAATATGATTTTGATGAAGTGACGACGAATCGGCTCATAAGTACTGTTGCTGTTATCCTGGAACGTTTCCTCACTTCTCATCCAATTGAATCGCTGGATGAAAAGTACCATCGTTTGATCGGAACTGCCGAGTTTGGGATTGCGTTGGAAATGAAGGACATGCTTGTGCAAAAGTTGTCTGTTTCGCTTCCGTTGCCTGAAGTGCTCTTTCTGACCATACCGATTGCAGGAAGAAGAACGCCTACTCGCATCAGCTCAGTGTCTGACATTCCTATCTCACAAGATGTTACCACTCTTTTGAAATCAATCAGAAAGCGGATTGAGTTTGAGCTCAGTATTTACTTCGATGAAAAAGAGTTTTCAAAAGATATCGAGTACCATATTTCCTTTTTGTTGAACCGGCTGATTTTCGGGATTCAAAATCCGAACCCGCTTATCCATGAGGTAAAGGGGAAATATCCTCTTGCCTTCAAAATGGCCGGGATTGCCGGGGACATAATTGAGGAAACGATTGGAATCAGACCATCGGAAGATGAACTCGGGTACCTTGCCTTTTATTTTGAAATCTATCTATCTCAGCACGGAGTCAGAGCAAAATCCCTTCAACAGGTCGCCATTGTTTGCGGAACTGGACGAGGGACGGCAAAGTTGATCTCCATCCAGCTGCGCAAGATCATTGGCTATCAGACCCGAATCGACCTTTTCTCTGAGAAAGATACAACCGCAGAGGAGCTTTCAAATTACGACGTCGTTCTCGCGACAGTTCCGATCAACTGCCCGGTTGACGCTCCTGTCATCAGGACATCGGAAATTTTCGATGAGAAGAATTTGGCCCAGCAAATCAATAAGGCAGTGTATTTATACAAGTATGCCCAAATAGGGACCAACTTTAGCGCCTCCATCATTGCAAATCTGCTTACTCCTACAAGGTTCTTTGTCTTTGACCGCAATATTTCCTATGAGGAAGGAATCCGGCAAATGGCGGAAGCACTGGCGGATCGGGAATTTGTGGATAAGGCTTTCCCGCTTCGCTTAGCAGAAAGGGAAAAGCAGTCAACGATGGTGTATGACCGATATATTGCTCTTCCGCATACTGTCCAGTATGCATCAGACAAAATCATTCTAGCGGCGGGGGTTCTTCAGGGAGAAGAGGCAGTAAGCGGCAATGTCAGATTGATTTTCATGCTCGCCTTGCCGGAAAATACGAACCAGGATGAAGGGCTGCTTGTGAAAATTTATAACGAGATCATTGAAATTTCCCGAAATGAAAAACTCGTTTTGGAGTTGGCGGCTGTTTCGGATGTTGAACAGTTTTTGGCGCGTCTGTTCGAGTACGAGAAAGAGGCAAAGCGCTGAGAGGAGGAAACTGGAATGGCAGAAGTGTTTTTGATTGCACTGTTAGTCGGCGGGGCCTTTATCATGCAGCAATTATTGGGCTTTATACAGATTAAGCATTTTACAAAGGAATATGTCGAGCTGCGGAGAAAAGGCAAGGTCGCAATCGGCAGGAAACCAGGAAAATGGAGAGCTGGTACCGTCGTATTATTCTCCGTGGCCAATAGCGGAAGAATACTGGAAGCAAAGAAGATGCAAGGTGTGACGATTTTTTCCAGAGTGAGAAGATTGGAAGGCTTTGATGATAAGTTTTTGCAAAAGCTGACAGATGAAGATCTGGCCGGCAGCGATAAATTGCTTCAATTGGCGGTCAAAGATGCCATTCACAACTATAAAGTCGTCATGAGCGGAGGAACGATTGCTGAAAAGCCAAGTCCGCTGCGGAGCATGATGCTAAGGGCCGAGCGCCTCGTTCCTGCAAAAAAATAATACTTTTGAGGTGAGCTAAATGGATTACGTAATAAAAGCTGCGGAAGGTTTTATGAAACTCTTCCAAACAGGGGCAGATACCTTTATTGGCTGGATGTCCAGCATTGTGCCGCTAGTGCTGATGCTGATCGTAGCAATGAATACGCTTATTCAATTGATCGGGGAAGAAAGAATCAATAGACTGGCAGCCGCATCGTCGAAAAATGCGTTGCTCCGTTACTTGGTTCTTCCATTCCTGGGATCGTTCATGCTGGGAAATCCAATGAGTTTGTCATTGGGCCGATTTTTGCCAGAAAAGTACAAGCCGAGCTACTATGCTTCAGGAGCCTACTTCTGCCACACAAGCAACGGACTGTTCCCGCATATTAACCCTGGTGAGCTATTCGTTTTCCTCGGAATTGCAGCAGGAATCGAAACATTGGGATTCAGCACAGCTGAACTTGCGATCCGCTATTTGCTGGTCGGTCTCGTGATGAACTTCTTTGCCGGCTGGATTACAGACTTTACAACGCGCTATGTTGAGAAACAGCAAGGCATCAAACTCAAAGATACTGTAGACATTCATGGATAATAGACGGGAGGAAAACGAAATGGCTGAATACCGTTCCGTAAAGGTTGTGAAAGGCGGCGGGGGCTTTGGCGGTCCGCTCACCATCACTCCAACTGAAACGAGAAATAAAATTGTATATATCACCGGAGGCGGAAGCAAACCGGATATCGTTGATAAATTGGCAGAGTTGACTGGCGCTGAGTCTGTAAACGGATTTAAAACTTCGGTTCCTGATGATCAAATTGCAGTGGCCATTATCGATTGCGGTGGAACATTGCGATGCGGTATTTATCCTCAAAAGGGAATTCCGACGATCAATATTATGCCGACGGGAAAAAGCGGTCCACTGGCAAAGTTTATAACAGAGGACATTTATGTTTCTTCCGTAGGGGTAAACCAGATTACACCAGCAGAAAGCGCGGCGGTGCAGGAAAAAGCAGAAGTAAGCAAGCCGGCAGTTGCTGAAGGCCAGCAAGAAAGACAATTCAAATATAGTGCAGACAAAAAGATCATGGAAACAAAAGCAGCAGGTAAAAATCAGAGCATCCTGACGAAATTCGGTCTTGGCGCCGGTAAGGTCATCAATACTTTCTATCAAGCAGCACGTGATGGCGTTCAGACAATGTTGACATCCATCATTCCGTTCATGGCATTCGTTGCCTTGCTGATCGGTATCATCCAAGGCTCGGGAATCGGTAATTTATTCGCCCATATTATGTCGCCGCTGGCAGGAAACATTTGGGGATTGATCCTGATTGGATTTATTTGTTCCCTTCCATTCCTTTCCCCATTGCTTGGACCGGGTGCGGTTATTGCGCAAGTTATCGGTACATTGATCGGGGTTGAGATTGGAAAAGGAAACATTCCTCCAAACCTCGCACTTCCTGCACTTTTTGCAATCAACACGCAAAATGCCTGTGACTTTATCCCAGTAGGACTCGGGCTGGCGGAAGCGGAGCCGGAAACTGTCGAAGTCGGTGTTCCATCTGTCCTGTATTCAAGGTTCCTGATCGGGGTGCCACGTGTTGTCGTAGCATGGGTCGCAAGCTTCGGTTTGTATTCGGACGTTCATTAACAAGTGCGGCAAGGGAGAAGGAGCGGCTGAATACGTTTCTTCCTCCCTCTCTGTCTATAAGGCAACGTAGCCAAATGTAAGGGACCGAAGGACGGTGTCTATACATTCTACTTTCAACTGCAGTCTTTCTGAAATTTATATTTGGAGGTGAAGGCCCAAGAAGTGAATTTGGGCCAGCAAACATGACAAACATTTACGAGAATAAAATTGTGAATATCGGACCAATGGCTGGTGATTTTGCTGAAGATAAAATGCTGATCCTGTTTGGAAGCGGAGCACCTGCTGAACTAAAAGACTTTTGCTACATTATTGACGTAAAACCTGTCGATGGGGAAATCAAACCCGGCCAAGGCCTCTACGTCGATGGCAGCCGTTATGAAATTACAGCTGTGGGCGATGTAGTAAAACAGAACCTGGAGAATCTTGGCCACATCACAATCCGCTTTGACGGGGCAACAAGTGCGGAATTGCCAGGCACTCTTTACGTAGAAGACCAGCAGCTCCCTGAATTCAATGCTGGTACAGAAATTAAAATCGCCGATTGAGCTGCATCTGTCAGTGCTACGAATACGCAATGAAGGGGAATGAGGATGAGATTCTATATTGATTCTGCAAACGTTGAAAAAATAGAGAGATTGGCCGAGTATTATCCTGTGAGCGGGGTAACAACAAATCCAACCTTAATTGTTAATGAAAAACGTCCTTATTTGGAGGTTTTGCAGGAAATCCGTGCGATTATCGGCGATGAGAAAGAACTTTTTGTCCAAGCATTGGGTGAAACAGCTGAAGAGATTCATAAAGAAGGCCACCATGCCGTGAGTAAGCTTGGAGGCAATGTCGTGTTAAAGGTGCCTGTATCGGAAGAAGGGATCAAGGCGATCAAAATGCTCGCTGCCGACGGGATCCCGACGCTTGCCACAACAATTTATACTGCATTCCAGGCATTGATGGCAGCCGAGGCAGGCGCCAAATATGTGGCTCCGTATGTAAATAGGATCGATAACTTGTCAGGCGACGGCAATAACGTTGTGAAAGAAATCGTTCAGTTGTTTACAGTCTATGATTTGCCATGTGAGGTTTTGGCGGCAAGCTTTAAAAACGTAAGACAAGTATATGATTGCGCATTGGCTGGAGCCGAATCAGCAACAATTGCTCCGGATATCTTTGAAAAGTTAATCGACTTTCCAAGCACAAAAGCAGATATAGCTGTTTTTAAACAACAATGGCAAAATCTATACGGTGAAACGTGCCAAAGTCTTCTAACAACGGAATGAACAGCGGGCGGAGCAGATCATTAGAAAAGTGAGGTAAGCTGATTGATAAAAGGAATTATTTTTGACTTTGATGGTTTAATTTTTGATACAGAAACTCACCAATATAACGTATTCCAAGAGATTTTCAACGAACATGGAAGCGACCTGCCGATCGAGCGATGGCAAGAGGAGATCGGGACACACACCGGCTTTTCCCCTTTTCACTATCTGGAAGAAAAAGTGAAAAGGGCCATCGACCATGACCGCATCTCGGAAGACTTCAGAAACAGGTTTTACACAAAGTTGAAGAATGAAAAGGCGCGGGAAGGCGTCGAAGACTATTTGATTGAAGCTAAAAAGCTGAACCTGAAAATCGGCCTTGCTTCCAGCTCCAGCTATGAATGGGTCTCCACCCATCTTAAAACTCTTGGGATTTTCGACTACTTCGACTGCATCAAAACATCAGATGATGTCGAGCACGTGAAGCCGGATCCTGCACTGTATCTGAAAGCAGCCGATTCCCTGGGGCTTAGTCCGGAAGAATGCTTGGTGTTCGAGGACTCCGCAAACGGGGCGCTTGCTGCAAAACGAGCAGGCATGTCCTGTGTTATCGTTCCGAATGAAGTAACATGCACAATGGACTTTTGCGAGGTGGAACATCGGATCAATTCGATGGGGGATATGACCTTAGGTGAAGTGATTGAGCATGTCAAGATGATCAAAAAGACCGGATGCTGAAAGTGCATCCGGTCTTTTTGTGTTGTCGGAGAATGTCCATTTTATTCTGTTTGTTAAAGGGTAGGGAAAATAGTCGATATAAATCGTGGGTTGCGTTTTTGTGATGAATTGGCGAGAGGCGTGCGCAACCGGACAGCGGAGATATCGATAACAACTGTTAACACGTCGGATACATCAGCCATTCAGTAAACAAAAAGGTGACGGGGAAAGCCAAATCCAAATCTTCTCTTCCTCTTTACAGACAATGGAAGGCTGTGGATACCCAGCTACAATCTAAAGGCAAAATAGAGTGTGCTATAATTATAGTCATAATTATCATTGTGCTAGGGTAGGAGTTTGTTATAACGGGGGGATTACGATTATGAATTTAGAAGCGTTGATTAACAAGTATTATAACGATTTAAACGAAAATGATCTCCACGTGATCAGTTATATCAGTCAAAATATCCAGATATGCAAAGATAAGACGGTGACGGAGATATCAAAGTATTGTAACGTGTCTCCTTCCACTATTATTAGAACAACGAAAAAATTAGGCTTTGATGGATACAGTGAATTTCGCTATTTTTTAAAAGAAGAGGCCGAAAGGATAAAAGAGGCGAAAGTAGCGAGTGATCAATATTTTAGCAGCTCTGTTTTATTAAAAGATGTAAAGGAAACAATCAAGCTTTTTGAAGAGGATAAAAGCCTTGAAAAGATTTATACATTATTACAAAATTCGAGGAATATATTTGCCTATGGAACGGGATACGGGCAGAACTTGATGCTGAAGGAATTTTCAAGATGCTTAATGAACAACAATATTTTTATAAATATCATCCCTAGTAAAACGGAACTCGAATTAATTTCCCATACGATTACTTCCGAAGACTTCCTGATCGTGACCTCTTTATCAGGAAATATGAATTCGATAGATTCGATGATAAAAAATATATCCGTGAAGCAGGTTCCCATGCTTTCGGTTACCGTTTTTTCGAGAAATGACCTCGCTTATTTAGCGGACTATAATCTTTATTACCAGGTTTCCAATCTGAATAAAGTGAACCAATTAAATGATACATCTTATTGTACCTTGAATCTCGTACTCAGCTTACTGTACGAAGGGTTTACGAACTACGTCAGGAGCATTGAATAATGTAAAGGAGGGTTATCCGTATGCGATAACCCTCCTTCTTTGTTTACTTCACTTCGATTGATAAAACGACTGTGTCTCCATTTGCCTCTCCGTAATTGAATACGATGTTTGCAACTTTCTCCATGTTTGTGATGATAAGAGGTGTAATGGACGATTTTGCTTTTTCGTTGATAAGGTCCATATCAAAGGAAATCAGCTTTTGGCCGACACTGACTTTGTCCCCAGCCTGTACAAAGCTTTCAAAACCCTCACCAGACAGATTGACGGTATCTATCCCGATATGCAGCAAAATTTCAAGGCCGTTGTCCGATTTGATTCCTACAGCATGCTTAGTCGGGAATACTTGTATAATTTCTCCTTTTATCGGAGCATACAGATTGCCTTCCGAAGGATTGAATGCCATGCCGTCTCCCATCATTTTTGAAGCGAATACTTCATCCGGAACTTCAGACAAAGGCAGTGCGGTCCCGATAATAGGGGATTTAAATTCGATCTTTTTATTCTTTTTGAAAAGGCCTAACATCGGCTCTCCTCCTAGGGGTATTGGATTATTACTTACACAGTTTGTGAACGAGCTCCATCATGACATTGATGCCTTTTTCAATATCCTCGTAGTCTGTCCATTCATTTGGATCATGGGATATCCCGTCTTTGCTCGGTACATAAATAAAATTGGTTGGGGCAAAATCCGTCATGATCATAGCGTCGTGGCCCGTTCCATTGTTGATGATCGTATACGTATAGCCCAGTTCTTTACAAATGTCTTCCATAAGATCGACATTTTCTTTCACCATTACACTAGGCGGTGTCGGATTGCTGTAGCCGATGCGGGCCATCTCGATCAATTCAATGTTTACATTGGTTTCTTCTTGAATCGATTTAATTTCAGCTAATAACAGCTCTTTTAAATCAACCTTTTTAAGCGTTTCTGCGTCGAATGTTCTGATTTCCACTTTGGCTTGTACATATTCAGGTACAAATTGGTGCGAATTTGGTGAGATTTCCATTTCCCCTACCATACCTGCAATACCAGAACCTAAAGATTTTACAACCTTATTTACTGCCAGTGTGAATTTAGAAGCCGCAAGCAGGGCATCTTTTCTCGTATCCATCGGCGCTGTAGAATCTGCC
The DNA here is from genome assembly GCF_057657925.1 of Lederbergia sp. B243.17. Lineage (NCBI taxonomy): Bacteria > Bacillati > Bacillota > Bacilli > Caryophanales > Bacillaceae > Lederbergia > Lederbergia sp. B243.17. The sequence continues at coordinate 74,601 of NZ_JBWBKF010000093.1, forward strand.
AGTTTTCCGTGGAATTTTACTTTGTAGCGTCCAATTCCAGGCAGATATTCAACCAGTCCGATATCGAGGTTGTTGTTGTCAAGGACAGGTCCTTGTTCGATATGAAGTTCAATGAAATTCTTAATTGAGCCTTCTTCACGTTTCGCAGCCTGTAAATCAGGAATCAGTCCATATTCTTTCATGGCTTCTCTTTTCGTTAAGCCATGACGGTTTTTAACTGTGTCGAGCTCTTTCTCTGTCAACGTGCCAACCATCGCTCGGGAGTTTGAGACCCCGGTGCCGGGCCCAAATGTTTCTCCTTCTTCCGCATTCATGGCGATCATTTCGATCGGAAACTCGTGCTCGATGTGATTTTCATGGAAAACACGGAGGATTTCCAATGCTGCAATTGTACCGGCAACGCCGTCAAACGCACCTCCATTTACAACGGAATCATAGTGAGATCCAATCATGACGACTGGAGCATTCGGATTTTTCCCTTCCCGGCGGCCGAACATGGTTGAAAATCCATCTTCCCAAACCTTCAAACCGATTTTTTCCATCTCATTCTTCAAATATTCTTTTGCCAGTTTATCTTCTTGAGAATAGGAGAATCTTGTTACCCCATTACCTGGTGTAGATGTAAACGTTGCCAGCGTTTCGATGTCTTTTATAATTCGTTTCAGATTTGCCTTCATATCTATCATTCCTTTCAGATGCATGATCAAATTCTGTCCGCGCTAATCGTATCACTGGCAATATGGGTGAACAATAGAAGGCAGGGATTCAGGTTCTATAATCTCATTTTGAATAAATCTTCATTTTGATAAAAAATGACCTGCAAATGAATTGCCGGCACTTATGCATTTTACGCCTCACAATACGAACGAATGTGCCTTAGGGAAATCCTCATTTTCGTGCCGGCAGGGTCCCGAAAACGATATTCACTTCAAAGAAAATAAGGGATAATTTGTCTGATTTTTTATTCACGTTATGGATGAATGTTCAAAATTAGACGAACGGGTTTAAGAGTTGAAAGCGTATTGTTCGCTCTTTTTTAACATGTTACGATGAATCCAGTTCGAAATGAAAGGGTTTGCCTAGCCAAATGCAGCAATCTCTAGAGAGATTTGTCTAGTGGTATATGTTTCCGGAGACATATGCCAACAGGAGGTTTAGAATTTTATACAGATAAAATAACAGGTAGATTCACATTTCAAATGAATGCAATTTAATTCTCTTTTATGTGGGGGAAAAGAAGATGAGAACGAGTATCCAGAAATTCGGAAAAACGTTAATGGGACCTTTATCCATCATCGTGGCCTCAGGGTTGCTATTAGGGATTGTGTCCATTTTACAAAACCCGTCCCTTGTCGGTGAAACCATTGCAAACGCTGTTATGATGCAAAATTTCATAAATGGAGTCCGAGCGATTGTCTCGATGATGTTTGCTTTGCTGCCGATTTTATTTGCCATCTCGGTTGCCACGGGGCTGGCGAAAGAGGATAAGGAAATAGCAGGTTTTGCCGTAGTAATCGCTTTTGTTATATTTCATGTTGTGATTGGCTATTTGTTAAGTTTGAAAGGGATCACGGCTGATACTACTTCAGTTGAACATCTCATCAAGCAGGGCTTGACGCAAATTCATGCGTTTGAAATTTCAAATGCTTATGAAACAATGCTAGGTGTGTTCACGTATCGGATGGGAGTGTTCGGAGGGATTATTGTCGGCCTATGGACTGCTTTTATCCACAATAAGTACCATACGCAACAACTGCCTACCGCATTTAGCTTCTTCAGCGGAAATCGTTTTGTTCCGATCATGATTATTGTTACGATTCCGTTCATTTCGATTTTGACATTCTTTATTTGGCCGTATTTCAACAGCGCCATCAATGGGCTGGGTGGCTTGATCAGCAAGTCCGGTGCTTTCGGAACGTTCCTATATGGATTCTCGGAACGGCTGCTGATTCCAACTGGATTGCATCACGTATTAAACCAGTTGATCCGTTTTACTCCAATCGGCGGAACAGCGGTTGTGGATGGGCAAACAGTATCAGGAGCCTTGACCATCTTCAATACTGCACTGGCATCACCAAACCCTGATATCGAGACGTTAAGACATGCAACACGCTTCTTGACACAAGGAACCCATCCGTTCATGGTATTTGGTTTGCCTGCTGCCTGCTTTGCGATGTACAAAACATCTTATCTGGCACAACGTCCAAAAGTGAAGGGGATGCTGCTTGCATCTGCATTGACCGCTTTTGTCACAGGTATTACTGAACCGATCGAGTTTGCGTTCATTTTCATCTCTCCAGTTCTTTGGATATTCCATGCCTTCATGGCGGGATTGTCATTCTTCCTGATGACGATTATGAATGTCGCTGTCGGGAACGCCGGGGGCGGAATGATCGACTTGACCATCTTCGGGATTTTGCAAGGTACGTATACAAAATGGTACCTGGTCGTTTTGGTTGGACTTGCTTATTCGGTTATTTACTACTATGTTTTCAAATTCGTCATTCTAAAGCTTGATGTGAAAACGCCTGGCAGAACAACGGATGCCGATTCAAGCGAAGAGGAAGAAGTAGAAGTATCGAATGACGGCGATCAATTCGGTGCCAATATCCTTAAAGCGTTAGGCGGAAAAGAAAATGTAGTGGAAATTGATAACTGTATCTCGAGATTGAGATTGGTTTTGGAGGATACGTCAGCAGTGAACGAATCCTTGTTAAAAGCAACGGGCTCGATGGGAATCGTAAAAATCGACCAGAAAAACATCCAAGTCGTTTATGGTCCAAAAGTGGAGCAGGCTGCACGATCGTTGAAAAAGGAAATGAAAAAGTAAAACCTTTGAGAGGGGAAATCTTTAAATGAAAACAATTTTTGTAAAAGACTACGCCGAAATGTCAAAAAAGGGTTACGAGTATATTAAAGAAGTGATCGAGACGAAAGAGGAGCCGGTTATCTCCATGACGACGGGCGGATCACCAAGAGGATTATTCACATTGCTCGTCAATGATATTAATAACGGATTGGACATCAGTAATACAACAATCATGAACTTAGATGAGTACATCGGCCCGAAAGACGCTGTTTATACGGTAAGAACTTTCATGTATGAAAATCTATATAACAAAATCGATGCGCAGCCTAAAAATATCTTTTTGATGGATGGGGAAACTGAAGACACAGATGAAGAGATTGCCCGATATAAAGCGATTCTTGATCAATATCCTAGGGATATTCAAGTATTAGGGTTAGGCACAAATGGCCATATCGGAGCAAACGAACCGGGAACGCCATTTGACTCGACGATGTTTTTGGCTCAGCATGATGAATCCACAATCGAAAGTACAATAAAAGGATATGGCATCACAAGAGAAGAAGCTCCAACTGAAATGCTGACACTCGGCTTTACAGAGATATTAGAGGCAGACAAAATCATCCTGCTTGTTTCCGGAAAGTCCAAAGCAGAAGCGGTAAAGGCTTTGCTGGAAGGTGAAATTACTCCAGATTGCCCTGCAACAGCGTTGCGAAATAGCGAGAACGCGATCGTCATTATTGATGAAGAAGCAGCATCGCTGTTGAAGGAAAACCAAAAATAATTTGAAATGAAGAGCAGTACAGATCTGTAAAAGATCTGTGCTGCTTTTTTTGCGTAAACAAAGTGAAGAAGAATCATCATGGAACCACTTAGATTTGACAATGGATAAGAAGTTCATCATATTGAAACTAAGTTTAATAAAGAGAAAGGCTAAGGAGCGGGAGTGAGTGTATGTCCACATTCAATTTGAAGTATGATCAAGGAAGAGTAAGGAAGTATCATTATTTTATGCTGTTGAGCTTGATTCAAAAGCATAAACAGATCTCAAGAACACAGTTAGCAGAATTAACGAAGATGAGCCATACGAGTATTGGGAAAATCATTAAGGAACTGATCAATGATGGACTAGTTCTCGAAGTTGGCCAAATAGAGGGTGAAGTGGGCAGGCGGGCGAAACTCTTGGAAATTAACCCGAATGGTTCTTTCATTATTGGTGTAGAAGTTGATTGGAACTCCATTAAAATAGCAGTTGTAGCTCTGAATGGAGAAATATTGAAAAAGAGATACGTTGATTTTGATGCCAAACAAGGGGCGGAGTCTACTTTAGACCGGATTGCGGATGAGATCTCCGCGTTGACGCTGCAAGTAGACCAAGCGGTCAGTGAAAAGATCATCGCTGTGGGAATCAGTATACCAGGACTGATTTCATGGCCAGAGGGCGAGGCTCTTATTGTTCCGCAATTTCATTGGGAGAACGTCCAAGTAAAAGCTTATTTGGAGAAGAAGATCGACTATATTGTATATGTCGACAACCACGTCCGGACCGTATTATTAGCGGAAAGCTTATTTGGAAATATGACTGACTTCGAGGATTGTGTTTGTGTTTACATAGGAAGTGGCGTAGGTGGTGCTGTGATGGTGAATGGGGAAATCTTACGCGGCCATCTTAACACGCTTGGAGAGATCGGGCACATAACAATGGAGCCGAATGGTGCCTTGTGCGATTGCGGAAGGTTAGGCTGTTTGCAGACGTATGTATGTTCTTCAGAAATCGAAAAGCAATCACAAAGGTCAATTGAAGAAGTATTTGCTGCCTATGATCGGCAGGATGAGTGGGCAGTGAAGCTCATAGAGCGCGCTCGAAATTATCTTTGCTTAACAATCGCCAATGTCATCTGTATGTATAATCCTAAGGGCGTGTTGCTGGCGGGGCCAATGCTGCAGGATTTTCCCATATTTCTAAAAGACATTGAGAAGATCACAAACAAATATGTCTGGCCTCCGCTAAACAATTCATTTCATCTGATACACCCAAGTATCGGAAAGGACAGCGGTGTCATCGGTGCCAGTGCTTTGGTGCTGAATGAATTTTTACGATTTACGAACGATGATATTTGAGGCATCAGGTAATACGGCGTCCAAAGTATCAATTTGTATGCACATTTAAAATAAGCCATTCTGATGGTTGCATATGAATTGGGTGGATGCTATAATTCCATTATTAAACTAAGTTTAATAATTAATGAGGAATGCGTTGTATATGACTATTAAAAATCGGTTTTTCATCAGTTTTACTCTTTATCCTTAAACTTAGTTTAATCCTGTTACACCTACTTTTAAAAAAACATATAAAGGAGCTAACAAGATGAATATCATTCAGGTCCGAGATTATAAAGAACTCTCTAAAGCCGCCTTTAACGTAATTGCGGAAACCCTAAAGCAAAATGAAAATGCAAGCATCAACACAACGACTGGGGCTAGTTATGATGGCACATTCGAACTGCTTGTAGAAGCGATTAACAACGATGAAATACATATCGAGAACTCAGTATTTACCAATCTGGATGAATACATTGCTGAAAGGGACAAGCCCTTTACAGTTTTTACGTATATGCACCAAAAATTTTATGATCTGATTAAAGTTCATCCGAAATACATTGGTCTTATGGATGGAAGCGTAGAAGATACAGATGCGGAAATTGCCCGTTACCGGAAGGTTCTTGATAACTATCCGCGTGATTTGCAGATTGTCGGGCTTGGGGTGAATGCGCATTTAGCTGCTAACGAACCAGGCACACCATTCAACTCCCGCTTGTTTGTTGCTGACAGTGACCAGTCCACAATTGAAAGCACAAAGGGGTACCATCACCTGACGGATGCAGAAGCTCCGACACAAATGATGACGATGGGCTTGGCTGATATTATGGAAGCGAAACATATCCTCGTGGCTTCATCCGGCGAAAGGAAAGCGGCAGCAGTGAAAGCTACCCTTGAAGGACCGATTCATGAAGAATGCCCTGCATCTATTTTACGAGCCCATCCAAATGTAACGTTTATTATGGATGATGCAGCTGCTTCACTGTTAGATAAAAAATACTAATCTATGTAAGCACCACGATCAGTGCCACAAGCAGACCATTCTCCGCACTTTTAGGCACTGATCGATATTCTTTTAAAAATGTTGTATGCAAGGGGGCGCCTTCAATGGCTCAAAGCATCATAGGGATTGATATCGGAGGGACCACAGTCAAACTGGGGTTTTTGACAGGCGGTGGCGAGGTTATTCACAAATGGGAAATTGCCACGAATAAGGAGAAGGAAGGCCAGTATATTCTAGACGAAATATGGAATTCAATATCCGATAAACTGACAGAGTACCAAATTGACAACGTTTTAGGGATAGGAGTCGGCGCTCCGGGTTTTGTTGACAAAACAACTGGAATCGTTTTCGAAGCGGTGAACATCGGCTGGAAAGACCTAGATCTGAGAAACGAGATGGAAAAGCGGTCGGGATTTCCGGTATATGTTGAAAATGACGTGAACCTAGTTGCCTTGGCTGAGAATTGGCTGGGAGCAGGGGACAATGCAAAAGAGCTTATCGCTATCTCCCTTGGGACAGGTGTGGGAAGCGGAATCATTGCAAATGGCGAGGTTGTAAATGGAATAAATGGCACAGCGGGAGAATTCGGACATATCATTGCCGATCCTGAAGGATACGCTTGTAATTGCGGCCGTACAGGCTGTCTGGATACAATTGCCTCGGCTACCGGAATTGTAAAACAAGCAATGGATAAAATTTCTGAAGATACCGAAAGTGATTTGGCCGTCATCTATCAAAAGCAAGGAGAAATAAGTGCAAAAGATGTATTTGATCTAGCAAAAAAGGGCGATACACTCTGTCAAGAAGTGATTAGCCGGACAACGGATCTACTCGGCTCCTTGCTGGCTAATGCTGCTATGATGATCAACCCGTCAAAGATCATTATCGGTGGGGGTGTATCAAAAGCGGGTCAGCAATTGCTTCAGCCAGTAACAGCGGCTTTTAAAAAGTACTCCTTGCCTAGAATTAGCAATGTCTGTGAAATTGAAATTGCACAATTGGGAAATGACGCCGGAATAATTGGAGCAGCATATTTGGTGCAGCAAGAAACCAAAAGTGCTTTGCACTTTTAGGAATAAAGAAAGCGCTTAACAGGGGATAGAGGAAGTCACTGATCAAGGATAACAAATAAGGGAGTGGGCAACCGATGAGTATACCGGTATTGCAGGAAACTAGTTATCAGCCAACTGCTCAGCAGTTGAGCTTAAAAGAAAAGATCAGCTACGGATATGGCGATATTGCTTCTAACTTTGTGTGGGGAATGGTGAACAGTTATCTGCTATTCTTCTATACAGATATTTTTGGGCTAGCGGCTGGAGCTGTAGGAACCTTATTTTTGATCACCCGTATTTTTGATGCATTGAACGATCCCTTAATGGGAGTTCTTGTTGACAAGACAAGCAGTAAGCATGGGAAAACACGGCCCTATCTGCTTTATGTGGCAATTCCTTTCGGTATTCTCAGTGTCATTACATTTATAACACCAAATTTTTCTGATACAGGAAAGCTGATTTACGCTTATATCACGTATGGGGTTTTGGGGATTGTTTATACAGCTATCAATATCCCTTATGGTGCTCTCATGCCGATGATGTCGAGGGACTCTAAGGAAAAAGGCGAATTAAACAGTTACCGTGCAATTGGCCGTTCAATTGGAGCCATCATCGTTGCTTCTATGACACTCCCTTTGGTGAAACTTCTTGGCGGAGGTAACCAGCAACTGGGCTTCCCGCTTGTCATGGCCATTTACTCTGTAATAGGCATTGTTCTCTTCTGGCTTACCTTTAAGTATTGCAAAGAACGAGTGCAGCCGCTTAAACAAGTGCAAGAAAAGACAAACGTGAAACGTTCTGTAAGCCAAATGTTTAAGAATAAATACTGGGTCCTTACGTCAGCAAACTCATTTCTTTGGTTTGTAAGACTGGGAATCATGAATGGTGTTCTCATTTATTATGTTAATTACGTATTGGAACAGCCTAATATGGTGCCTTACTACCTCACACTATTAAATGTTGCCAACTTGGCTGGAGGCTTCTTCGCCCTTTCGATTTTGCGAAAGTACAGCAGCCGCAATTCAAGCATGTTATTTTATGCTATCGCCGCCGTGCTGCTTGCGTCGCTTTATTTTGTGGATGGACAATCCGTTGCGTTATTCTCAATTATTTTCTTCGTTGCCAATATATTGATTGGATATGGAGACCCGGCAAATCTTACGATGCTTGGCGATACGATCGATTACCAGGAATATAAATTCGGTGAGCGTCCAGAAGGGCTGCTCGTATCAAGCTACAGCTTTTCTACGAAATTCGGTGTTGCGCTTGGATCCTCACTGCTTGCATATGCGCTGGGATGGGCTGGATACAATCCGGACGCGATTACGGATCAGGTGAAAAATATGATTATGATCCTAATGCTGGGATTGCCGATTTTGATTACGATTCTGCAGGTGATTGTATTATTCTTCTATAAATTGGATAAAGAGCATGCAAATATCGTTGAAGTATTGAAAAAGAACTGAGGGGGATGCAGAATGAAAGTTGTTGTAGGCTGCCTATATCATGAAACGAATACGTTTAATCCGATTCTAACTGGTATTGAAGATTTTGTTGTGGCGGAAGGCGAGGATGCTGCGGACCGCCTCGCGGGCACTCAGGTATTTAGGGAGAATGGCATTGAAGTAGTACCAAGTATTTATGCGACGGCATTGTCTTCCGGGATTGTAAAAAAAGAAGCATATCGATACTTTGCCGATAAATTCATCTCTACCTTAAAAGATCATCCGGATATCGATGGTATTTGGCTGCATTTGCATGGCGCAATGGTTGTAGAAGGCATCGGTTCAGGCGAGTTGGCACTAGTAAAAGAAATTCGTGAATGTGCAGGCCCTGATATTCCGATCTCCCTTACAATGGATATACACGGAAATATCGCAGTAGACTATCATAAGTACATTAACATCGTAAAGGCATACCGGACAGTACCGCACGTTGATCAGCTCGATGTCGAGAGAGAGACCGCACAATTATTAGTAAATTGCCTAAAGAACAAAACGAAGATCAAGCCTGCATTCACTCGATTGCCAATGATCATCCCAGGTGAAAAAGCACTTGGCAAAAGCGAGCCGCTTCGCTCGATCTTTGAAAAGCTATACGAAGTTGAGAAAATTGAAGGCATCTCAACAGCATCATTCTTCATTTGTCATGCTTGGAGTGATTCGGAAAATACAGCGTCCTCGATCTTTGTAATTCCTGAGTCCGAAGAGTACCAGGATGTGGCTGAGAAGGTGAAGGAAGATTTGGCTGATTATGTATTCAGCAAACGCCATGAATTTGATTTTGACGCTGTCGTACTTGATCCGGAAACATCGGTGGAAAGAGCGTTAGCAGAACAAAAAAAGCCAGTCTTCATATCCGACTCTGGAGATAATACAACAGCCGGAGCCATCGGGATGAGCACAGTCCTTCTCGATATATTTAAAAATAAAGATCTGCGGGAAAAGAAAGTACTCATTTCCGCCATTAATGACTTGCAGGCATATGAAAAGTTAAATGCTTGTGAAGTAGGAGAAGAAGTATCGGCGGAAGTTGGTTCGAGGTTTGACGAAAATAGCCAACCGGTTTTAATAGAAGGAATACTCAAATCAAAGGGCGATCTTCTAGGCTACTTAAATGCGACAGAAGACAAAGTGGGAGAGGTATGCACAGTTTCTAGCGGCAATCTGGATGTGGCCGTTGCAAATCGGGGAGAATCATTTATTACGTTAAATCACTTTGCGCGTGCTGGATTGGAATGGGAGGACTACGATATAATCATAGTAAAGCAGGGCTACTTGTTTGATGAGTTAAGTGAAGTCTCTAAATTGGACATTCTTTCAATGACCCCTGGAGCAACATATCAACGGATCGAGAATATCGATTACAAACATGTACCAAGACCGCTATTCCCTCTGGATCAATTGGAAAATAGAGCAGGTGTCTCCAAGGAACTTCAATCCTGAATAGAAGGAGATGAAAGAATCCGGTTGCATACAGCAACCGGATTCTTTTTGATTACGAAAGTGCAGCTTTTCAGTTTGCCAGATTGGCATACGGCTGATAATCCACTTCAACCTTGTCGCTTTCTTGGAAAGGGGAGAGCATGAAGGCCGCCTTAAAGTCCGTGTTTCCTTTATTGATAAGATAATGGACTTTTTTCGGTTCGACATGGATGAAGTCTCCTTTCATACACTGGAACACTTCTCCGTCAATGTGTATCTCGAGTTCTCCTTCTAATATGAAGAAGTTTTCCTCCATGATATTGTGGTAGTGAGCAGTAAAGTCCTCTCCGGGTTTCAAGACGACAATACCAAAGTTCATTCTTGGCCCCCGCTGTAAATATTTTGGTCCACTGTCCCCGAACCGATACTCTCTGTCTTTTTCATTGATTATTGACATCTTCAACACTCCTTCTCCTTGTTTAAAGCCCAGGAGCAATCCACATATGCTCCGTGACGCCTTTATCGGCAAGTACTAATTGATTTGTATACACTTCTTCCCACTTATAATAGAGTTGATCATAGACCTTGCTGTTTTCTTCAATTGGCCAATAGGTTTTGTCTATTTTCACCACCTTTGAAATAGCGTCTTTAAAGTTTGTGTAGACACCGGCTCCGACCCCGGCACAGATTGCTGCTCCCAATGCAGTCGATTCTCGGACAATCGGCACGACGATTGGGATTTTTAAAACATCGGCTAGAATTTGACACCAAAGTTCGCTTTTCGAGGCGCCGCCAGCAAAGATAACTGTATCAGGAGAGGTATTGGTAATCTGGCTTACTGATTCGATATTTCCTCTCGTCACGATTGCAGCATTCTCCATGATGGCCCGATAAAAAGTTGCTTTATTGTATTTAAAAGAATCTAACTTAAAATTCAAAAAACTCGGAGCGGCGTGCCGCCATGAAATGTAATTCATCTTGTCTGAGAATGTGCTCATCATTCCATGACTTCCAACTGGAACATCACGTGCGCGTTTTTCCATTTGTACGTAAATGCTTTCGCCTGTCTCTTTTTCTAAATACTTTTCCAAGTCGCAGAAGCTGTCTCTAAACCAGCGCATTACCAATCCCGGGAAGAAAGCAATTGCTTCGTACTGCCAAGTGCCGGGGACGGCATGGCAGTTTATTCTCACTCTGCAGTGTTCATCCACCTTTAATTGTTGTGTTGTGTATTCATATTGCCAAAAGCTCCCGCCTAAAACTGCGGCATCGCCCTCGCTGATAGCGCCCATTCCGATGCAGCCCAGCTGCGCATCGCCGCCTCCTGCTACTACGAGAGTTTTTGGGCTAAGTCCTGTAACCGCTGCCATTTTAGTGCTTACATTCCCGATTTTGGTACCGCTTTCATTAACGACCGGATAAATATCTGTTTTCAGCCCGACTTTTCCTGCGATAGATGGATCCCATGCTCTGGTTTCCAAGTTAAACAAGCCTGTTGTGCAGCCATTGGATGGTTCTACTGAAAGAACATCGCAAAGTCGATAGGTTATCCAATCATTTAGCATCGTGACATACCGAACCTTTTCGTATGTCTCTGGGATATTGTTCTTCACCCAGAGAATTCTCGGGATGGCTCCGAGCGAGAAGGTTTGCCCGGAGACATGATAAACTTCTTTTTCAATCCCTTCCTTTATACGATGAAGTTCGGATACTTCCTGAACAGATCGGGAATCGACATTTGCACACGCCCATAATTCTTTACCATTTTCATCATATAAAACAATCGCTTCACGCATGCTGGTTGTGGAGATGGCTTCTATGCTGGAGGGATCTACCTTCGTAACGTTCAACGTTTCCTTGATCAGACCAACGATGATTTCCATATTTGTTTCGACATCAAAATCCATGGAGCCGGGATATCGGATATCTTCTTTGTGCGTCCACTCTGCCTGCGAAACATGCAATTCATTACCGAGAGTGTCAAATAAGATGACTCTCACACTCCCGGTTCCTGCATCAATGGCCATTAGATACGTTTCCATCTTGATCTTCCTTTCATTAATTATTCATCAACCAAGCTTTGGGCCACTCTTTCATCTGTTATCAAAACATCGATGTATCCCCCTTTTAGTGCGCCGATAATCGCTTCTCTTTTCTCCAATCCTCCGGCTACGGCCACTACATGATTCAGTTCCTTCAATAATTGAATATCTGTACTGATTAGTTTGTTATGGAGATCCAGATCTAAAACATTTCCATCAATATCATAAAATTGGCTGAGCAGATCTCCGGCAGCTCCTTTTGACTTCAGGATTTCCATATCGGTGATGCTAAGCAACCCTTCTTTGACGAGCGTTGCCCGGTCATTTAGTGCGCCGATGCCGATCACGGTAATATTCGAATGTGGAATCATCTCAAAGATGTTCTCAATCGGCTTTTCTTTTGCCAATTGATCTGAGAGTTCTTTCGTAGAAACCATCAGTGGAGATGGGATCACATAATGCTTGTAATTTGGATTCGTATAGTAATCAGAATCCTGATCAATCGCAGTCGGCATGTAAAACTTTACACCGCCCGACAATGAAACAAATGTCACCTTATACTTTGTGGATATGTTCAAATGGCCAAGTGTTCTGGAAACCGCTTCTCCATAGCCGACATTGATCATCGTATCGCCTGTCACCCTGTCTTCTATATATTGGGCTGCAGCAACGGTCAGGCTGGCTGGAATATCTTTGTTGGAAGGCGGGACAATGTAGATGTCCTCAAGGCCATATTTTTCTTTTATTTGTTGCTCTAATGCCATATTGCCGCTTTCATTCATGTTGATTTTAAATTGAATCACTTTATTTGATTTCGCTTTTTCAAGATATTTGATCACCTTCATTCTTGATAGATTCATCGCCTCTGCGATTTCGTTCTGAGTCATTCCTTCGTTGTAGTAGCTCCACGCAATCTTTGCAATTAAATTATTTTCGTATGTCATACTAATCCTCTTTACATTGGTATTTTTTAGCTTTCGCTATGATCTTTATAGTAAACCAAATACATATTTCTACAACCCGCAAACAGCTTGTCAACTTTAACACACAGAAACAGTTTGCTGCTACTTTCTTTCTAGAAAAAGATGCTGGGTAATGGTAATGAAAAGAAACACTTATGTTTTTGTTTGAAACAAATATATCAGTAATTTTTTGAATCGTCAATAATGTCTCTGAAATAAAAACGCAATATTATTCAATAAGAAAGCGATTAAGTTCATGGTTTATATAATAAAGTAGAGAATAATAAATCTATATTCATTATATTCCCTATATTAAAACAAAACAAAAAATGAATAAAAATATGCTTGATAAATAAAATGTTGTGAACTATAATGAAATCAAATTAATAGAAAGCGGTTACAAACAGGTTCTTTTTTAATTGAAAAATAGATAGGAGGGGTCGGTATGAAAACAAAAAGGCTAATCAATCTAGAGAACATCCATAAGTCCTTTAACCACAACAAAGTGCTGAAAGGTGTTTCCTTGGATCTAAATGAGTCAGAGGTTATCTCCATTATTGGGGGCAACGGTGCTGGGAAAAGCACATTAATGAAAATTCTCACTGGTGTACACAAGGTTGACATCGGCACTATTGAAATAAATGGAGAAAAACTGGAACAGTACACTCCAATAGCAGCACATGAAAAAGGGGTATACCTTGTCCCGCAAGAGCCGCTCCTATTTCCGAATATGACAGTTGAGCAAAACATTTCTATCGGGTTAAACAAAAGCAAGCAGCAAATAAGAGAGGAAACAAAGCGCATTTTCGCTGAATTGGGATGGGATTTAGAGTTGAACAGACTTGCAGCCTCGCTAACAATCGCTGAGCAGCAGCAACTTGAGATTGTAAAGGGGCTCCTGAGAAAGGCAAGGGTCCTAATTTTGGATGAGCCTACAAGTGCTTTGACCTTTTCTGAAACAAAGTCGCTGTTTAAGGTCATCGAAAAGCTGAAGGCTGAAGGAGTGGGAATTTTTTATATCACCCACCGTTTGGATGAGGTTTTTGAGATTTCTACTCATGCTGTAATTTTGAGGGATGGAAAGGTGACGCTTAAAGGGGAGATTAAAAGATTTACAAAAGACATGCTGATTCAAGGGCTATTGCCAGAAGGCAGTGAGAAGCAGCATTCACGGTATGAAAAGAAATTGAGGGATCATTTAAAGGAAGCACCGGTTTTGCGTGTCGAACAAATATCTGGAGATGGGTTTAAGGATATTAGCTTCCATGTATATAAAGGAGAAGTGGTCGGGCTGGCAGGACTGGTTGGTGCGGGGAGGACAGAGATAGCGGAAGCCATCTATGGAATTGCACCGATCACAAGTGGAAACGTGTATTTGAATGATAAGGATATTACCAAGATGGGGATTAACGAAACGGTTAACAATGGGTTGGCCTATATTCCAGAGGATCGATTTCTCCATGGCATCTTCTCCATCAGTTCGGTTAAAAACAATATTACAGCTCAGGTAATCAAGCGAAAAGGAATGTTTATTAATAGTAGATACGAAGAAGAGGTAACCAAGAAATTTGTGGATAAGCTAAGTATTAAGATTGCAAGTGAAGACCAGGAAATCAAGTCGCTGTCTGGTGGTAATCAGCAAAAGGCAGTAATCGCGAGAATCCTTTCAACGAATCCTCAATTAATCATTATGGATGAGCCGACTAGAGGAATTGATGCTGCGGCAAGAAGTGATATTTATTCAATTATTACAGAATTAAAGGAGCAAGGTTTTTCGATCCTGCTCATTTCCTCAGACTTAGAAGAAATCGAGGTTATCAGCGACAGGGTCTATGCGATCTATCGTGGAACATGCAATGCCTGTCTGGGAGTCGAAGAAATCAATGCAGCCAACTTGATGAAAGCTGCTTTTGGAACTTATGGGGGAAGTGAAGCGTATGCCAACATTTAAATACATTGCTAGTCGAAGAGAGTTCAGAACATTCTTGTTTTTAGCTGCCATCTTCATTATTGTAGGCATGATCAATCCCGACTTTCTTTCCATTAGCACCCTTCATAATGCCATAAAGAGCAGCCTTCTCTATATTGTTCTGGCGATTGGGCTGACATTTGTGCTTCTCACCGGCAATATTGATATTTCTATTGGAGGTACATTGGGACTGAGTGCTGCTGTCAGCGGAATGATACTAAAAAGTGGCGGGTCGGTTTTCTTGGCAATACTGGCTTCTGTTGCTATCGGAGCAACGATAGGTCTAATCAATGGGCTTGGTGTGACTAGATTAAAAGTCTCTTCCTTTATTATGACGCTTGGCATGTTGGAGATCACAAGGGTTTTTCATGTGATGTATACAGATGGCAGATGGGTGGAAAATCTGCCGAGCACATTCAAACGCATATCCCAGACAACTGTTTTTGGGATTAATCTGCTGACGATACTAGTTGTTATCGCTCTCATACTGATCCACTTGTATTTGACGAAAAGCAGACGGGGGCGATATTTTTCAGCGATTGGAGATAACGAGGAAGGGGCTGTCCTGTTAGGAATCCGGGTGAAGCGGTATATCACGTATTCCTTTGTCATTTCGGGTGTATGCGCATCGCTTGCCGGCCTGATTTTTGCCAGTCAAATCGGCTTTATTTCCACGACTGCTGGACGGGGAATTGAAATGACTGTGATCGCAGCTGCGGTATTGGGAGGCGTTTCATTGAGTGGTGGTGTCGGCTCCGTCATTGGAGCTGGGATCGGCGCAGTCATTATGATTTCTATCAATTCAGCGCTGGTTTTTATGAAAGTACCTGCCTTTTGGAATGATGCGATTTCCGGATCCCTGCTCATTGTGATTGTTGTCAGCGATGCAGTACTGACAAGAAGAGCGAGCAAAAAGACGAAAAAAGATCGATTGCGGGCTAGAGTGCTTCAAGAGGAGATGACAGTCAAATATGCTAAATAAATTTTCGAAGTGGAACCTTGCGTTAGTGGCGGTTTTGTTGGCGGAGATCATCATTTTCGGACTAATTAATCCCCGCTTTTGGAACGTATCCATCCTGTTGGGCAGCTTTAATGACTTTGTCGGAATCGCAATCATCGGTTTTTTTGTCACTTTTGTGATGATTACCGGTGGGATTGACATCTCCGGTGGTTCTATTATCGGTTTAACTTCCGTGGTGGTTGGAATTCTGTCCCAATTGCTGGGACTCAATATGTGGCTCGCCGCCATAGCCGCCATTCTTGTTGGAGGTCTTTGTGGATTGCTGAATGGGGTACTGATCGCTTACTTTCGTGTTCAGGCGATGGTCATAACCTTAGGTGGGATGCTTTTATATAGTGGGATCGCGATTGTGCTGGTCGGCCTGTCGGGTGCAAGCGCCTATGAGGGCATCTCCGGTTTCTCGCAAAGCTTTAGCAATCTGGCATACGGAACTGTTCTTGGCATTCCCAATTCTGTGATTCTTTTTATCGCCATGTTTGTAATTGCATACGTCCTGCTCCATATGACGAAGTATGGGAGATTCATATTCTTAACAGGAATCAATCAAAATGCTGCTGATTACTCCGGCATCGATACTAGAAAAGTGATTGCAAGCACGTATGTCTTATCCGGCCTGAGTGCGGGGATTGCGGGAATCATGCTCACATCTTATCTCGGAAGTGCAAGGGCTGATTTCGGTGCAGAGTACTTAATGTCGATTCTGACAGTGGTTGTTCTTGGCGGTACGTTAATTACTGGAGGTAAAGGAGGTGTTGTAGGCACAGCGTTGGCAAGTGTCATTGTAGGCTTTTTGCAAATAGGACTGCAAATGGGGGGAGTCTCTACACAATTTATCGGGCTGGCTACAGGGTTGCTCCTGATCGTATCAGTCGCGCTTCTAGGAATTTCTGCTGAATTCAAAGGCAATATGAAACGATTGTTTAAACCAAAAACAGTATAAAGCCAGGAGGGAAGGAAAAATGAAGAAAAAGAAAATGCTATCGATGCTTACTGGATTGATGTTATCGATCTCGCTCATGTCTGCCTGCAGTTCCGATGGGAGTGGCGCATCTGGGAAGGAGAAAAGTGCGAGCGATATTGAAGTCGTGTTCATTCCTAAGATGACGGGCAATGCTTTTTTTGAGTCTGGCAATGATGGTGCTCAGGCGATGGCAAAGGAAGTCGGTTTCAAAGTGAAATACGATGGAGCTCCTGAGGGAACGGTGGCAAACCAAGTACAGATTATAAACAGTGCGGTAAGCAGCGGTGCCGATGCGATTGCCATTTCATCTGTTTCATCGGATGGACTGAATCAGGCATTGAAAAAAGCATTGGACGCCGGGATTAAAGTTGTGACGTGGGACTCTGACGTAGATCCTCAATATCGCAGTGTCTATGTGAACCAAGGTACGCCCGAAATTTTAGGAACGATGCTTGTTGATATGGCAGCTGAGCAGATGGATGATCCGGATAGCGAGAAGCAGGTTGCTTGGTTCTACTCAAGTCCAACGGTTCCTGACCAAAATTCCTGGGTTGATTATGCTGAGAAATACATCAAAGAGAAGTATCCGAAGTGGGAGATCGTAACGAAGCAATTTGGCGAGGGAAATGAGCAGAAGTCGCTCCAAATCGGAGAAAGTATTTTGGAGTCTTACCCTGATATTGATGCAGTCATCTGTCCGGATTCCACTGCCCTGCCAGCGATGGCGCAAGCGGCGGAAAATAAAGGAAAGAACGCCGACGATGTAATCATTACAGGTTTTGCTTCACCTAATTCCATGAGGCAATTCATTGAAAACGGCACCATTACAAATCATGGTCTTTGGGATGTGACAGATCAAGGTGCGTTAGCTGTGTATGTCGCCTATTACTTGGCACAAGGAAATAAATTAGAAGTTGGCGGCAAAATTGATGTTCCGAATATGGGAGAAGTGACGGTCGAGCCAAACTCCGTACAAGGCTATGACTATGACGCAAAGGATTCCGGAATCATCATTTTACCTGAACGAATTGTATTCACAAAGGAAAATACAGGGGATTATGATTTCTGACGTAATTTCTTAAGAAAAGAAGAACTGAGAGGAGACATAAAAACAATGGCAGATATTATTGGAAACAAAAGTGCTAAGAATTTTTCAGAAGAGGTACCGTTCGCAAATGCAGGAGGGTTTCATGTAAAAGGGGCTGCAAACTTAGACTGGGGAATGAAGGATCGATTGTCCAGGATTTTCAGGCCGGATACAGGGAAAACCGTTATGCTGGCGTTTGACCATGGTTATTTTATGGGACCGACATCAGGCTTGGAAAGATTGGATCTTCTTATTCCGAAGTTAGCGAAACATGCGGATTGCCTGATGGGGACAAGGGGAGCAATCAGGACGAGTGTTCCTGCCGAGTACAATAAAGCGATCGCTCTCCGTGCATCGTCAGGCTCCAGTGTATTGCAGGATGACTTGAGCAGGGAATCTCTCGTTGTCGATATGGAAGATGCCATTAGAATGAATGCAAGTACGATTGCAATTCAGACTTTTATCGGGGCAGAAGGACAAAAAGAAACGATCGAAGCTTTAAATGAAGCGGTCAACCTAGGATTCAAATATTCAATCCCGACCATGGGAGTGGTAGCAGTCGGCAAGCAGATGGAACGTACTTCCCAGTTTTTCTTGCTGGCGACAAGGATGCTTGCTGAGTTTGGGGCGCAAATTGTGAAGACGTATTACTGTGATGATTTTGAAAAAGTGGCATCTGCTTGCCCTGTACCACTTGTAGTGGCTGGCGGAAAAAAAATCCCTGAAAGAGACGCTCTCTCACTTGCTTACAATTCGATCCAAGGGGGAGCGGCAGGAGTGGACATGGGGAGAAATATATTCCAATCTGCAAATCCGGTGGAAATGATCCAGGCAGTAAACAAAGTTGTCCATGAAGGATACACGGACAAGGAAGCATACGAGTTTTTCTTGGATATGACTAATGTAAAAGCTGAAGTGTGATATAAATAATTCGTATGAAAGCTTCTACTCTATGTAGAAGCTTTCATACTGATAGGAGAGAGACGAATGGCGAAAGTAGCATTCTTATTAGCACCTGATTATGAAGATTCAGAGATGGTGAACCCATATGAAGCGATGAAAAGAGCAGGTCATGAAACCACCATTGTTGGGAATGAAAAAGGCATCACGTGTAGGGGAAAGAAAGAAACAGTTTCATATGTAACTGAGTTGTCCAGTGCTGAGGCTTTGGCGGAAAACTTTGATGCAGTGATCATTCCGGGCGGTAATGCACCAGAGGAGTTAAGGGTCAATAGAGACACAGTAGAATTTATTAAACACATGCATGAAAATAACAAGGTTATCGCGGGCATCTGCCATGGACCTCAAGTCATGATTAGCGCCGGAATATTAGAGGGTGTAGAAGCCACCAGTTATATTGGAATTCGTGATGATCTGAAAAATAGCGGAGCATCTTTTTTGGATCAGGAAGTGGTAGTCAGCGGACACATTATTACTTCTAGAACACCAAAAGACGAACCGGCTTTTATAAGAGAAATTCTAGCAAAGCTTATCTAGGCGGAAGGAGGATCGTAAATGGCATTCGTACCTGTTAAAGAGATGATTGATCACGCGCTTAAAATGGGATATGCAGTCGGCCATTTTGATGTCCATAATCTAGAATGGATGCAAGCGGTGCTTGAAGCGGCAGAAGAGGAGAGGGCCCCTGCCATCATTGGCGTAACCGAGGATGCGGTTCGTTATTTTGGAGGATATTCGGTTGCTGTTACATTGGCCGCATCCCTCCTCCATGAGATGAACATTACCATTCCGGTCGCTCTTCATCTGGATCATGGGTCCAGCGTAGAAAGCTGTATAGCAGCCATTGATGCCGGATTTTCGTCTGTCATGATTGACGCGTCACATCACCCGTTTGAGGAGAATGTGAAGATTGTCAGTGAAGTCGTGGCTTATGCCCATCCTAAAGGAGTCACCGTTGAAGCGGAATTAGGAAGAATCGGCGGACAAGAAGGCAACGTCACGTCCAATCAACCCATCTATGCTGATCAGCAAGAATGTGAGGAACTGACAATGCGCACAAAGATTGATAGTCTTGCCCCGGCCCTCGGCTCCGCGCATGGACTGTACAAAGGAGAGCCGAAGCTCGATTTTGATAAAATGAAAAGCATTAGTGAATCCATCAGGATTCCTTTAGTTTTGCATGGTGCTTCCGGAATCCCTCCTGAGCTGATAAAAAAAGCTATTTCGCTCGGAACTGCAAAAATTAATGTGAATGCAGATAATCATCTCGCCTTCACCAAGGTGATCCGGGATTGTTTAGACAGCGACAAAGCTCTATACAATGCAGCGGATTATTTAGCGGCAGGAAGGCAGGCAGTGAAGCAAGCGGTAATTGAAAAAATAAAACTCTTCGGATCGTCGAACATGGGTTAGTAACGAATCGGGAATCCCGTTACTCAAGCGGTAGGCTGGGATTGTATGAAAGGTCCAGCACGGATCTGTAGAAGGATGACTTTCTCACATAGAGAAGGTCTTTTTTGCATGGGTGATTGGATAACGAAGTTTAAGTCCAAGGCTTATATAAAGGATGTAGTTACCGATATAAGTGGTGTAAAGGCTTCGAACCATTTTGAATGTCGAAGCAAAATAAACGGGATAAGGTATTGGAAAGAATGAAATCCCAAGAGGAGGGACAGATGGATATTGCAGCAATGTCCGTGGCGTTAAGCCTAGGGAATGTACAGCAGCAAGCTTCCATTTCTGTGATGAAAATGGGATGAATAGTGCGAAGCAAAACGGTGAAGCTTTGCAACAGCTGTTAAGCACGGCGGATCTAGCCGCCATGCAACGCGCCGCACAACCGCATCTTGGAGGGAATATTGATCTGAAGAGATAAGGAATGAAAAAGGCAGCCAACTTTGGCTGCTCAGAGTGTAGACAAAAGGGTTGGAAATCGATTTGATTTCCAACCCTTTTGTCATTTAGAAGCGATATTTATTAAAGATGAGCTGTCGTTTCCCATTGTACCCGATCCGATTACGCCATAACTGGCGTTTTCCATGTCCAGTTGGCCAGCTTCTTAAGGTTTAAAGCAGCAAAAGTCAGCATCGCCTGCATGGACAATTTTTTTAGCCCCCTAAGGGTTGTCCACCGCATGCCAT